>JAGWYG010000113.1 GCA_018969485.1 Chloroflexota bacterium
GGTGCGCGGCGATCTGCTTGATGCCTCCCGCCAGATCACCTCGGCGGCAGATGAAGTGGCGCGCACGGAGGTGCGGCTCGACACCAGGAGTATGATCGCCGGGACGGCGACGCCCGCCGCGACGACCACGCCCGCTGCGACGACCACGCCCGCTGCGACGACCACGCCCGCTGCGGCGACGCGCACGACCGCGCCCGCTGCGACGGCGGGGGGTGCCGTCAGTAACGCGCTCGACGATGCGAGACAACGCGCCAGCGCTCCCGGCGCGCCGCGGCCGCTCGAAGTACGCCCACCTGACGGACAGCCCATCGCCCGTGGGCCTGCCGCGCGGGCGACCGAGCCGCCGATGCGCAGCGCGAGCGACGAGGCGCTGCAGCAGCGCGTGGACACGCTCGCCGAGGAGCTCGCCGAGCTCCGCCGACAACTCCAGATGCTGACGCGTGCCGCCGCCGCGGTCGACGCCGCCGTGGCGCAATCCGACGAGAGGCGACCGTGAGTCCCACAGTCCTCCTGAGCGCGTCCATCTTGGTGGCGCTGCTGGTCGTCCCGCTGATCAACGCCATCGTGGTGCGCATCCTGGTCCACGATCCATTCCCCGGCGACGATCCGGACCCGCTGGATGAAAGCTTCTTGCCGGGCAACCTCGGCGTCGGCGACTTCTGGCAGAACATCGTGCCGCACCTGATCGAACTGCGCGACCGCGGCGTACGCGCTGCGCTGGCGATCGCGATCGGCACTGCCATCGGGTTCTGGCTGGTGAACAGCCCCAATCTGATCGGCAAGCAGCTTCCCGAGTTCATGGTGGAGCAGCTTGCGCCCGCGATCACTCTGCAGGCGATCGGCGTGGGCGAGATCTTCCTCAGCTACATGCGCATCGCGCTGGTCGTCGGTGTCGCGCTGGCGATGCCGGTGGTGATCTACCAGATCGTGGCGTTTTTCGCGCCGGCGCTGTTACCCCACGAGAAGCGCATCGTGTTCATCGCGCTGCCCTTTGTCACCGAACTGTTCATCGCCGGGATCGCCTTCGGCTGGTTCTTCACCGTCCGCGCTGCGCTCGAGTTCCTGCTCGGCTATGGCCAGACCGAGCGGATCAGCACGATGCCGACGGTCGACAGCTTCATGGGGACGGTAGCGACGCTCCTGCTGTGGAACGGCGTGATCTTCCAGTTGCCGGCAGTGATCTACCTGCTGGCGCGCATCGGGGTCGTGAGTGCGCAGCAACTGGCGGGCACGCGGCGCTATGCGATGGTGGTGATCACGATCCTGGCGGCGTTGATCACGCCGACGGGCGATCCATACAACCTGCTGCTGCTGGCCGTTCCGATGTATCTGCTCTACGAACTGGGCATCGTGCTGGCGCGCCTGGTTCCCAGGCCACCGGCGCCGGTGCTCCCCGCCTGACGCGCGCCACCGCACGGGGGCAAGCGTCCCGCTGCGGCCGGGCGACGCAGGCCGCGCGCCGTGGCTGGCACGTGCGGCCGAAGCCCGGTGGGCCGGCGTGATCTTCCAGTTGCCGGCAGTGATCTACCTGCTGGCGCGCATCGGGATCGTGAGCGCGCAGCAGCCGGCGGGCACGCGGCGCTATGCGATGGTGGTGATCACGATCCTGGCGGCGTTGATCACGCCGACGGGCGATCCATACAACCTGCTGCTGCCGGCCGTTCCGATGTATCTGCTCGACGAACTGGGCATCGTGCTGGCGCGCCTGGTTCCCAGGCCACCGGCGCCGGTGCTCCCCGCCTGACGCGCGCCGGCGCGCCGGGCGCCATCCCGGCACAGGGCCACACCGTGGGCACCGGGCACAGCCCGGGCGGCGGGGAGCCGGGCGGAATGCCAGCCCACACAGCGACATGCGATCCACGGGGGCGTGGCGCAGCCCGAGGGCGCGCTCGTCGTTCAGTCGTCCCAGAAGGGTCGCACCCAGCCGCGCGCCGTCATCACCCGGCGCAGATCGAGCAGCGCGGTGTATGTCGGCAGGGCCACCAGCGGCACATCGGCAGGCGCGGCGAGCAGGGCATCGAGCGCCGCCGCCACCGCCGGCTCGACCACCAGGCGCTCATCGGCGACGCCTGCGTAGCGCAGCCGCACCGCCATATCGGCAGCGCGCGTCCCGCTCACCACCACCCGGGCCACGCTACCCGCCAGCCGCTCGAACTCGGCGTCCCACAGCCACGAGATGTCAGTACCATCAGCGTGGCGGTCGTTGATCGTGACCAGCAGGTGCGGCGCCACCGGATGCGCCTCGGCGATCATGCGCAGCGTCTCGGTCGCGCCGACCGGGTTCTTGATGAGTGCCAGGAGCAGGGGGCGACCGGCGACGTCGACGCGCTCGAGCCGGCCGAACGCCGCGCTGAACTGTGCCAGCGCCGCAGCGATCACCGGCGGTGCGACGCCGAGCTCGCTGGCGGCGGCGGCGGCGGCCAGCGCATTCGCAGCGTTGTAGAGCCCGGGGAGCGGCAGCGTGAACGTCAGCGGCCCGGCGGGGAGCTGGATCGTCAGCTCGCTGCCCTGATCATCGCGCGGCACAATCCGGCTGGCGCGATAGCGTGGCGTGGGCCGGACCAGGCCGCAGGCAGCGCAATGATACACGCCGATGTGCGCATAGTAGCGGATGGTATACGTGAGCCGCGCGCCACACGCCCGGCAGAACTGCGAATCCGCGATGTGCGCACCCGAATCGCTGGCGCGTGATGGATCATCGATGCCGAACGTCACCATCGGCGCCGCCAGGCCATGCCCGACCGCCGCCACCGCCGGATCATCGGCATTCGCCAGAATCAGCGACGGCGCGCGCAGCGCTCCCAAGACCTCGCGCCAGCGCCGCGCCAGCGTGTCGATCTCGCCATAGCGATCGAGCTGATCGCGGAACAGATTGTGCAGCACCACGAGGCGTGGCGCAGTCTCCGCCACAATCGCCGGCAGCGCGGCCTCGTCGCTCTCGAGGACCGCCACATCAGCCGGCAGCGGCGCCCGCAGCAGCGTCGCCGTCACGCCGCTCACCAGGTTCGCGCCCGCGCGATTATGTACCACACGCCAGTCGGCATGCTCGAGGATCGCCGCCAGCATGCGCGCCGTCGTCGTCTTGCCGTTGGTTCCGGCCACCAGCACGACGCCGCGATCGACGCGCCGCGCCAACTGCCGGAGCACATCGGGCGCGACGCGCCGCGCCACCACGCCGGCGATGTTGGTGCCGCCGCCGCGGCGCAGCGCACGGCTCGCCCACGCCGCGCCACGCCCGGCGGCGACCGCCAGCGTCGTGCGCAGATCCGATCGCTCAGCCATGGGCCACCAGCGGTGCATCGCGGAACTGGCGCTGGTAGAGCTCGGCATACATCCCGTCGAGCGCCAGCAGTTCGGCGTGGGTGCCGCGCTCGACGACACGGCCGGCCTCGAGCACCAGCACCAGATCGGCATCGCGCACCGTCGACAGCCGATGCGCGATCACGAAGCTGGTGCGGCCGGCGAGCAGGCGGCGCAACGCCGCCTGGATCAGCGCCTCGGTGCGGGTGTCGACGCTGCTGGTCGCCTCGTCGAGGATGAGAATGCGCGGGTCGGCCAGCAGCGCGCGGGCGATCGCCACCAACTGGCGCTGCCCCTGGCTCAGCGTGTTGCCCCGCTCGCCGATGCGCGTCTGGTAGCCATCGGCCAGGCGCTCGATGAACTCGTGGGCATTCGCCGCCCGCGCCGCCTGCTCGACCTCGGCATCGCTCGCATCGAGCCGGCCGTAGCGGATATTCTCGGCGATCGTGCCGGCGAACAGGAAGCTCTCCTGCAGCACCACGCCCATCTGCGACCGCAGGCTCGCCAGGCGCACCTCGCGCACGTCGACGCCGTCGATCGCGACAGCCCCCGCAGTCACATCATAGAACCGACCGATCAGGTTCACCAGCGTCGTCTTGCCGGCGCCCGTCGGCCCGACGATGGCGATCGTCTGGCCGGGGCGAGCCACGAACGCGACGTCGTGCAGCACCAGTGGCGTCGCGTCATCGTGCTGGCCGACGCGCTGGCCATAGTGGAACGACACCGCATCGAAACGCACCTCACCGGCGATGCGCGGCAGCGTCAGCGCATCCGGTGGATCGACCAGGTCCGGCGGCGTATCGATCAGCGCGAAGATGCGCTCCGACGCCGCCAGCGACGCCTGGGCCGTCGTGTAGAACGAGGCCAGCGCCTGGATGGGGCGGAAGAACAGCTGGACGTACGTGATGAACGCCACGACGACGCCGACCGTGCTGAGGCCCTGCAGCACCAGCCAGCCGCCATACGCCACCACCAGCACCGTCGCCAGCGACGCGAGCACCTCGACGGCCGGGTTGAACGCCGAGGTGATCGCCGTCGCGGTGACGTTGGCATCACGATTGGCAGCATTCCGCCGGGCGAACCGCTGCTGATTGACGGCGGTGCGGCTGAACGCCTGCGCGACCTTGACGCCGGCGATCTCTTCCTGGATCTCGGCGGAGACGTCGCCGAGCGATTCGCGCGTGCGGCGGAAGGCCCGGCGCGACATACGCGCAAACAGGTTGGTGGTGAGCAGGATCAACGGCATCACCGCAAAGCTCACCAGTGCCAGATGCCAGTCGAGCGCCACCATTGCGATCAGCAGGCCGACCAGGCCAAACAGGCTACCCAGCACCTGCACGAGCCCCTGGCCGAACAACTGGTTGAGCACATCGGTGTCGTTCGTCAGGCGCGACATCAGATCGCCGGCGGGCTGGCGGTCGAAGAACCGCAGCGACAGGCGCTGGAGCGAGTCGAAGATCTCGCCGCGCATGCGCGCCAGCGTGCGCTGGCCGATCGCACCCATCAGGCGAAACTGCGTCCGCCCGGCCGCCGCGCCGACCAGGTAGACCAGCAGCAGCCACAGCATCAGCTGTGTGAGCCATGCGGCATCGCGGTTGGCAATCGCCTCATCGATCGCCCGCCCGATCAGCACCGGCGCCGCCGCCGTCGCCACCGCCGCGACCAGCGTCAGCCCCAGCACCAGCAGCAACTCGCGCCGGTACGGCGCCAGATAGGCCAGCATCCGCCGCGCCGCCTTCCGGCCCTCGCCGGCGCGCTCCTGCGGCAACTCCGCCATGCGTTGCAATCCACCATGCCACATCGGCTTCCCTACCCGTCCCGTGCGGCGCTCAGTCGCGCCGGCGCATCGGCACACGCTTGCCGTGTGCGTCATTCGTCCACAGCGGGCTGATCCGCACGATCGGCAGATGCCGCGTCGTGCGCTCGCGATACGTGCGATACACCCCGTTCAGCAGCACCAGCCGCTGCCACAGCTCATCATAGGTCGCCCGCTCGGTGATCTCGGTGGCGACGGCGGCGATCCGGTCCGGCCCGGCCTCGAGAATCACCCGCGGATTGGCGCGCAGGTTGCGAAACCAATGTGGGTCGGTTTCGCTGCCACCCCACGAGCCGACGACGAAATAATCACCGCCGGCGCGCAGGCTCACCAGCGCCACCGTGTGCAGTCGCCCGGTGCGCGCACCGCGCGTCGTCAGCAGGATGGTATTGCGCCCGAGCAGACGCCCGCCGGTCAGGCGAAACAGCGCGACGTGCAGACGCACGCCGAAGCGCACCAGGGCAATGAACAGCCGATTGTGCTTCATGACCGTACCAGCGCCTCCTCCGTGGCGGCGACGCCCTGCCCGGCGTGGTCGCCAAACTGCGAGTCGATGATTTCGCCGTACAGCGCGCTCTCGCGCAGCAGTTCGTCGTGGCTGCCGGCGGCGGCGATGCGCCCGCCGGCGAGCACGATGATCAGGTCGGCGCTGCGGACGGTGCTGATGCGCTGGGCGATGACGAAGCTGGTGCGGCCGCGCATCAGCGTCGCGAGGGCCTGCTGGATCTGGTATTCGGTCTCGGCATCGACGGCCGAGGTGCTGTCATCGAGGATGAGAATCCGCGGATCGCGCAGCAGGGCGCGGGCGATGGCGATGCGCTGCCGCTGGCCACCCGAGAGCGTCACGCCGCGCTCGCCGATGATGGTGTCGTAGCCGGCGGGCAGCGCCGCGATGAAGGCATCGGCCTGGGCGGCGCGCGCGGCGGCGACGACGTCGCCGAGCATGGCGTCGGGCCGGCCATAGGCGATGTTATCGCGGATGCTGCCGCTGAACAGCGTGGTGTCCTGCAGGACGATGCCGATCTGCCGGCGCAGGCTCTCGAGCGTCACGTCGCGCACGTCGTGGCCGTCGATGGTGACGCGCCCGGCGGTGACATCATAGAAGCGCGGGATGAGGTTGATGATCGTGCTCTTGCCGCTGCCCGTCTCGCCGAGGATCGCGATGCTCATGCCCGGCTCGGCGACGAACGACACCTCGCGCAGGATGAGCGCGGCATCGGCATTGCCGTGGGCGCCATACCCGAACGACACCTGCTCGAAGGCGACGCGGCCCGCGACGGTGGCCAGCGGCCGGGCGTCGGGGCGGTCCGTCACCTCGCCGGGCGCATCGAGGATCTCGTAGATGCGCTCGGCGCCGACGGCGGCCCGGGTCACCTGCGCCATGATCATGCCGAGCATCATCAGCGGCTGGATCAGCAGCGCCAGATAGGTGTTGAACGCCACCAGCCCGCCGATGGTCAGCGCGCCGTCGAAGACCTGGTAGCCGCCGATCCAGATCACCGCCAGCGTCCCAAGATTCGAGATCAGGAAGATCAGCGGGAAGGCCGATGACAGGCCGTGTACCGTCTTGATGTTGATGTCGAGCAGCCCCTCGTTGGCGGCGCGGTAGCGCTGCGCCTCGTAGGGTTCGCGCGCGAACGCCTGCACCACCCGCACGCCGGCGAGGTTCTCCTGCAGGATGGTGTTGAGGACGCCGAGCCGCGCCTGGATCTGGCTGAACAACGGGCGCACCACGCGCATGAAGTAGATGACGATCACCGCGGTGGCCGGAATGGTGAGCATCGTGACTGCGGCGAGCAGCGGGTTGAGGGCGAAGAGCGCGACGACGCTGCCGACGGTCATCGCGATCGCGCTGACGAGTTGCAGCAGGCCCATGCCGACGAAGCTGCGCAGTTGCTCGACGTCGCTGGTGATGCGCGTCATCAGCTGCCCCGTCTGGGCGCGGTCGTGGTACGAGAAGCTGAGCGCCTGGATGCGCGCGAACAGCTCGTTGCGCAGGTCGTATGCGACGGATTGCGAGAGCTTCTCGGAGGCGTAGCCCTGGGTGAAGCTGACGAGGCCGCGCACCAGCGCGATGGCCAGCAGCAGCAGGCCGAGATTGACCAGCACATCGATCCGGCCGGCACGGATGCCGTCGTCGATCATCGCGCCGAGCACGCGCGGCGAGACCAGGTTCGCCGCGGTGACGGCGATCAGGCTGAGCAGGGCCGCGAGCGCGAGCGGCCAGTAGGGCCGCAGGGTACCAAACGAACGTACGAGCGATCGCATGACAGTTCTCATCGAGCTCCGGCGCCCCGCCACGGGAACGCTCACCCCATCACTATAGCATAGGATGGCAGCATCGGATGGCGCCGGCGGGGGACTGTGCAGACTGCACAAGTGATGGTTGGGTTGGCATGGATACAACGTGCGTTGACGGGCGCCGGCACGGTTGATAGGATGGGAGCCTAGCCGCCGCAGCGAGGATGGCCGCATGATGTCTGCAGACCCGACGGCGCCGGCTGCGCCATTCGCACGGTATCAGCTCGGCGCCGCATACGACGAGATGTTCGCCGCGCCACAGCGCCCGCGCGGCCACTACACCCGGCTCTACGAGCGCCTGCTCGAGTTGCCGGCCGATGAGCTGGAACGGCGCCAGACGGCAGCAGACCAGAACTTCCTCAATCAGGGCGTGACGTTCACGGTCTACGGCGCCGACGAGGGCACCGAACGGATCTTTCCCTACGACTTGCTGCCGCGCATCATCACCAGCGCCGAATGGGATGTGATCGAGCGCGGCCTGACGCAGCGCATCACGGCGCTGAATCTGTTTCTGCGCGACATCTACCACGACGGCCACATCCTGCACGATGGCGTGATTCCGGCGGACCTGGTGCTCAGCTGTCGGCATTACCGCCGCGAGATGCGGGGCATCCGGCTGGTGCGCGATGCGTACATCTCGATCGCGGGCACAGATCTGGTGCGCCTGCCGGACGGACGTTTCGCGGTGCTCGAGGACAATGTGCGCGTGCCCAGCGGCGTATCGTATATGCTGGTCAACCGCCAGGTGTCCAAGCGCGTCTTCCCCAATCTGTTCGATCACTACAACGTGCGCCCGAACGAGCAGTACGGCCAGGCGCTGCTGGCGACGCTGCGTGCGCTCGATCCGCAGCAACGCCCCGATCCGCGGGTCGTCCTGCTGACGCCGGGGGTCTACAATTCGGCCTACTTCGAGCACACGTTCCTCGCGCGCCAGATGGGCATCGAGCTCGTCGAGGGGCGCGACCTGCTGGTGCACAACAATGTGGTGTACATGCGCACGACCGCCGGGCTCGAGCGCGTCGATGTGATCTACCGGCGCGTCGATGATGATTTCATCGATCCGCTCAGCTTTCGCCACGACTCGTTTCTCGGCGTCGCCGGGCTGATGCATGCCTATCGTGCCGGCAACGTCGGCCTGGCGAATGCGATCGGGACGGGCGTCGCCGACGACAAGGCGGTGTACGCCTATGTGCCGCGGATCATCCGCTACTACACCGGCGAGGATCCGATCCTCGAGAACGTCGAGACGTTCGTGCTGGCCGACGACGTCCAGCGGCGCCACGTGCTGGACAACCTGGAGTCGCTGGTTGTCAAGGCGGTGGGCGAGTCGGGCGGCTATGGCATGCTGATCGGGCCGCACAGCACCGCCGCCGAGCGCGAGGCATTCCGCCGGCAGATCGAGGCAGACCCGCGCAACTACATCGCCCAGCCGACGCTGGCGCTGTCCCAGGCGCCCTGCTTCATCGACGGCGGCATCGAGGCGCGGCACATCGATCTGCGTCCCTACATCCTGAGCGGCGAGCGCGTGGTGATCGTGCCGGGCGGCCTCACGCGGGTGGCGCTGCGGCGCGGGTCGCTGGTGGTCAACTCATCGCAGGGGGGTGGCAGCAAGGATACCTGGATCCTGCACGACTGAGCGCGATGCGGCCGGATGCCGAGGAGGACCCCGATGTTGTCACGAGTCGCCGACAGCCTGTACTGGATGAGCCGGTACCTCGAGCGCGCCGAACACACCGCACGGCTGCTCGATGTCTCGCTGCAGCAGCTCGACCAGCGCCCGGGCGATGCGCAGCGCCGCTGGGAGCGCCTGCTCGCCGGCCTGCAGAGCACGGTCGCCGATGCCGAGCCGCTGGCGATCACCGCCAGCCTCACGTTCGATGCCGGCCGCGGCGAATCGATCGTGGCGTCGATCAGCGCCGCCCGCGAGAATGCGCGCCAGGTGCGCGAGCAGATCAGCTCGGAGATGTGGGAGCAGATCAACCGGCTGTACCTGCATGTGCGCAGCGCGACGATGGCCAGCATCGCCGACGAGCCGCACGGATTCTTCCGCAGCGTCAAGGAGGGCGCGCACCTGTTCCAGGGCATCTGCGATGCCACCATGAGCCATGGCGAGGGATGGCACTTCATCCAGGCGGGGCGCGCCATCGAGCGCGCCGGCGCCACCACCCGCATGCTCGAGGCCTATGTGCTCGACCGGGGCGGCATGCTCACCCAGTCCAACGACGACCAGGCGTGGGTCTGCCTGCTCAAGTCGTGTACCGCCTACGAGGCGTATTGCAAGGTCTACACGGCCACCATCCGCCCGGAACGCATCGTCGAGTTCCTGGTCCTCGATGCCTACTTCCCGCATTCGATGCGCTTCGCCGCCGAGACGGTCCAGGTCGCGACGCGGGCGATCGCCGCCGCCACCGGCACCGCGCAGGCCGGTCGCGTCGATCGCCTGGCCGGGCGGTTGCGCGCGACGCTCGACTATGGCCAGACCGATGAGATCCTCGCCGATCTGCGCGGCTATCTGGCGACGTTGCTGCAGCTGTGCGTGCAGATCGACGCGGCGATCTACCAGACGTACATCGCGTATCCCGCGGATCAGGCCCTGAGCGCCTGAGCCGACGCCGCGTGTCGGCGCGCGGCAGCCCGTTCACCTGACCGATCGTGGACACAGCGCCCGGCCGCCCGAGCGACCGGCGCGTGGCAGGAGCCCATGCACTACGCCATTCGTCACCTCACGCGCTTTCGCTACTCGGCCCCCGTGACCGAGAGCATGATGGAGATCCGCATGCAGCCGCGCAGCGATGCCGGCCAGCGGTGTGTGTCGTTCCGCCTGCAGACGGTGCCGCGCGCGCTGGTGTCGAGCCATCGCGATCACAACGGCAACATCGTGCATCATTTCGACATCCCGCCGCGCCACACCCAGATCACCGTCACCGCCGAGGCGGTGGTCGAGGTGAGTGCGCCGCCGGCGCCCGATGCCGCCACCGGCTGGGACGCGCTCGGCGTCGGGCTGCCGCTCGATGTGCTCGACGCGCTGGTGCCGAGCCACTATGCCCGGCCGACGCCGCTGCTCGCCACGCTGACGGGCGCGGTGTGGCCGGTGCGGCCGGCGACGCCGCTGCAGGCGCTGCGCGGCCTCAATCACGCGATGGCGCGCCATTTTGCCTACGCCCCCCAGAGCACCCACGTCGACTCGCCGATCGACGATGCGCTGCGCAGCGGCCGCGGCGTGTGCCAGGACTTCGCGCACATCTTCATCGCCGCCGCCCGCAGCATCGGCATTCCCTGCCGCTACGTCAGCGGCTATCTGTTCCATCGCCTCGAGGATCATGACCGCTCGGCCGCCGACGCGACCCACGCCTGGGCCGAGGCCTGGCTGCCGGGCGTCGGCTGGCATGGCTTCGATCCGACCAACGACATCGAGGCCGGCGTGCGCCATATTCGCGTCGCCGTCGGCCGCGACTATGCCGATGTGCCGCCGACGCGCGGCGTGTTCCGCGGCGGCGCCGATGAGACCCTCGATGTGGTGGTGCGGGTGCAGCCGACCGACGTGCCGGTGACGCCGGAGCCAGCCGAGGCTGTGGCGCCGCCGTGGCTCGAGCCAGTCGTGGCCGCCGATGACTTGGCGGCGCTCCAGCAGCAGCAGCAGCAGCAGTGACTGCGCCCCGCCGCGTTGCCATGCCGGGCGACGCGGCGCTGGTCTCAGCGGCGCAGCGGCGCGATCCGCCGCTGCTGCCGGGCGATCAGCCGCTCGCGCTGGCGGATGATCACGTCGATGACGACGTAGAGCACTGCCAGCAGACCGATGCCTGCCACCAGCCACGCCACGTGCGCACTGGTCAATTGAATATGACCAACGTAATCAAAGACCATCGCCAGCACCACTAACCCCAGACCGGCGAACGTGATGAAGGCCAGCATACGGTTGGTATCACGCTGCTGGCTCGCCTCGTAGTGCTCGAGGATCTGCTGGACTTCGTCGCTGATGCTCTCGTACATCTCGGTGACTCCGAGCGCCCGCTGAAAGCAATGGTAGATGGTTCCGCCAAGGGGCTTGTGCGTGACCTCGTGGTACAGGTAGTGATTGCGGAAGAGCACAAAGTCGCGCTGGATCGACTGCGACTCGATCAGATTGCGGTAGGACGAGGTGCCACCACGCTGCAGTTCGCCAGCCAGCAGGCTCAGGCGCATCTTCTGGTAGAGCGCCAGGATGTAGAGCGGGAAGTAA
>JAGWYG010000114.1 GCA_018969485.1 Chloroflexota bacterium
GGAGACGGGGGACGGGCTCACACGAAGACACGAAGCCACGAAGGGGCGGGGGACGGAGGACGGGAGACGGGAGACGGGCTCACACGAAGGCGCGAAGCCACGAAGGGACGGGGGACGGGAGACGGGGGACGGGCTCACACGAAGACACGAAGCCACGAAGTGACGGGGGACGGGCTCACACGAAGGCACGAAGGGACGGGGGTGCGTCACATTCTGCAACGATCTCTCACTGCTCGTCGGGAATGGTTGTCAAGCGGCACCGGCAGGGGCCTGATCGAACTGGAGCACCGATGACTCATTCGTGCCGCCATGCGTGCCTCGCCATCCTGGCGCTGCTCATCATCCTCGGCGTCGCGCTGAGCGTCGACAGCATCACGCGACCGCCGGTCGCCGCTGCGTCTCACGAAATCGGCGCCGGGCTGATGCGCCGCCCGGCCACGCCAACCCGTACACGCACGCCGCTGCCCATCCGGGTGTTTGGCAGAGTGACTGACGCCCGCCGGGCCGTGGTGGTCCAGGCGCGCGTATGTGTGCTGGGCACCAGCCTGTGTACGATCACCGGCAGCTACGGGCAGTACACGCTCACCGGCGTCGCCGCCGGCAGCCGGACGATCCGCATCACGCATGGCGCCTATGCCGCACGCGAGATCACGCTGGTGCTGCGCGCCGGGCAGGTGGTGGCGCACAACGTCACGCTGGCCCCGCTCGCCACCGTGGTGCCGACGCGCACGGCGACGCGCACACCGACCCCAACGGTCACGCCGACACGAACCGCGGTGCCGGGCATCAGCTATGCCGCGATCCCTGCTGGCGCGAGCCTGGACGCATACCGCATCATGCGCACCGAAGTGACCAACGCGCAGTACCGTGCGTGTGTCGTCGCCGGGGCATGCACGCCGCCGCGCGTCACGACGCACTACCGCGACATGGCGCGCGCCAGCCACCCGGTGGTCTATGTGACGCGGCAGCAGGCGCGCGCATACGCGGCATGGCTCGGCGGCAGCCTGCCATCGGCCGCGCAATGGGTGCGGGCGTGTCAGGGTGACGATGGCCGGTTGTATCCGTGGGGCGACAGCGCGCCGGATGCGGCGCGGGCCAACTATCGCACGGCCGGCATCCTCGACACCACCATCGCTGACTCCTATCCGGCAGGCGCCAGCCCATACGGCGTGCGCAACATGTCCGGCAATGTGGCCGAATGGATCGAGCCGGAGGCCAGCGACAGCGGCCAACCCCCCGCCCACGGCGGCCATTTCGCCAGCGGAGCCCAGTTCATCACCTGCGGCGCGCGGTCCGGGCAGGGCCTCGGCAACGGCTTCAGCAACACGATCGGGTTTCGCGTCATCATCGCCGATCCCTGAGCCCGGCCGAGCCGGCCCCGCCATGCGCCAGCCCACGCGGCCATCCGGCGCAACCGTGCGGTGCCGCCGTGCTACAATGCCGACGCTGGCGGCGCCCGGCATACCGGCGCGACCGCCTGCCGGCAGTTCCGGCGGGGCGGCGTGGCATGCGCCACCACGGGAGGAGTGACAGGATCATGGCAAAGCAGACCATCCGCGATATCGATTGGCGCGATCGGCGCGCACTCGTGCGCGTCGACTTCAATGTCCCGTTTGATGGCGGCACGATCAGCGATGACACGCGCATCCGCGCCGCCCTGCCGACCATCCGCTACCTGCGGGAGCACGGTGCGGCGGTGGTGCTGATGTCGCATCTCGGCCGTCCGAAGAACACGATCGTCGAACGCCTGCGCCTGGCGCCGGTCGCCGCGCACCTCGCCGGGCTGCTCGGCGTACCGGTCCAGACGGTCGGGGTGAGCAGCGGGCCACTCGCCGAGGCGGCGGTGGCGGCGCTGGCGCCGGGCGATGTGCTTGTGCTCGAAAACACGCGCTTCGACGCGCGCGAGGAAGCCAACGACGCGACGCTGGCCGCCGAACTGGCGCACCTGGGCGATGTCTTCGTCAACGACGCCTTCGGCGCAGCACATCGCGCCCACGCGTCCACCGCCGGCGTCGCCCGGTTCCTGCCGGCAGTCGCCGGGCTGCTGATGGAAGCCGAACTGGCTGCGCTGGCCGGGCCGCTCGACGCGCCGGAGCGGCCGTTCGTGACGATCATCGGCGGCGCCAAGATCAGCGACAAGATCGGCGTGATCGAGAACCTGCTGCAGACCGTCGATGCGCTGCTGATCGGCGGCGGCATGGCCAACACCTTCCTGCTGGCGCAGGGGTATGCCCTGGGCGCGTCGCTCGTCGAGCCCGACGCGGTGAGCGTGGCGCGTCGCCTGCTGGATCTGGCCGGCATCCGTGGCGTGACGCTGCAGTTGCCGTCGGACCTGGTGATCGCCGACCGGTTCGCCGCCGATGCGACGCATCGCGTCGTGCCGCTCGGCGGGGTACCGGACGGCTGGATGGCGCTCGACATTGGGCCCGCAACCGCAGCCGCCTATGCGGCCACGATCATTCCGGCGCGCACCGTGATCTGGAACGGGCCGATGGGCGTGTTCGAACTGGCGCCCTTCGCCGCCGGCACCCGCGCCATCGCCCGTGCGCTGGCCGACTGCACGGGCCTGACGGTGATCGGCGGCGGCGACTCGGTCGCGGCTGTCGAGCAGATGGGTCTCGCCGAACGCATTCGCCACATCTCGACCGGCGGCGGTGCGACGCTCGAGTTGCTCGAAGGCAAGACCTTGCCGGGCGTCGCGGTGCTGGCCGACCGCGCATGAACACGCCGCTGGTCGCGATCGTCGGGCCGACCGCCAGTGGCAAGACGGCGCTGGGGCTCGAGCTGGCGGCGGCGTATGGCGGCGAGATCATCAGCGCCGACTCGCGCCAGGTCTATCGCGGGATGGATATCGGCACCGCCAAGGCGACGCCGGAACAGCGCGGTCGCGTGCTCCATCACGCGATCGATCTGGTGGATCCCGCGACACCGTTCTCGCTGGCGGAGTATCAGGCGCTCGTGGTGCCGCTGATCGACGCGATCGCCGGGCGTGGCCGGCTGCCGCTGCTGGTGGGCGGCACCGGCCAGTACCTGGCGGCGGTGCTGCTCGGCTGGGAGATCCCGCGCGTCGCGCCGGATCATCCGCGCCGCGCGCGGCTGGCCGCCCTCGGCGCGCCGGCGCTGCACGCCCGGCTCACGCTGCTCGATCCGGCTGCGGCTGCGCGCATCGGCCCGGGCAACGTGCGCCGTCTGGTGCGTGCCCTCGAGGTGATCGAGCTGACCGGCATGCCGATGTCGCAGCAGCAGCGCGCCACGCCGCCGAGCCGGCCGGTCATCACCATCGAGCTCGATCTGCCGAACGACCGGCTGTATCCACGCATCGACGCGCGCATCGCGCAGATGCTGGCCGATGGGCTGCTGGACGAGGTCCGTCGGCTGCGGGCCGCCGGCTACGGCTGGGAGCTGCCGGCGATGTCCGGGCTGGGCTACCGGCAGTTTCGCCCACATCTCGAGGAGGGCGCCACGCTCGACGCGTGTGTCACGCGGCTCATCGCCGACACCCACGCCTTCGCCCGCCGCCAGCGCAGCTGGTTCCGCCGGCTGCCCGGGCGCGTCGTCATCGATCCGGCCGCGCCCGACGCCCGGACGGCCGTCGATCGCGCGCTCACGGCGCGGTGAGCGCGCCACCCCGCACCGCGCTGGTCAGAGGCGGCGCAACTGCCGCGCCGCGTACCCCAGGCAGATCATCGCATAGCCCAGCAGGATGGCCCAGCGCGACACCACATGGCCCACCGTCGCGGTGTACTCGGCGGGCGGATTGGGCAGCGGCAGCATGCCCTCGGCCCACGGCAGGTCGTTGACGTGCACCGTCGCGCCATAGGCATCCATCGCCCAGCGGCTCGCCGTGACCCACGACAGGATGCGTTCGAACGACACCGGATCGCCCAGGCTGAAGATCACGCCGGCGAACAGGATCTGCGGCACCAGGGCCAGCGGCACCAGCGCATTCGCCCGATCCGGCGCCGTCGACGACGCCGAGATCGCCAAGCCCAGCGCAAAGCCCGCCAGCGCGGTGATGAACGTCGTCAGATACAGCTCGAGCGGCGCCGGCAGCACCACGCCGGCCGTCGGCAGCGTGATCTTCAGCGCCGCGATGCCCAGCAGCGTCAGCGCCTGCAACGCCAGCAGCACCAGCGCCACGCTCACCTTCGAGATCAGATACGGCACCACCCGCAGCCCGGCCAGCCGCTCGCGCCGCACGATCGGCAACTCCTTGGCGATCTCGCGCGCCGCATTCAGGACGCCAAACCACACCGCCACCGTCGCGAACACGAACAGAATCTTGCGCGCCTCGGCCGCCGTCGCATTCTCGCCGACGAACGAATCGCGCCGCGCGACCAGCGCCACCAGCGCGCCGATCACCGGCGCCTGCACCCCGAGCAGCAGCAGGTTGCGCCGATCGTTCAGCATCAGCTTCGCATAGCGCCGCGTCAGCACCAGCGTCTGGCCGACCAGCGACGTGCGTGGCCGGCCAGGCGGCCGCGTGCCACGCCGCAGGTCTGCCCCCGCTGCGTTCGACAGGCGCTCGCCGACGTAGGTGTGATACCAGTGCGACGTGCGGAATCGCCGTTCCCACAGCTGCGCCAGCGACGGCGCCGGCTCAGTGCCGAACTCCCGCTGGTGCGCCGCATACTCATCGGCCAGGTCGCGCTCCACCACCTGCCAGCCGATGCGATCCTCCGGCGTGGCGCGACCATCGAGCTTGGTGTAGATCTCGGCGAACTCGTTGTTGCCGACCTGGAAGAACGTCGTGGCATCGCGCGGCGGGCCGAAGTACACCATGCGACCCGCCGCCATGAACGCCACCAGATCGCACTGCACGATATTCGCCGTCGCGTGGGTCACCAGCACGATCGTGCGGCCGCCGTCGGCCAGTCGGCGCAGCGTGAACATCATCCGCTTCTCGAGCCCGGGGTCCAGCCCCGATGTTGGCTCATCGAGAAAGAACAGCGCCGGATCGGCCAGCAGTTCGGCGGCGATGCTGACGCGCTTGCGCTGGCCACCCGACAGCCGGTCGATGATCGTGGTCTGATGCTGGTCCATGTCGACGTCGTCGAGCACCCGGTCGATGCGCTGCCGCCGGTCGTCCCGCGAGGTGTCGGGCGGCAGGCGCAGTTCGGCCACGTAGCCCAGGGCATCGACCACATTCAGGCCCCGGTGCAGGATGTCGTCCTGGGGCACATAGCCGATCACGCTGCGGTAGACATCGAGATTGGCGTAGAAGTCGTCCTCGTTGACGTGTATCTCGCCCGCCGTCGCCGGGGTGAAGCCCGCCAGCGCCTTCAGCAGCGTCGACTTGCCGGTACCGCTGCCGCCGACGATGGCGACGAACTCGCGCGGCTCGATCGCCAGCGAAACGTCATGCATGATCGTCCGCGGTCCCTGCGCCGTCGCCACGGTCGTCTCGAGCCGGCGGGCCTCGATGCGCAGCGCGCCACGCTGGTCGTACTCTTCGAGTGCCGTGCCGCGATAGACGAGACGGAACGTACCGATCGCGATGATGTCGCCGATCGCCAGCATGTGGCTGGTGATCTTGTGGCCGTTGACGAACGTGCCGTTGGTCGAGCCGGCATCACGCAGCCGATGGCGGCCGGCCGTCCCCTCGATCACCGCATGCTGTCGCGAGACCTGTGGGTTGTTCAGCACGATGTCGGCCTCGCGCCGCCCGATGCTGGTCACCCCGTCGGGCGCGAGCGCGATCCGCAGCCGCGAGGATGCCTGCGCGCCGGCCCACGGCGAGCGGTAGATCAGCGTGACGAATGATCCGGTGGCGAGGTCGCCGATGCGGATCGTCGTACCATCGCCGAGCGGCCGTGGCTGATTGGCGGGCAGGCGCCCGCCGTCGAGCAGCAGACCATTCATCGAGCCCAGGTCGGTGATGGTGTGGCCAGCGCCGACGGCATCGATGCGGGCATGCGTCGCCGAAACGAAGCGCGAGCCGAGCACCAGGCCGTTCGTCGGCGCGCGGCCGATCGTCAGCGTCGCGGCGCCCAGCGGCACCTCGCGGCGCACCTGCGTCTCATCGACGATTTCGAGCCGGGCGCCGGCCGGGGCAGCCGCACTCCACGCCTTGCCACACGCCGGGCAGTGCGGCAGCGTCGGGCGCGGAATGTTGCTGCCACAATGGACACACACGACCGCCATTGTCCCCTCGCCGTGCTATACTGCGGGTACTGACGTGATTCTACCACATGCGCCGTTGCCAGCAGGGTCTACCGCGATGAGTCAGCCACCGCCCGAGCCATCACCGCTCATCCCGGCCTCGCCCGCCGCCGCCTGCTGGTCGTGTGGCGCCCCGCTCGCCGGCCGTGGCCGGCGCTGCCCGGCGTGTGGCGCCGCACCGGCACCGCCCGAGCCCCTCGAGATCGTCATCTCGCCGAGCCGGCGGCTCACGCTCGATCCCGAGCGCATCGATCTCCGCGATCTCGTGACGCTCGTCGAGGAGAGCGTTGCCTACTGGCGCCGCCGCCTCGATGCCGATGACCAGCACACGCGCCAATCGGCGGCGGGCGAGATCGCGGCGCTCTCGGCGCTGCTCGATCATCTCGCGCGCCGCCTGAGCCATGGGCGCAGCCTGATCAGCCTGGCGCCCAGCGCGCCGGCGCTGCGCCGCTTCGATCGCGGCTGCGCGCGCTGCGGCCGCGGCAATCGCGCGGCCGCGCGGTTCTGTCAGTACTGCGGCGGCGGCCTGCCGGACGTGGCTGGCACCACGCGGCCGACAGAGCCACACGTCGGCCTCGCCGGCAGGACCGACATCGGCCGGGCGCGCGCCGCCAACGAAGACACCATCCTGCTCGGTGCGGTCGAATCATGCCCGCTGGCGATCGTCGCCGATGGTATGGGCGGGCATCGTGCCGGCGCGACCGCCAGCCGCCTGAGCGTGGACGGCATCCGCCAGCACCTGGCGCCGGCCAGCGGCGATCCTGGCTGGCCGGAGCGGTTGCGGCGGGCGGTGATGGCGACCAACCAGCAGGTGTATCGCGCGGCCCGCGCAGCCGACCAGCAGCGTGGCATGGGGTCGACGTGCGTCGTCGCGGTGTTTGCCGAACGTCAGGTGCATCTGGCCTCGGTGGGCGACTCGCGCGCCTATCTGGTCAATCGGCGCGGCGCGGGCGACGACGGCGCTGCGATCGTGCAGCTCACCGTTGATCACACGCTGGTGGCGCGCCTGGTCGATATTGGCCAGCTCAGTGCCGATCAGGCGCGCCATTCGCCGCAGCGCAATATCGTCTACCGGGCGCTCGGCACCGATGCCACCGTCGAGGTCGACGTGCGCAGCGTCGATGTCGGGCCGGGCGATCGCATCGTGCTGTGCTCCGATGGCCTGAGCGGCATGCTCGATGACGCCGAGATCGCCGAGATCGTGCTCGGCGCCGGGAGCGCCGATCAGGCGTGCGAGCAGCTGATCGGTCGTGCCAATGCTCGCGGCGGCGATGATAATATCAGCGTGATCGTAGCGCGCATTGATGCGTGATCTCCCGCCGGGGACCGTCGGGCGACGCAACCGCAGGTCGCCCGGCGGCGTCTAGTGAGCGGCGACGATGCGGGCCGCGGTGCGGTGCGCGACGGAGGTTCTGGCATGGGTTCCCACGACGACGGCACGCCGAACGATGATGATCTGAGTGTTCCTGCGCCGATCCTGGGCCGGTATTCCATCACCGCGCGCGACGGCGAGTGGGTGCGCGTGCTGGATCTGGAGCCGTGGCGTCGTTGCTGGCAGTGTGATCATGCCGATAATGATCCGGATACGCGCTTCTGCATAGAGTGTGGCGTGGCGCTGTATCAACGCGAGGCCGACGGGCAACTCAGCGCCGACGCCGACCACGGCCTGGCGCTGGTCGGCCAGATCGATGACGAGGCGCTGCGCGCCATCCTGCCGCCGGTGCGCCCCTCGCTGAGCGACGGCCCATGGACGCTGACGCTGATCGCCGGCGAGCTCCCGCCGGCACCACCGCTGCCGGTCGACGAGCTCGTGGCGCTGCGGATCGGCGTCCGGTTGGCCGGGCTGCTGGGCGGCCTGCACGCGCGTGGCTATCGCCTCGGGCCGATCGCGCCGGCGTCGCTGGCGCTGCGCGCCGATGGCGCCGTCAGGCTGCGCGATGCTGCTGGCCTGTCCCACGCGGCCGATCGCCCGGTCGCCACCGATCTGACCGCGCTGGCCGATCTCATCGAACAGCTCACTGCGACGCCCCGCACGACGCGGCGCCTCGACGAGGCTCCGGCGATCGAGGGCGACGGCGAACTGCCGGCGCTGCTGCGTCAGATACGCACGGGCGCGATCGTCGATGCCGCCGGGCTGCAGCACGCGCTCGATGCGCTGCGCCGGTCGCGCATGCCGGCGGCCGCCCTGGTGATGCACAGCGCGGCGCGCTCGCACCGTGGCATGGTGCGCGAGCTCAACGAGGACGCCCTGCTGGCGACGCAGCTGACGCTCGTGCGGCGCGGTCGGCGCCGTTCCTGGGGGCTGTTCATCGTCGCCGACGGCATGGGCGGCCACAGCGCTGGCGAAGTCGCCAGCGACCTGGCGATTCGCGGCGCCTATGCGGTGGTCCATCAGGCATATCTGGCCGCTGCCGTCGACGAGGATCGCGATGACGACGCGCACGCGCTACAGCAGGTGGTGCGCCAGGCCATCGAGGAGGCCAACCGGTATGTCGTCCGCGAAGCCGATGGCGCCGGCAACGACATGGGCGCAACCATGACGATGGCACTGATCGCCGGCGATCGGGCGGTGATCGGCAACATCGGCGACAGCCGTACCTACCTGTGGCGCGACGGCCAGCTGCAGCGCATCAGCCGCGATCACTCGCTGGTCCAGCGGCTGGTCGAACTGGGCCAGATCACCGATGACGAGGCATATGCCCATCCCCAGCGCAACGCGGTGCTGCGCTCGCTCGGCGATCACGCCACGATCATGGTCGACGTGTTCGAGCAGCGCGTGCGCCCCGGCGACGGCCTGGTGCTGATGAGCGATGGCCTGTGGGAGTTGGTGCGCGATCCGGCGATGGCGGCGCTGATCGCCGGCCAGCCCGACGTCGCCGCAGCATGCGATGCGCTCGTCGCCGCTGCCAACGCCGCCGGTGGGAACGACAACATCAGCGTCGTCTTCGTCACTCTGGCTGCCACGACCGATGAGGGGGCTGAATCATGACTGATCCGATGCGCCTGAGCGCGACGTGGGGCCGCGCGCCGGTGCCACGCACCGATACGCCGCAGGTCGCGTATGCGCTGCTCGATATCGCCATCCCGGCGCCGGTCCGTGCGGTGCCACTGAATGTGTGCCTGGTCCTGGATCGCTCCGGCTCGATGCAGGGCACCAAGCTCGCCGCGCTGAAGCAGGCGACGGCCGGGCTGCTCGCGATGCTGACCGCCGACGATGTCGTGTCGATCGTGTTGTTCGACGAGACGGCCGAGGTGCTGGTGCCGGCGACGCCGGCCCGCGATCCGGCGGCGCTGACACAGCGCGTGGCGGCGATCGTCGAGCAGGGTGGTACGGCGATGTCCACCGGCATGGCCGCCGGGCTGGCCGAACTGGAGCGGACGCCGGACGCCGGCCGCGCTGGACGCATGGTGCTGCTGACCGATGGCCGTACCTGGGGCGATGAGGATCGCTGCCGCGAGCTCGCGACGGCCCTGTCCACCCGCCGGGTCGCCGTCACGGCGCTCGGCCTGGGGGCCGAGTGGAACGAGGCACTGCTCGACGCTATCGCAGATACGACCGGCGGATCGTCGGACTATATCGCCGATCCGGCGCAGATCGGCGCATTCTTTCGGCGTGCGGTCGAGACCGCGCAGGCGACGGTCGCAACGGATGCGCGCCTGACGCTGCGCTTCGCCCGCGACGTCACACCGCGCGCGGTGTGGCGTACGGCCCCGGCGATCCGTAGCTGGCCGCCGGCGCTCGATGAACAGCGCGGCCTGGTGCTGCCGCTCGGCACGCTCGACGCGCAGCCGCCGACCGGCATCGTGCTCGAAGTGCTCATCGCGCCGCGCCCGGCCGGCACGTATCGCATCGCACAGGCCGAGCTCCAGGCGATGGCGGTCGGTGGCGCCACACTGCGCGCCACCTGCGGGCTGGTCCTCGAGATCGGGAGCGACGTCTCCTCGCACTTCGATGCCCGGGTCATGAATCTGGTCGAACGCGTCACCGCATTTCGCCTGCAGACCCGCGCCCTGGCCGAGGCCGAGGCGGGCGACGCAGCGCGTGCGGCCCAGACATTGCGCGCCGCGGCGACGCGCCTGCTCGATCTTGGTGAGGTTGAGCTGGCGCAGGCGACGCAGCGCGAGGCCGATGCGGTTGCGGCTGGTACGGCCGGCTCGCCCGAGCAGCGCAAGGCGATGCACTACGCGACGCGCAAGCTGACGACCCGCCGGCTTGATGATGGACAGGGATCGGACACGACAGAAGGAGCAAATGGATGAAGTGTCCCTCGTGTGGCAAGGTCTATGACGCCGGAGCACAGGTCGCATTCTGCGAGGAGTGTGGCCATCAGCTGCCCGCACCATCGATTCATGACCAGCCGACTGTCTTGCCGATCCGCTGCCCGGTGTGCAATACCGAGATGACGACGGGCGAACGCTTCTGCGCCAGCTGTGGCCATGCATTGGCCGAGGAGCGGCCAACCCGCACGAATCTGGTGGCCGTCGCGCCCACTGATCCATGGCCAGACGTGCCGCCGCCGGTGGTCGCGCCGCCCGAGCCGCCGCCGGTGGTCGCGCCACCCGAGCCGCCGCCGGTGGTCGCGCCACCCGAGCCGCCGCCGGGCGCACCGTCAGCGACATCAGGCGCGGCCATCATCGAAGCACGACGTGCGGCCCGCGAGCAGGCGCTGGCGGACCAGGCGGTCTACGACAGGCGCCGCGCCGAGCTGGAGCGCTCGATCACGACGCAGCAGCAGGTCGTCGCCCAGCTTGAGCTCGTCAACCACGCCCTCGGCGCACTCACGCCGGCCGGCGTCCTGGCCAGCCTCGCCGAGGCGCGCGCTGTCCTGACCGCCAGCGAGCGTGATCTGGCGGCGCTGGTGCCGCCGCCACCGGCGATCGATCCCGCCGAGGTCGCCCGGCTCGAGCAGGTCATCACGACACGCCGCACCGTCGCTGATCAACTCGAGGCGCTCGTCAGGACGTTGGGCAGCCTCACGCCCGCCGGCGTCCGGACGATCCTCGACGAGGTGAACGCCGAGCTGGCATTTGCGATCGCCGAGCTGACGGCGATTACCGGCGCTGAACCTCAACCGACGCCAGCGCCCGTCGATCCGACGCCGGCGCCCGTCGATCCGACGCCGGCGCCCGTCGATCCGACGCCGGCGCCCGTCGATCCGACGCCAGCGCCCGTCGATCCGACGCCGGCGCCCGTCGATCCGACGCCGGCGCCCGTCGATCCGACGCCAGCGCCGGCTGATGCCGACGCTGAGCACACCTGGCGGCACAGCGAGCCGATACCGACCCCGGTCGCGGCCGACGCTGAGCACACCTGGCGGCACAGCGAGCCGATACCGACCCCGGTCGCGGCCGACGCTGAGCACACCTGGCGGCACAGCGAGCCGATACCGACCCCG
>JAGWYG010000115.1 GCA_018969485.1 Chloroflexota bacterium
CGGAGATTCGCGCTGCCGGCCGGTGAGGGCTCATCGCGGTGTCGTGTCTGCATGGAGAGAGATCGATGGACGAGACTGCCGGAGAGATTGCCCAGAAGCTGCGGCGCGGCAATGCGATGTACAAGTATGCCGACGGCGACGCTGATGGGCTCGGCCTGGCGCTGCTCGCATTCCATGGCGCGCTGGCCGACTGGCTCGACGAGCAACTGATGCGCGATGAGGCGCTCGACCACGCGACGCGCGAGGCGGCCGCGACCGGCAAACTTGGCTGGTTGCCGCGCGCCGATGCGGCGCTGCGGCGTGGCCTGATCTCGGCGGATCAGCGCCGCCTGATCCTCGAGGCCAATCGGTCACGCGGGGCGTTTGCGCACGGCGGGCCGTTCACCGGCAGCGCCGAGCAGGTGGCGGCATACCGCGAGATGGTGCTGGCGCTGGCGACGCCCCGTGCGGCGGCACGCCCGGTGGCTGCGGCTCGCCCGGGCGGGGGCGCGGTGGCGTCACGGGGCACGACGACGCCGCTCGTCAGCGCCGAGGGATCATCGGCCGACCGCCCGCCGCGGCAGGGGGCGGTGCGCGACCGGGTGGCAGCCGGCGAGTCGGCACGACGCACGACCCGGCCGGCGCAGCCACGGTCGAAGATTCCGCTGGCGTGGCCGCCGGACTGGGCGATGCTCGAGCGCCTGCCGTGGCGCCGCATGGCGCTGCCCGTGATGGGTAGCGTATTGGTGCTGGCGCTGGCGGTGTGGGCGGTGGGCAGCAGCATCGGCCCGGCGGGCGGGCGGCGCGGTGCGGCGGGCACGCCGACGGCGTCGCCGGTGCTGGTGACGCCGACGCCGGCGGTGCGGCTGGCGCGCATCGTCAATCTCGGCGGCGCCATCGGGCGATTGCACCAGCAGCCGACGTTCACCTCGCCGCAGTTGGTGCCGCGCCTCGATGAGGGGAGCGTCGTGACGCTGGCGCCTGATGCTCCGGTGCGGGCCGATGGCACGACGTGGCAGTTGGTGCGGTTTGATGGCTACGAGGGCTGGTGCCCGCTGCCCAACCTGGAGGTGATCAGCGCGCTCGAGCCGTCACCGGCGGCGACGCCCTCGGCGCCCTGAATGATCGCGTGGACGGCTGCGTAGATCTGGCGCAGCGGTACCTGATGCTGCCGCGCGAGCGCGGCGCAGTCCTCGTACTCGGGGGCGCCGAGCAGTTCGTGGCCAGCCCAGTACTTGCGCTTGAACCGCACCGCGCCGTAGGGCGTGGCGACGGTGACGATGCTACGTCCGGCGACGTGCCGCGCGATGCTGCGGCGCCGGATGCCCAGCGTGGCGGTCTCGCGCATCATCAGTTCGACCAGTGCGTGCTCGAGGGCTGCCGGCACCAGGACGGCGAGCTGCGTGGCGCTGCGCCCCTTCTTCATCTGGATCGGCGTCATCCAGGCATCGAGTGCGCCGGCCGCCAGGGCCTGCTCGAGCGCGAACGCCAGCTGCTCGGCGGGCTGGTCGTCGATGTTGGTCTCGAGCAGCACGATGTCGGCGCTCGCGTCGTCGGCGGCATGGCCGATCCAGACGCGCAGCGCGTTTGGTCGCTCGAGCTCGCGCGCGCCCAGCCCGTAGCCCACGCGGCTGAGCCGCGCTGCCGGCCGCTCGAAGCGCGCCAGCGTCGCGAGCAGCGCAGCGCCGGTCGGCGTCACTAGCTCGAACGGCGTGGTGTCGGCGGTCACCGGCGCACCGGCGGCGGCGAGCAACGCCAGCGTGGCCGGCGCGGGCACCGGAATGCGGCCGTGGGCCGAGCGGGTCCAGCCACTGCCGAGCGGCAGCGGCGAGGCATAGACCTGCTCGACGCCGAGTTGCTCGAGCGCGGCGACGACGCCGACGATGTCGATGATCGCATCGAGCGCGCCGACTTCATGAAAATGCACCTGCTCGGCGGCGACGCCGTGGATGCGCCCCTCGGCGCGCGCCAGCGCCTCGAAGACTGCCAGGCTCTGCCGGGTGACCCGCGGCGGGAGCGCGGCTGCCGTGATGATCGCGCACACCTCGGCCAGATGACGGTGATGGCTGGTCTCGGGAGCGTCGACCAGCGCACGCATGCCGCTGAGCGGGCCGCGCATGCCCCGCTGGGCCTCGAGCGACCAGCCGGCGACGCCGAGCCGGCCGAGCGTGGCGCGCAGGGCCTCCAGGTCGGCGCCGGCATCGAGCAGCGCGCCGAGTGCCATGTCACCGCTGATCCCCGAGAAGCAGTCGAAATAGGCGACCGTCGTCATGGTGTCTCCCCGGCGCCCGGCGCGCCCGTCCGCATGATGCTGGCAAACTCGGCTGGTGTGAGGCGCGCGGCGCGTGCAAAGCCGCCGACGTATGCGACGTCGTCGATCGCCAGCCGATAGAGCTGGAAGTCGCCGAAGGCGAAGCGCGGCCCGGCGTGCGGCAGGCGGGCGAGATAGCTGGCGCGTGCCGCTGCGTAGTCCGGATCGTCGGTGGCGATGCGCGCGACGCGGCCGCTCAGCGCGAGGCGCGCCAGCGTCTGCGGATCGGCACGTGGATCGCCGTCCGGCTCATGGATCAACAGCGCTGCGCGCGGCTCGTGGCGCAGGTTGCGCGTGTGCGCCGCCAGATCGCTCAGGTGCAGCAGGGCACCGGTGGCCGGCGCGTCGAGCGCATAGGCAACCAGCGAGGCCGCCGGCGCGCCGGCGTGGCTGGTGCTGAATGCGGCGATGCGCTGCTGCTCGACGAGCGTCGCAATGGCGCGCGATGGGTTCGGATCAGACATACGGCATTCCTGCTTTGGATAGTTTGTACAAGCGGGTCTATCCGGGCTTCGTGAGAATGATCCCTTCCGCGATCGGCGGCGTGCGTCTATTCTAGCAGCATCGGTCAGTCGTGCAACGGGCGCGCGATGGCGGTGATCACGCGGGATCACCGGTGGGTGCGATGAGGCGCCGGGACGGGTGGTGCGCGCTGGCGCACCGTGGGCGAGCGAGTGAAGGAGTCGAGGCCGATGGAGATCAATCAAGCCGATACCGTCTGGGTGCTGGTGTCAGTCGCGCTGGTGATGCTGATGACGCCGGGGCTGGCGCTGTTCTACGGTGGCATGGTCCGCGAGAAGAACGTACTGTCGACGCTGATGCACAGCTTCTTCATTCTCGCGCTGATCTCGGTGCAGTGGGCGCTGTGGGGCTACACGCTGGCATTCGGCCCGAGCCAGGGGGGCCTCATCGGTGGTCTCGACCACCTGGGCCTGCAGGGCGTGGGCCTCGAGCCGAGCCCGACCTACGGCACCACAATCCCGCATGCGCTGTTCATGGTGTTCCAGATGATGTTCGCCGTGATCACGCCGGCGCTGATCTCGGGCGCCTTCGCCGAGCGCAAGCGCTTCCAGGCGTTCATCGTGTTCGCCCTGCTGTGGGCCACGCTGGTGTACGCGCCGGTGGCGCACTGGGTCTGGGCGGTCGATGGCTGGATCTTCAAGCTCGGCGCGCTGGACTTCGCCGGCGGCACGGTGGTGCACATCACGTCGGGCGTGTCGGCGCTGGTGTGTGCGCTGGTCCTGGGCAAGCGGCTGGGGTATGGTGATGCGCCGATGCCGCCGCACAACGTCACGATGACGGTGCTGGGCACGGCGCTGCTGTGGTTCGGCTGGTTCGGCTTCAACGCCGGCAGCGCGCTGGGCGCCAATGGCCTGGCGGTCAACGCGTTTGTCGTGACGCACCTGGCGGCGGCGATGGCGATGCTCACCTGGCTGACCGTCGGCTGGATTCGTCACCGCACGCCGAGCGTGCTGGGCGCGGCGGCGGGTGCGGTGGCTGGCCTGGTGGCGATCACCCCGGCCGCCGGATTTGTGACGCCGACATCGGCGCTGCTGATCGGGTTCCTCGCCGGCCTGGTGTGCTACCTCGCAGTCGAATTCGTCGTCCGCGGGCGCGTCGATGATGCACTCGATGTCTTCGGCGTGCACGGCGTGGGCGGCATCCTGGGCGCGGTCGCGACGGGCATCTTCGCGACCAAGGCGGTCAATCCCCTTGGACAGGACGGCCTGCTCGCCGGCAATCCCGGCCTGCTGGTCAACCAACTGATCGCGGTGGTCGTGGTCGTGGCGTATGCGGCGCTGATCACCTTCGTGCTGCTGAAGGTCATCGATCGGGTGATCGGCATCCGCGTGTCGGCCGATGAGGAGGCGCAGGGCCTCGATGCGACGCAGCATGGCGAGACAGCGTATACGTCGTGATGGTACCCGGCACCCGGCGGGCGCCGGGCCCGTGCGGGTGATGGCCGGTTGCTGGTGATGGTGATGTGGCGGCGCCGCCGCCTGGGAGATGATGACGATGGACGCGATGACGATGATCGACCTGGCGCTGTTCGTGGTGATGGTGGTGACGCTGGTGGTGCTGCCCGGTGGCCGCACGACGCGCTGAGCATGCTGAGGGGGCTGACGATGGACGCGATGACGATGATCGATCTGGTGCTGTTCCTGGCCATGGTGGTGGCGCTGGTCGTGATCCCTGCGGCGCGCAAGGCCTGACACGCGACGCGCATGCGCTGCCCGACGCGCCGGCCGGAGCACTGGCTCCGGCCGGCGCGTCGTCGTGACGTGACGCCGACGGCTATGGCATCTCGAGGCGTGGCATCAGTAACCCATACTGCGCATCGCGGCGGCGATAGACCACCGCGATCTCGCCGCTCTCGGTGTCGCGGTAGATGAAGAAGTCATGGCCGAGCAGTTCCATCTGCTCGATCGCCTCGTCGCTGTACATCGGCGTGACTGCGAACACTTTGGTGCGGGTGATCTGGCGCATCACCGGTGGCTCCGCCGTCGCCGGCGCCATCTCGGCCTCGACGATCACATCGCCACGGCGGCGCAGCCGGCCACGGCGCCAGTGGCGCTCCGTGTAGTGGGTGATCTGACGCTGCAGCACATCGGCGACGCCGTCGATGAGCGCCCGCAGATCGGCGTGATGGCGGTCGGCACGCACCAGGACGCCATGGGCCCCGCGCAGCGTCACCTGCATCCGGTGGACCATGCCTTCGTGGCTGTGCCGCTGCTCGGCGAGCTCGACCGTCGCGCGCTCCAGACCCGCCATGTATCGCTCGAGACGGTTCAGCCGGGTCTCGAGGTATGCGCGCTGCTGCTCGTCCAACCGGTCGTGGCGTTGGCGAATGATCAGCTCCATGATGCCCCTCCTCGCGATTCGCACCGTGCCACCGCGTCGCGGACGATCGGCAGTGGCACGCCGATCGTGGTGGATCGTGGGATCATGCTCGCTGCTCCGCGTCCGCAGTGGCGTGACAGGGCGTTTCCCCGGCGTTGAGGCTTCTCAATCGTCCTGGCGTGCGGCGAGGTAATCGGCGCGCAACGCTGCCAGGGCATCATCGCGCTGGTCGTACAGCCGGCGCAGCGGCCGCTGCCCGGCCACGTCCAGCGCATAGGCGGTGAAGATCGGCAGCGCGATGGTGCTGTCGGTATAGCACACCACCGTGTCGGGCAATTGATCCGGATCGACCTTGCCCCACGTCATCGCCTCGCTGGGCGTCGCGCCGCTCAGGCCACCAGTATCGGCGCGGGCGTCGGTGAACTGGATGAAGTAATCGTGCCCCTTTTCGGCGATGCCCATGATCTCCTGCAACTGCGGCTCGGTCTGCAGGATGAAGTTCTTCGGCGAGCCGCCACCGAAGATCACCACTGCGCTGCGCCCACCCTGCCGCTTGGCGCGATGGACGATCGCCGTGGTCTCGTTGACATCCGCCTCGACGTCGAAGCGCAGGCGGTTGCCTGCCAGCGCCAGCGCCGCCACATTCATGCCGATCGTCGAGTCGCCCGGGCTGGAGGTGTACAGCGGGACGCCGCACTCGTGGGCGGCGGTGAGGATCGAGACGTAGTCGCTGTCGAGGGCGCGCTCGCGCGCCTGGGTGTAGCGTCCCAGCAGAAAGTGCAGCTCGGCGGTGCTCATGCTGCGCTGAAACTCCGGGCCGGCGATGCAGCGGCGCAGGAACGCGTCGGATTCCAGCAGCACCTCCTGGTCGAACAGGATGTCGTAGATGCGGATGAGGCGCTGCTCGCGCAAGGCGATGTCGTCGGTGTGGGGCGTCGTGCCCCACAGCGTGAAGCCGAGCGAGCGGTGCAGATCGTGATACAGGTTCGCGCCGGTCGAGACGATCCAATCGATCAGGCCGGCGCGGATCAGCGGCACGATCGTGGCGGTTCCCAGCCCGGTGGGCGTCAGTGCGCCCGACAGGGTGACGCCGATGGTGGTATCGGGCTGGGCGATCTTGAGCGCGAACAGCTGGCAGGCCTCGCGGAGGCGCGCTGCGTTGTAGGCATACAGATGCTGATCGACGAGGGTACGGACGCTCAGCCCGGGGCCGATCGGGCGCGGATCCAGTTTGATTCGGTACGACACAGATCCTCCGCTGGTGTGGCAGCACGCCTGCCGTGGCGCGCTGTGGTGACGGACTGCTGCGGGCATGGCCGCGCCGTGATCGCCGGTGGCTGGTGAGGCGGCGATGGCATGCCCCGATATCACGCCATAGTACACGATTCCTGCCACGCGGCGCGACGCCCGGCCGTGCCAGGCGGCCCTGCCCCCAGGCTGGTCGCATCGGGGGTGAGCGCGATCCGGGTTGCCCGCCGCGGCCTGCCACCATCGTCCGCGCAGGCGGGCTGCGCTGCGATGGAGCCGAGGGAGTTTCCCCCTTTCGGGGGTAGGGTTGTCCAGAGAGGCATAGGATACGGTATTCCAGGCGTTGTGGGATGTCCGGCCAGGGTTCGGGCGCCAGGCACCGCAGTGGGCCGGGCTCGCCGCGTTATGCCAAAAAATCACCTCCGAAGGGAGCAGGGCGCCCATACGCATCACGTGAAGCCCGTCGCGGTCGCGGTCAGGACGTGGATCAAGCGACGTCGTCGCGACAACGCGCGGGCCAACCGCGTGTGCAGCATTGCCACCAGCACCTGTGCGAAACAGGTGGCCGCCGGGGCAGCAACGCGCTCGCACACGCCGTGCGGCGTGATCGTGGCACCATGGCCGGCAGCCACGCCGACCATCCATAGCCATCCGGGCGCCGGGATGTGCCAGCCAGGGACGGGCGCTGCCACGCCCGAGCCGCGGCGCATGGCATGCGCTCGCGTATCTGCCGCGACAATATTCCCGCCGGCCCCGCCCCCGGGCGTTGACTCCGCCGGGCCAGTCTGCTAGACTCGGGGCACGGCGAGAGGAGTGCGACGGTGGAGCGAAGCGAATACCTCACCATGGCCGCGGTCGAGGCGTCGCACTGGTGGTACGGCGGAATGCGCGCGATCGTGCGAACGGTGCTGGACGGTGCGCTCGAGCCGGCGGAGGCCCATCGCATCCTCGACGCCGGCTGCGGCACGGGCGGCAACCTGGCGGCGCTGGCGCGCTACGGCAGCGTGACCGGCGTCGACATCGCCGAGGTTGCGCTGGAGCACGCCCGGGCCGCCGGCGCACCGCTGGCCCGTGCCAGCGTCCTGGCGCTGCCATTCGCCGATCACGCATTCGATCTGGTGACCTCATTCGAAGTCCTGTACCATCGTGCCGTCCCGATCGAGGCGATCGCGCTGGCCGAAGCGCGGCGCGTCCTGCGGCCGGGTGGCTGGCTGGTGTTGCGCCTGCCGGCGTTCGGCTGGCTGCGCGGGCATCACGATGTGGCAGTCCATGGGCGGCGGCGCTACACGATCGCCGCCGCCGGGCGCATGCTCGCCGCCGCCGGGCTATCGCTCGAGCGCTGGAGCTACGTGAACGCGGTGCTGCTGCCGCTCGCGCTCGCGCAGCGCCTCGGCGAGCGCTGGCGTGCCGCCCCGGCCGGGGCGCAGTCAGATCTCACGCTGCCGCCGCAGCCCATCAACGCGCTCCTGCGGTGCGCCTTGCTCGGCGAAGCGGCCTGGCTCGCGCGCGGCGGCCGCTTTCCGGTCGGTGTCTCGTTGCTCTGCCTGGCGCGTCGGGAAGCCGACGGCGCCGCTGATCCGAAGGGTGCCCGATGATTCAACGCTGGCTCGACCAGCTTGCCGCCGATCCGCGGATGTGGGGCGCGTTACGCTGGGTCGCCGAAGCCGGGTTCGGTGCCGACCGCGCCGTGATCACCCGCGAGCTCCGGCCACACGCGCCCGACGGGCCCGCACAGGTGCTCGACTTCGGCTGTGGCACCGGCGAGTTTGCCGCGTGCTTCCCGCCGGGCGGCTACGTCGGCTGTGACATCGCGCCGCACTACGTGCGCTACGCCGGACAGCGACACCGCGGGCGCTACGCCGTGATGGACGGCGCGGCGCTCGGGTTTGCCGCCGGCAGATTCGACGCCGCCCTGGTCCTCGGCGTCTTTCACCATCTCTCCGACGCACTCGTGCGCGCATCGATCCAGGAGCTCGCGCGGGTCCTGCGGCCCGGCGCCACGCTGCTGGTGCTCGAGGACATCCCGACGCGTCGATGGTGGAACATCGCCGGCCATCTGATGCACTGGCTGGATCGTGGCGATCACATTCGCAGCGACGCCGACTACCGCCGCCTGTTCGCGCCACACTTCGTCCTCGAGCGCAGCTACGCCATCCAGAGCGGCATCTGTGATCTGGCGGTCTATGTGCTCCAGCGCACCACCGCGCGGGACGGTGGGTGATGCGACAACTGGTGCAGCGCTGGCGCCCGGTGCTGCTCGCCATCGGCGCGGGCGCGCTGCTGGCTGGCTTCGTCCTGGTCGCGTCGCAGGCCGACGCGATGGCGGTGCGTGACGGCGTGCGTGCGCTGGGCGTCTGGGGGCCGCCGCTGCTGGTGCTGGCGCTCGCCGCGGTGCTGATCGTGCCGCTGGTGCCGGCCTCGCTGCTGCAGCTCGCCGCCGGGCTCGCGTTCGGTCCGCTGGTCGGGTTCTGCTGCACCATGCTCGCCGATCTGATCGGCGCCGCGCTCGGCTGGGGCATCGCGCGCGCCTGGGGGCCGACAGCCATCCACGCCTGGTGGGGCGACGACACCCGCCGGGCGGTTCTGCGTCTCACCAGCCAGATGCGCGTGAGCACCATCATCATGCTGCGGCTGCTGCCCGGCCCCGCGTATCCGGTGGTGTCGTTCGCCGCGGGCTACGCGCCGATCGGCCTCGGCCGGTTCCTCGTCGCATCGTCGCTCGGCTCGGCGCCATCGCTGGCGCTGCTCGCCTGGGCCGGCGATCTCGCCAGCCACGCGCCATGGACGGCGCTGCTGGTCACCGTCGGCGTCGGCGCCGGCCTCGCGCTGGCGGCACGCCTCGTCGATCGGCGCGGCGCGACCGGCGTGGAATGAACGGAGGGTGTCATGGCGATCGTCACGACCCACGAGCTCACACAGCAGTTTGGCGCGACGACGGCGCTCGACCGGCTGTCGCTCGAGATTCCCGCGGGCGCAGTCTACGGCTTCATCGGGCCAAACGGTGCCGGCAAGACCACCACCATGCGCATTCTGACGACGCTGCTGCGCCCCACCGGGGGCGAGGCGCATGTCGCCGGCTACGAGGTCACCCGTGATCCGGCGGCGGTGCGCGCGGCCGTCGGCTTCATGCCCGACTCGTTTGGCGTGTATGAGGGGCTGCGCGCCTGGGAGTACCTCGACTTCTTCGGTCGCAGCTTCCGGGTTGCGGCGAAGCGGCGCGTGGCGCTGGTCGATGAGCTGCTCGAGCTCGTCGGCCTGGCGCACAAGCGCGATGCCCCGGTGATGAGCCTGTCGCGCGGCATGCAACAGCGCCTGAGCCTGGCGCGCGCCATGATCCATGATCCGCAGCTGCTCATCCTCGACGAGCCCGCCAGCGGCCTGGATCCGCGCGCACGAATCGAGCTGCGCGAGCTGCTCAAGGAGCTCGGCGCGATGGGCAAGACGATCATGATCAGCTCGCACATTCTCACCGAACTGGCCGAGATGTGCAGCCACATCGCCATCATCGAACGTGGCCGCCTGCTGGTGGCCGGGCCGGTCGAGCGCATCATGCGCTCGGTGCAGGCCCACCGCGTCCTCGACATTCGCATCGTCGGCGATGGCGCCGCGGCGCTGGCCTGGTTGCGCGCCCAGCCGGCCGTGCGGGCCGCCGAGCTCATGCCGGGCGACGCACCCGATCGTGACACCCTGACCGCCGATTTCGACGGCGACGACCAGGCACAGGTCGCGCTGGTGCGCGGGCTGGTCGCCGCCGGCATCGGCGTGCTCAGCATCAGCGAAGCGCGCAACAACCTCGAAGAGATCTTCATGCGCATCACGGAGGCAGCGCCATGAGCGAGATCAATCCGCTGGTCGAGCGCGAGCTGCGCAGCCGCATGCGCGGGCCACGGGCCTATATCACGATCACCGGCTTCCTGGGCGTCATCAGCCTGGTGGCCCTGCTGCTCTATCTGAGCACTGCGGGCCAGTCCGGGGGCGATGCCAACGCTGGTCCCGAGATCGGCAGGCTGCTGTTCTGGGTGATCACCATCGTGGGGCTGGTGCTCGTCGCGCTGATCACGCCAGTGTTCACCGCCGGCAGCATCGTCGGCGAGCGCGAGCGGCAGACGCTCGACCTGCTGATCACCTCGCTGCTCAGCTCCAGGCAGATCGTGCTGGGCAAACTGGTCGCCGCGCTGGCCTTCATCGCCGTGCTCATCCTGTCCATCGCCCCGATCATCAGCGTCTCGTTCATGATCGGCGGCGTCACGCCCGGCGATGTGATCGTGGCCTTCGGCTGCCTGGCGGCGACCGGGCTGTTCTACGCCGCCATCGGCCTGTTCTGGTCGAGCATCGCGCGCACGAGCATCGCCGCGACCACGCTGGCGCTCGGCACGATCGTGATGATCCTGCTCGGCGTGCCATTCGTCGTGGTCATCGTCGGAATCACGGTATCGGGGCGCGAGCTGCCCGAATGGCTGGGGCACCCGGCCGCAATCACCGTCTGGGCGCTGATCATCGACAGCCACCCGTTCGTCGCGCTGGCGCTCAGCCTCGAGCACCTCGCGGCCGGCGGCGACCTGTGGCTGCAGCCGGTCAGCAGCGGCAGCCCGCTGGCGCTGGTCGAACCCGATGGGCCGGTGACGTTGCCGAGCCCCTGGCTGATGAATCTGCTGGTCTCGCTCGGCGGGGCAGCGCTGCTGCTGCGCGCGAGTGCGCGGGCGCTGCGGCCGACCGACCGTCGGCCGTGATGTGGTGTGAAGGGAGGCGGGCATGACCGAGACGCCGACGGGTCAGCTGTTGCAACGCGAGCTCGACGAGGCGCACAAGACGATCCGTTCGCTGCTGCGGCAGCTCACCAAGGAGCAGCAGCGTCACAGCGAGCTCGTGCGCGCCTACAACCTGACGGTCGGGAACCTGATGGAGACGACGCGGCGCAATGCCGAGCTCGAGCGCGAGCGCGAGCGCCTGCGCTCCCAGGTCGCGCGGCAGCGCCAGCCGATCACCCTGAACGGGGTGCTGCTCGATCTGACGCTGCCGGAGATCGGCGCCATCCGGCGTGCGATGGCGCGGCTGCACCATCCGGACACCGGGGGCGACAGCGAGCGCCTGCGGGTGTGGAATGTGACGCTCGACGAGCTCGAGCGCCTGCCGCTCGAATGACTACCTGGCCGTGTATACTGGTGGCGACACCCAACCG
>JAGWYG010000213.1 GCA_018969485.1 Chloroflexota bacterium
GACCGCAGCCCGTCGACTCGGATCCGCCGCCAGCTCGAGCACACGCCCTGCCAGCGCCGCGCTGTCGCCCAGCGGCGCATACACGCCGAGGTCGCCGAGTATTTCGCGCTGCGCCGGCGTGTCGAACGCTACGGTCGGCAGCCCGAGTGCCATGTAGTTCAAAATCTTGCCGCTGCCTTCGCTTAGTGAAAGCTTCGGCGCCACCGCGATGTCGCCGAGCGCCAGCATCTCCGGCATCTGCTCATACGGCACGCGCCCGGTGAACCGCATGCGGTCCGCCACACCGGCCCGTTCGGCCTCCGTCCGCCACAGTTCTTCCTGCGGATATCCCATCACCAGCCAGCGCACGCGCGCATCGCGCCGTGCTGCAACTGCCGCAGCCTCGATCAGATTCCGAATGCCCTGATGCTGCGCCAGCAAACCCAGATACACCACCACCACGTCCTGCGGCCCGTACCCATGCTGCGCGCGCAGCGCTGTGCGCCGCTCCGGTGCGAGCGCCAGGTTCAACCCGCCACGCACGTCGATGCCGTCCGGCAACGCGCGCACCCGCACGTGCCCGGGCAGCGTCGCACGCAGCGTCTCCGCCGCATGCAGCGTGCTGGTGACCACCGCCTGCGGCAGCCGCGTGATCCAGCGCTCCAGCCAGGCGAACAGGCGATGCGCCGCGCCGTCGGCACGAATGAACCGGTGCATGATCATCTCATCCGTCAGGCTGCCCTGGAAATCAAAGCACACCGGCACGCCGAACACCCGCCCGACCACCGCCCCGATCAGTGCGCCCTCGTGCAGATGGCCGTGAATGACGTCAAACTGCGCGCCGCGCAGCGCCGCCCCGATCAGCACCCGCAGCAGCTTCCAGCCCAGCAGCATGTCGAAGGCGAACTTGTGCCGCGACGAACCGACCTCGTAATGCGCGCGCCACGGCGTCGGCGCGGTGCGCTCGATCGTCAGGCCCGGCACATCCTTGCCCTTGTGGTACGTCACCACTGTGACGGCATGGCCGAGCGCCTGCAGCGCCCGCGCTTCCTCGAGGATGCGCACGTGACAGCCGTAATCATTGAAAAACGAGGTCGGCGCGAGGCTGAGAATGCGCAGCGACCGGTCGTGACCAACGCTCACCTGCGATTCCTGGGTTTGCCGCTGAGCATATCGGCCATGCGCTGGCCGAGGAAAAGTCCCATGATCGAACGCCCGCCCTGCTGCTGATCGATCGGCGGTGCGCCTGTCTCGCGGCCTTTGCGCCAGTCGTCGTACCAGCGCTCACGCTTTTCGGCGGCCTGCGTCAGCTGCGCGCGCGCAGCATCGCCGTCGCCGGCCTCGATGGCGTCGCGCAGCGCCACGCATTCGCGCATCACCTGATTGAGCCAGTGCGCCGTCGTCGTCTTGTCCGCCAGCATGGCATCGACGAGCGTCGGGGCGGCCATCGCACCGGCGGTGGCGTCGCCGAACGCAGCGCCGGCCGTCCACATGCGCTCCCGCCACGCTCCGTCCTTCGAAACCGCCGCCATCAGCAGCGCAGACAGCACCTGCGGAATCACATCCACCGCCAGGGCCATCCCATCCCGCTCGACCGGATCGACGAACAGCGGCCGCGCGCCGAGCGCTTCGACGAAGCCGGCGAATCCGCCGAGCTGATCCGGCGTGCCGCGCCCGACCATCGACCACATTGCACCCTTCAGACGCTCGGCGTCCAGCGGCGCACCCGCGCGCGCCGGATGCAGCACGATCGTGCTGCTGACGAACGCGCACTTCTCCGGCAGATGCTGCGCCGCCAGCGCCTGCAGCGCCACGTTCGAACCACCCACCACACAGACCACC
>JAGWYG010000018.1 GCA_018969485.1 Chloroflexota bacterium
GCGGGTGTCACACGAAGGCACGAAGGCACGAACGGGCGGGTGTCACACGAAGAGCCGGAAATAGCGATCTCTCTCCTCTCTCCTCTCTCCTCTCTCCTCGTGGTAGGATACCGCCAGTCACCGACACTGGAGCGCATCATGCATGAAGCCATCGCGGCATTCGCCGCACCACACCAGCCGGGCATCGCCGCGCTGCGCCTCCACCGCGGCGCAGCACCCGAGATCACCGTCGCCGGCTGTGCCGACGTCGCAGGCGGCGCGCCGGTGACTGCCGACAGCGCGTTCAGGCTGGCATCGCTCAGCAAGCAATTCACCGCATTCGCCGCGCTGGCGCTGGCGCGACGGGGAGTGCTCGCGCTCGACGCGCCGATCAGCCGCTGGTTCGACGCCGCCCCGCCGTCGTGGCGGGCGATCACGCCCCGGCACCTGATCGGCCACCGTGCGGGACTGGCCGATTACGAGGACCATCTGCCGCCGCCGCCACACCTGCAACTGCGCGACGCCGACATCCCGCGCCTGATCGCCGACCGCGCGCCGTGGTTCGATGCCGGCAGCGCGTGGCGCTACAGCAACACCGGCTACTGCCTGCTCGCGCTCATCCTCGAGCGCGCCGCCGGCCGCCCCTTCGCCACAGTGCTCGCCGACGAGCTCTTCGTGCCGCTGGGCATGGCGGCGCGCATCTGGCGCGAGGGCGATCCGCCGCTGCCGCGGCGCGCCCGCGGCCACCGGCGCCATCACGGTCAGTACGTGTGCGACGACCAGAACCTGACCAGCGGCACGGCGGGCGATGGCGGCATCTATGCCTCGGCCGACGATCTGGCGCGCTGGCTCGGCGAGCTGATGGCGCCGCGCGTTCTGCCCGCCGACCTGATCCGGCAGGCACTGGCGCCGGTGGGGCCGGCCGATGGCCAGGCGGCCTATGCGGCCGGCTGGTTTCGTAGCGCCGACGGCGCGCTGGCCTACCACACCGGCGAGACGATCGGCTTTCGCAACGCGGTGGTGTGGCAGGTGGCCGCGGGCCGTGCCGCTGTGGTGCTCACCAACCGCGACGACGCCGAGCCGCTGCCGCTGGCCCACGCCATGCTCGCCGGCTGACGCCGAGGCGCGCGATACCATCACACCAGCGCCTCGGCGACCGCGCGGAACGCATCGAGCGACACGACTGTGCCGCTGAGCCGCGCGTGTTCGGCGGCGAACCCCAGGATATGGCTCTCGAGTGCGGTGCGCGCCGCGCTGCGCGCATCCTCGCTGCCGCGCAGCACCCGCACGAACGACCGCATCAGGCCAGCGTCGCCGCCGCCATGGCCCGTCCCCGCACCGTCGAGCGGCACATGTTCCACCGCGCCAGTCCGGTGGTCGTGGATGCTGAGCGCCGAGTGGGCGCCGAACCGCCCGTGCAATGTCGCGCGGGTGCCGTCGTAGCGCATCGAGCGGTGCTCCTCGTCGGAGTGACCGTGCATCGTCAGCACCACCGAGACGCCGCCGGCGAACTCCATCGAGACCACCTGGTGATCCACCACGTCGTTGTCGCAGCGATAGACGCAGCGGCCGTATGGGCCATCGCGCAGTGCGGCCAGCCGCCCGGCATAGCTCGGATCGCGCGTCAGCGCGGTGAACGGGAACTGTGGCGGCGCGACGGGAAGCGGCGGCTGCGCCTGGGGATCGCGGTCGGCGAGCCAGGGCATCGGCAGCCCGTCGAGATAGATCGCCGTCGCCGAGAACGGGCACTGCGCCTCGGCCGGACAGCCGTCGGTGCAGCGCGCCGGCGCGCCGGGCGGCGCGTGCTCCGGGCGGAAGTGCAGCAGCGAGCCGAAGGAGCTCAGCCGCAGGCATGGCCGCGCCAGGTTCCACACCAGGATGTCGAGGTCATGGCAGCACTTGGCCAGGATCATCGGGTTGGAATCGGCGGCGCGCCGCCAGTTGCCGCGCACGTAGCTGTGCGCCATGTGATAGGCAGCGACGTTCTCGCGGTGCTCGACCGTCACCAGATCGCCGAGCCGGCCCTGCTGCAGGATCGCGTGCAGCGCCGTGAAGAACCCGGTGTAGCGCAGCACGTGGCAGATCTGCAGCACCCGGCCGTGGCGCTCGGCCGCCCGCACCAGGCCGACACATTCGGCCAGCGTCGGCGCAATCGGCTTCTCGAGCAGCACGTCGTAGCCCGCCACCAGCGCCGCCAGCGCCGGGCCGGTGTGCTCGTGATCCTGCGTCGTGATCACCGCGCCGGCGCCGAGCTGGGGCCGGCTCAGCAGTTCGCGCCAGTCGGCATAGCAGTGCTCGGCCGCGATGCCGTGCAGCTCGGCGAAGGCGGCCCGCCGCGCCGCATCCGGCTCGGCCACTGCCACAAACCGGACATCGTCGGGGTGGGCCAGCGCGTATGGGCCGTACGCGTACATGCCGCGGCCGCCGGCACCGGCCAGGACCAACTCCACAGGTGCCATCGCATATCTCCCATGCGCCGCGCACCGTCACGCCGCGCGACACCCAGTATACACACGCACGCTGCCATGCGGTGGCGGGGTTGCCCGCACCACGGCGCAGAGGAGAGACGGGCCCGCGCCAGGGGCGCGAAGGATCGGCCGCATCCTGCCGCCCGCAGCCCGGCGGCGTCGTCTTCACGCGCATCGCGCAGGAGAGAGGCGGGGGCGCCACGGTCGCCGCGTGGCGCCCGTCTGCCACATAGCCCTCGCGCAGCACAATCCGGCGTCTGCATGGACCGTGGCATCTGCAGCGCAGGGCGGGGGCAGGGGCGCCGCAGCGCCGCATCAGCCCCGCTTCCCATGGCACCCCGCCGCGGAACGCGCAGGCAGCACGCCCCGGCTCAGATGTGGATCGCCATGCCCGTCGCCGCCATGTGCGCCGCCTCGAGGATCGCCTCGGCGACCGTCGGATGGGCATGCACCGTGCGCATCAGCGACTCGGCCGTCGCCTCGTGGCTCAGCGCCGCGCCGGCTTCGGCGATCAGCTCGGTGGCATGCGGCCCGATGATGTGGACGCCGAGCACCTCGCCGTAGGCTGCCTCGCTCACCACCTTGACGAACCCCTGGCGCTGGCCGAGGACTGTCGCCTTGCCATTGCCGGTGAAGGGAAACCGGCCGACCTTCACCTCGTAGCCGGCCTGGCGCGCGGCCGCCTCGCTCAGGCCGATGCTGGCGATCTCGGGGGTGCAGTAGGTGCAGCCGGGGATCTTGCGGTAGTCGAGCGGCGGCGGCGCGTGGCCCGCGATGGTCTCGGCCACCAGGATGCCCTCGGCCGACGCCTTGTGCGCCAGCCACGGCGTGGTGCTGGCACAGTCGCCGATGGCGAACACGCCGGCCAGCGAGGTGCGCAACCCGGCATCGACCGCCACAAAGCCACGCGCGTCGGTCGTCACCCCCACCTCGGCCAGGCCGAGGTCGGCGGTGTTGGGCACGATGCCGGCGCCCACCAGCACGCGCTCGACGGCGATCTCGCGCGCCGCGCCGCCGGCATCGCGCAGCCGCACCACGACATCACCGCTGCGTCGCTCGAGCGCCTCGACCCGTGCGCCGGCCAGCACCGCGATGCCGCGCCGCGCGAACGCCCGCGCCAGTTCGGCGCTCACGTCCTCGTCTTCGACCGGCACGATCCGTGGCAGCGCCTCGATCAGCGTGACGTCGGCGCCGAAGCTGCGGTATGCCGATGCGAACTCGACGCCGATGGCGCCGGCGCCGATCACCGCCAGCGACGCCGGCACCTGCGGCAGGCTGAGCGCCTGGGTCGACGACAGGATGCGCTCGCCGTCGAACACCGCGCCGATCGCCGGGATCTCGCGCGGCCGCGCTCCGGTGGCGATCACGATGTGGCGCGTGGCGAGCTCGCGCGTCGCGCCGCCGGCATCGCTGACCGCCACCACACCGGCGCTGCGCAGCCGGGCGCTACCGACGACCGTCTCGACGCGATTCTTGCGCAGCAGCATGCCGACACCACCGGTCATCGTCTTGACGACGGTCTCGCGGTGCCGCGTGACGGCCGCCCAGTCCAGGCGCACATCGCTGGCCACGACGCCGAACCGGGCGCCTTCGCGCGCGGCATCGAGCAGTTCGGCCGAGTGCAGCAGCGCCTTCGTCGGGATGCAGCCGACGTTCAGGCACACGCCGCCCAGCGCACCGCGCTCGACGACCGCGACGCGCAGGCCAAGCTGCGCTGCGCGGATCGCCGTCACGTATCCGCCCGGGCCGGCACCGATCACGACCACGTCGTAGGGTTGCTCGTTCATCTGCGGGGCTCGCTTTCATTCACTCGGCAGCCGCCGCACGCCGTGCGGTCGTGCTGCACTCATCGCTGCGGCGGCTCTTCCATCAGGGCCAGTTGCCGTGCGACTTCCTCGACGGCAATGCGTTGTTTGCGGTACAGGTCCGACTCGCTCATCGCCAGGCGGTCGGCGGTGTCGCGGATGCGCCGCCCCTGCAGGAAGCGCAGCTCGAGGATATTGTAGAGCAGCCACTCCTGTGCCGATGGGTCCAGCTGCGCCTCGGGCCGCAGGTTCTCGATGGCCCGGCGCAGCACCGCCTGCAATGCCCTGGTCGGGTTGCCATCGTGTGCCGTGATCGTGCGGCGCACGCTGCGCAGCTCCAGCAGCGGGCTATCCGAGAGCTTGGGCCCACCCCAGTAGTGGGTCAATGCCTCCTTGACCCATTGCGAGAACTCGGGCAGCAAGGCGATGTCCGGGTCGAGGCGCTCGAGCGATGCCGGCGTGGCCTGTTCGAGGCGCGTGTTGAGCTCGCGCAGCGACTGCATCTCGGGCGCCATGGTGCGCAGCGTGCCGAACAGCTGCCGCTGCATCGAGACGGTATCGAGCGCGAGCTCCATGCGGTGCGCCAGCGCGCCGATCAGCTGCCGCGCCTCGGCGCCGAGCGCCGCCTCGGGCAAGGCGACGCCCAGCGCGCCGAGCACCGCGCCATCCGGCGCGCGCAGCGGGAACAGCACGAACTCGTCGACCGGCCGGAAGCTCTCGGCCGGCGGCACGGCGCCCGGCTCGTAGGCCGGCGTGGCGGCGAGGTGCTCGACCACATCGGTGAGCAGGCGCTGTTTGAGGAACTGCCGCACCGCCCGGCGCGAGCCGACGCTGCTCTTGATCGTGTAGCCACCCCGCTCGTCGGGAGCGGCGACGAAGCCACTGCTGGCGTGCAGCGCACCGCAGATCACCACCAGCGTGTTCTCCAGCAGGCTGCGCAGGTCGGCCTGGGTGAAGGTGCTGCGCGGCAGCCCGCGCAGGTAGTCGATCTCGGCATGATCCTGGGTGTAGACCAGCGTGTCGATGTACGGGCGCACGCGGCTGACCAGCATCGGCATCACGACGGTCATGATCATGATGCCGAAGGTGAGCAGCGTGTCGCGGGGCAGCGCCAGGGCTGCGGCGATCAGCGGCACGACCCGCACGAACAGGATGATGCTGACGCCGATGAACGGGCCGTACAGGCTCCAGCGGACAAAATCCTGCTTGATCAGGCGGTCGGGGACCGGCATGCCCTGGAATGCGATGCTGTAGACCATCACGGTGGTGAGCGCCAGGGCGATGAGATTGCCGAGGGCGGCGAACAGCAGCAGCAGGGCGGGATCGATCGGCAGCACGACGGGCGGCAGCGACAGGTAGGGATAGACGGCGAGCGCCGGGCCGAGAAAGGTGGCGGCCAGGTAGCCGAGGCGCCGCCGCAAGGTGGGCGTGAGCGCCGCACGCCGCACATGCACCACGGCGGCGAGCCCGCCCAGGGTGGCCAGGGCGAAGTACAGCGAGAAACCCCAGAACAGCGGCCCGGGCGCCAGCCGCGCCAGCGGTGCGCCTGATCCGTCCAGCAGCAGCCAGTCGGTGCTGGCCACCAGCCCGAACCAGATCGCGCTGGCGAGATAGGCGGCGAGCAGCACCCAGTGCGGTCGCGAGGCGTCGCGGCCGCTGGCCCGCAGCAGGGCGTCGGTCAGGTGAATGTAGCCGGCGGGCACCAGCACGACGCCGAGCCACTGGACCCGCAGCAGCACCTGCACCGTCACATCGCGCTGCGCGACGCCGATCAGGACGTCGCCGCCGAACACGATCACGATGCCACCGAGCAGCACACACAGCGCCTGCACGATCGCCGAGCGCCAGTTCTGGAGCGCGATGTACGCGAGCAGCGAGAACGCGACGATCAGGACCGCGGCCAGGAGCAGATCGTTGAGCGTGGTGAGAATCTGGTGAAGCAGGGCCGCCTCCTGTCGCCCGGGCCGCGCGGCGCGGGCCCCGGGCCCCGATTATAGCACAGCGCCGTGTGGCCGCCGGTCGCCCGTGGTGCGGCGCGTGTGCTAGAATGCGGCCGGGCGCGTGCCTGACGGAGGGGGACGATGGATCATCAGGCTACAATCGACACGCTCGACGCGGCGGCGATCACCACGGCGCTCCAGCAGCGCTTCGACCCACGCGTGCGCGATGTGGCGCTGATCGGCGCGGGGGCATGGTCGCGCTGCTTCGGCTTCACGCGCGGCGACGAGGCCCTGGTCGTGCGCGTCGGCCGGCACGGCGATGATTTTGCGCGGGACGCCCATGCGGCGCGGTATGCGGGCCCGGCGTTGCCGGTGCCGGCAGTGCTGGCGCTGGGCGAACTGGCCGATGGCTCCTATGTGGTGAGCACCCGAGCCTGGGGCGTGCCGCTCGAGCAACTCGACGCCGCGGCATGGTCGGCTGCGCTGCCGGCCACGGTGGCGCTGCTCGCGGCACTGCGGCGGCTCGCCGCGCCCGCCGGTGCCGGCTGGGGCACCTGGGACGCCACCGGTCGCGGTACCAGCGCGTCGTGGTCGGCCTACCTGCTCGACGTCCTCGTCGACGCACCCGAGTCGCGGACGCATGGCTGGTGGCAGCGGCTCGGCGAGATCGACGATGGGCCTGCGGAGTTCGCCTGGGGTGCGACGCTGCTGCGGCAGGTCGTCGACGATGCGGTGCCGCATGGCGTCATCCACGGCGATCTGATGAACCGCAACGTGCTGGTCGACGGCCCACGCATCGGCGGGGTCTTTGATTGGGGCTGTGCGGCGTACGGTGATCCGCTGTACGACCTGGCCTGGTTTCAGTTCTGGGCACCGTGGCACCCCGCGCTCGATGTCGCCGCGCTGACGGCCGGCCTGCGGGACTACGACGCTGGCCCGCCGCAGGCGCTGGAGCGCCGCATGCTGGCGTGCGTGCTGCACATCGGCCTGGCCCATCTGGCCTACAACGCCTGGCTGCGCGACTGGCCGATGCTCCGCGCGACGGCTGACCGCATGCGCGAGCTGGTGCGCACGACGATGTGATGCGCGCCTGCCGCGCGGAGGCTGGCTCACACGAAGACACGAAGGCACGAAGGGCCGGGAGGCGGGGGACGGGGGCAGGGGGACGGGAGTCACACGAAGACACGAAGGCACGAAGAGATTGAGGGAAGGTCATGTTCTGCTTCTCTCTCTTCTCGCCTCACAGAAATACACGAAGAGGCTCACTGCGGATTCATACGAAACGTAGGCAATCGCGAAACGTATTGGTTCACTTCAGGTGAGGGAGGCAACAGCAGCATAGCACCTTACTCCTGGCCCACCGTGTCTTCGTGTGGCACACGTCTCTTCGTGTCTTCGTATGGATGGTGCATGATGACATCACCCGACTCCAGCGAACCTGTCGGATCGTCATCACGTGAGATCATCGTCGACGCCGTGGTCGATGGCGGCATGATCCGGCCGCGCACGCGCCTGCCGCTCGCCGACGGCACCACGATGCAGATCCGGCTGCGCATCGACGCGAGCCTGCGGATCCTCGATGCGCCGGCCGAGCCGACGCACGAGCCACGGGCCGCCCTCACGCCCGCCGCGCCCGCCCCCGCGGCACCGCGTCCATCAGCGCATCCCAGGCGGGTCTGGCAGGCCCTGCGCAGCCAGTGGTCGGCGCGCATGGCGCCACTCATGGCCGCGGCCGCAGCGCTGCCGCTCAGTCAGCGGCTCGGCCTGACCGTGCTGGCGCTCGGCATGGTGTTTGGTGGCCAACTGATGATGCATGCCGAAACCGCCGTGAGCGCCATGACCCTGACGCTCGCCCTCGCCGGTGCCGCATGCGTCGCCTGGGCCACCAGCGACCTGCCGCTATGGCAGCGGGAGCGCATCGGCCCGGCGATGGTGCCGATCTGGTCGCCGGCGCGCATCGGCCTGCTCGTGCTGGCAGTCGCCGGCATGCTCGGCGTCCTCGGTGTCCGGCGCGGCACATCGGGTATCAGTGTCGGGCCGTGGGTGCTGGCCGCCTGGGGCGCGATCATCGGCGCGTATGCCGCGGCCACGACGCCGTGGCAGTGGCCGCGCTGGCGCCGGCCGCGCCGGTCGCTCTGGATCATCGCGGGGATCGGGCTGCTGGCGGCGGTGGCGCGTGACTGGCAGGCCGGCGCGTTGCCGGCCACGCTCGCCGGCGACGAGACACGGTTCGGCCGCGAGACGCGCGCCGTGCTCAGCGGCGGCATCAGCGATCCGTTCGCCACCGGCTGGCTGAGCGTGCCGACGATGACGTTCTTCTTCAATGCGCCGAGCGTGGCATGGGTGAGCGATCCGGTGCTGGGGCTGCGCCTGCCGTGACTGCTGCCCGGCGTCCTCAACGTGGTCATCGCGGCGCGGCTGGCGGCGCGCCTGCAGGGGCCGGTCGTCGGCATCATCACCGGGTGTGCCCTGGCGGTGTACCACTACCACATCCACTACTCACGGATCGGCATCAACAACATCGCCGACCCGTTCTTCATGACGCTGGCGCTGCTTCTGCTGCTGCGCGCCTACGACCGGCGCAGCATCGCCGACTGGGTGCTGTGCGGGATCGCGATCGGCGTCGCCCAGCATTTCTACTTCGGCGCACGGCTGATCGCCGTCATCGTGGCGCTGAGCATCGTGATGATGGCCCGGGCGAACTGGCGGCAGTTCTGGCGCGATCATGGCGTCGGCGTGCGGCGGCTGGCCGGCGCGGCGCTCATCACGGCCGCGCCGATGATCCAGTACGGCTGGCGATTTCCCGACGAATACAATGCCAGGATCAACCAGACCGGCATCATCCAGAGCGGCTGGCTCGCCAACGAACTGGCCATGGGCGGCAACCTCATCGACATTCTGGCATCGCAATTCTGGCGCGCCATGCTGGCATTCAACGTCTACCCCGATCGCACGGTATGGTATGGGCTGCGCGAGCCGCTGCTCGACCCGATCACCGGCGCAGTGTTGCTGGTCGGCGTCGCCATCGGCCTTGCGCGCCTCACCAACCCGCGCCTGTTCCCGATGCTCGCCTGGTGGGGGAGCGCACTGGTGCTCGGCGGCGCCCTGACCGAGAGCCCGCCATCGAGCCAGCGCCTGATCACCGCCGCAGTGCCGACGATCTTCTTCGCCGCGCTGGCGCTGGTCGTGCTGGTGCGCCAGCTGCGGCGCTGGCATGCGCTCCAGCCGCACAGCACACGGCTGGCGCCGGCATTGCTGGGCGCGGCCGTCGCCGCATTCGGCGCCGTCAGTCTCAAGACCTACTTCGTCGACTACGCGCCGCAGCGCATCTACGGCGGGCACCACGGCATCATCGCGACCGAGCTCGGCATCATCGCGCGACGCGAGTTCGGTTCCGGCTGGCGCATCTACTTCATGGGCCTGCCCGAGATGTCGCTGACATTCGGCTCGACGCGGTATCTCGCCCCCGACACGCCGGGCATCGATCTGCCGCCATCCGACGGCGACCCGGCGCGGTTGCTGCTCGCTACACCCGATGCCGCGGCGGCCTTTGTGGCGCTCCCGGCGCGGGCACACGAACTTGAGCCGATCCAGGCCGCCTACCCTGGTGGCACGCTGCGCGCGGTGGAGTCGCCCGTCGGCAGCGAGCCGCTGTTCTGGCTCTACCTGGTGCCGCGCGAGCGGCTGCCCGCGCCGCCGTGACGCCCGACGCCCCCGTCACACCACCACACACTCGAGGCCGAGCAGGCGCGCCACGCGCTCGATGGCGCCGCGCTGGTGGCCGACGCCCAGCGCCACGTGGTGGGTCGGGCCATGTGCGCACCATGCGTCCATGAACGCCGCCGGCGGCTGGGCGAAGCGCACCCGCGAGTTGGTATTGCCGATCTGCATCGTCGGCCCGGCGATGACCTCGCCCTCGGCCAGCAGCAGGCGCAGGCGCCCGGTCTCGGTCTGGGTCATGCCCAGGATGGTCACCGGCCCATGGCGCACGGCGAACTCGACCGACAGGCCGCCGCCGCGCTTGCCGTGGAACAGGCCGAGGCCGCGCAGCGTGGGGCGCTGATCCGAGATCGCGATGTGACCCGGGCCATCGTGCCCCATCAGCAGGAAGCCATCGACGAAGTCCATCGCATAGAACTCGGTGAATGAACCACCGGCGCCGAGGCGATCGAGGATGAGCATCGCCAGGCAGGTCTTGAGGTCACCTTCGCCGCTGCATGGCACACCAGCCGCGGTGAGCAGCGAGTTGCCGACGATCATGCTGGCGCTGAGCTGCTCGAAGGCATTGCCGTCGAGGCCACGGTAGTAGTATGCCAGGCCGTCGAGCTGGAAATCCTGCACCAGCCGATGCAGGCCACCCGCCACCCGCGCCGCCTCGGCCAGCGCCGCCGGCGACACCTCGCGCGCGATGCGATCGGAACCGGGCGCAGCGACGGCGAAGGTGTCACGGATCACCGCGAGCTGTGCCGCCAGGGCAGCATCGTCGACGCGCGCCACGCGACTGGCCAGGTCCTCCATCTCGAGCACCTCGACGTGTGTCCCGAGCTGACCGTGGATGCCGGTGACATCGCTGGAGAGGTCGAGCATGCCGGGGTAGGTGTGGCCGAGGAAGCCGATGCGCGCGTTCGCCAGGCCGCGGGCCACCGCCGCCGCCCGCACCCAGTCGCCGATCGCCTGCCAGGCCGTCGGGTCGTCGAACAGCTGGCCCGAGACGACCTGAAACGCGATGCGGGCGCGGGCGAAGGCGTTGCTGATCTCGGGAACGCAGCAGGCGCAGCAATTCGCCAGCCATTCGGCGGTGTCCACGGTGGCGTAGTCGAGCCGGGCGCACGGCTGGAGGTTGAGCACCAGCACCGGCCGGCGGGCGCGCTGCACCGTCGGCAGCACCTGCGATGAAGTGGCGTAGGTTGCGACATAGCAGACCACCAGATCGACCTGTTCGCGGGCGAAGCGATCGCCGGCGGCGACGGCGGCAAATGGGGTGTCGACGAGTCCGGCGGCGCAGATGTCGGCGCCGAGGGCCGCAAGCCGGCGCTCGACGTGGCCGAGGTAGCCGGCGAGGCGGTGCTGCAGGCCAGGGAACTGCGGCCAGTAGGCGGCCAGGCCGATGCCGAAGACTCCGATGCGCGGTGCGTGGCGGGTGGGCATGGGTGTGTCTCCTGTGTCGCTGGCGCCGCCGGCAGGATCACGGCTGGCTCGTGGCGCGCTCCCAGGCGGCGCGTTGCTGCCGGACGTACTGCCACACCCGGGTGGCATCGTCGTGGGGGTACGCGAACCCGGTGCGCTGCGCCACATCGCGCGCCAGTGCGTCGAATGCCGCCATCAACGTCTCGAGCGCCTGCCACAGCGCGGCGCCGTCGGCGGATGCATAGCTCGCACACACCGCGTGCCACAGCGGTGCGGGCAGCCAGCGGCCCAGATCGCGGCCATGCTTGCCCGCCGCACGGGCGCCGGCACTGGTCAGGACCAGCCACCAGTCGCACAGCTGCAGCAGCTGATCGCGCACGATCGCGAGGTGGGTCTGCGCATAGGTTGGCTGGTCGCGCCACACCGCCTTGACGACGTACGGCGCGACCCACCAGAACTCGTTGCAGCAGTCGCGATAGGCTGCCTCGGTGGGCGGTTGCGCGTACGGGCTGGCCGGCGGAGCCGGCGGCACCAGCCCGTCGGGGTCCAGCATCACCTGCTCGTGTGGTTCGCGCGGCAGCAGCGCCAGCGCGTCGCACGTCACCAGCGTCAGGTCGATGCGGTGCCCGTCGCGGAACAGCATCAGCCAGGCGAACTGCTGTGGGTGCGGCGCATCGGCCAGCGCGCCCATCGCGTCGGGGAGCTGCATGATCAGGCGCTCACCGAAGCAGTCGATCCAGTGCGGATCGGCGAGATAGGGCTCGAGCGAATCGACCACATACACCACGTCCCAGTCCTGGAACGCGTCTGGCGCGGCGTGTGGATTGGCGCGCGATCCATTGAGGATGACGGCGCGGACGCCCGGCGCGGCGCGGGCGACCGACAGCAGCAGCGCGCGGAGCGCCTCGTCGCTGCGACGCAGCACGGCGCTCACAGCGGCCGCTCGAAATAGACGCTGAACGGATCCTCGCGGTAGGGGCCGAACGGGCCGATGCGGCTGAACCCGGCGCGCTCGTAGAGCGCGATGGCCTCGGGCTGCCAGATGCCGGTCTCGAGGCGCAGCCGGGGGAGCGCCGCAGCGCGCGCCTGCGCCGCGAGTTCGCCGAGCAGTGCCTGTGCCACGCCACGGCGGCGGAAGGCCGGGCGCACGTACATGCGCTTCACCTCGCCGTAGTCGGCGGCGCGCGCCAGCCCGGCACATCCGGCCGGAGCGCCATCACACCAGGCCACGAAGAATGCGACCCGTTCGGCCACCAGCCGTGCCACGCTGTAGCCGTGGCGGCTGGCGACCGGCTGCCGTGGGTCATCGAGCGCGGCAGACAGCTCGGCGATGAGGTCCTCCGCCACCGGATCATCGGGCGGAGTCGGGCGAATCTCACAGATCATGCGGGTGCTCCGAAACTCCCTGGCTGGCCGTCACGCGATGCTAGCACAGCGTCGCTGGCGCGGCAAGCCGGCACCCGCGCGCGGCAGACTCAGGCGCCTGCCGCCTCGGACTGCAGCCGGCGGATGTCGCGCAGGGCCTGTCGCACCTGTGCCAGCGCGCGCCGGTCGGCCGCGATCTGCCGAAGCGCGCAGACGCTGCGCCACAGCCGCAGACTGGCCTGGCCCGCGGTGCGCGCCGGCCCAAACTGGCGGCGCGTCAGGTGAAACTGGCATACCTCGTGCCAGAGCTCTGCCAGCATCACCACGTCCGGCAGCGACTGGTCGGTGTACGACTCGAGCATCTGGCGGCACTCGCCGAAGCACGCCAGCGCGGTGGCGTCGTCGTCGATCGCCGCGGCGCAGGTACCGCAGTGGCGCAGCGCCAGTGCGATGATCATCGGAAAGCTGACCAGCAGGCGGCCGGTCGAGAGCGAGCGCCAGGCGATGATGCTCTGGCGATAGCCATGCAAGGCATCGCCGAACTGCCGCACGCTGCGCTGGACGTCGGCCAGCTGGAACCAGGCGCGGCCGAGCTCGTAGCGGCTGCCGTGGCTATGGTGCGCCAGGTCGTGCTGCTGGCACCAGGCCAGCGCCTGGTGGGCGGCCTGCAGCGCGCCGGCCGTATCGTGCGGCTGCAGCGCCTGCACCGTCATGCGCAGCAGGTTCAGCACATCGATGGCCGCGTCCGCGTCGACGCACTGGCGCAGCGCCGCCAGCGCCGCATCGAGCACCGCCACGATCCGGGCGTGATCATCCTGTGCCGCCGTCAGTGCCGCAGCCACCGCATCGAGCAGCACCCTGCGATCGATCGGCCGCCCGCGCAGCCGCACCACCTGGCACAGCGCCGCGAGGCGCTCGTCGTCGTGCTGCCGCGCCTGCGCGTGATCGCCACACTCGCGGGCGATCGACCGGGCGTGCGCCAGGGCGATGCCCAGCGCGTAGTGATCACCGGGCGTACCGCGCTCGCGCGCCAGCAGGCGCAGGGTCGCCAGCGACTCCGTCAGCAGTGCCGGGACATCCGCGGCGCTGCCCCAGCGCTGCTGGTGCCGTGCCGCCTCGGCCAGCGCCACGCCCAGCGCCTGGCGCGCACGTGCATCGCCGCCGGCCGCCTGTGTGCGGCGGATGGCGATGCGCTCGGCGTGCGCCGCGTGGGCCGCCGCCCGGTTCCTGCCGGCCAGCAGCGGCGTCGCCTGCTCCAGCAGGCGCGCCACCAGCGCATCGTAGTCATCGGGCGCGCCCCGTTCGGCGACCGCCATGCGCAGCAGGGTGATGCTCTCGTCGAGCGAATCCTGCAGCCCCCGCCGGTCATCTGCGTCCTGGCGCCGGTTGCGCCGGCGCAGCTGCAGCTCCTCGAGCCGATGATCGTACAGGATCTCCGTGGCCGGATCGGCATCATCGCCCGCCTCGTCATCCAGATCGGCCGCCGATTCGGCGCTGATGTGCGCGGAGACCATCCGCTTGATCCGCTGGCGCCGCACGAGGTCGAGCGCCCTGGCCAGCCGGCGGTATGCTGACGGGGTGACCGCTGGCTGCCGCCGGTACAGCGCCACAATCTCGTCGAGGTAGTTGTTCGCAGCCTCGTGATCGTTGCGCCCCGCCTCGTCGAGCGACGCGTCGACCAGCAGGCGTGTGAGCAGCCAGACATCCTCGCCGGTGCCCCGGCGCGCAACCAGCTGGCGCGCCAGCTCCAGCGCCTCACTCAGGCTGGTGGTCGCGTCGGCCGCCGAGGCGGCCAGGTCGTTCCCCTCCAGCCCTGGCACACGGTAGAGCGCGACGGCGCCGCGCACGCGCAGCAGGCGGATGCGTAGCTCGAGCAGCTGCACCCACTCGTCATCGAATCGGTCGTACTCTTCCTGTTCTTCCTGCATGCGCTCCAGCATGGCGTTGATCGACGCGCTCGCCTGGGCGGCATCGGTCAGCGGCCAGATCGCCTGGTCGTCGACGACGGCCGGCAGGCGCAGCTGGTCGATTCCGGCGGCCGTCCGGTGCGCGTAGAGCAGCGTGGTGCGCCGCAGGTGATTCAGGCGTGCCAGATAGTACTCGGACGTGCAGACCATCGAGCGCATCAGGTGCATCAACGGCGATTGGCGGGATGCGACGGCAGAGATCGCCGATCTCGATTGTCTCAGCAGCGCGATCGCGTGTTCGGCGACATTCCATGATCGCAGGACAATTCCTTGCTCGAAGAGTCGCCAGATGACGTGATTTGCGCGTGATCGAACATATACCCGGATATACATGTCTCTCTGCATGTATATCGAATAGTCGTCGGGTTCTCTTGACAGCATGGCTTCATCAAAATCGGAAAACGTCATTTCATGAAGGCATTCCTGGTACACCGAAAATGATTGCTGAATGCGCTGACAAACGTCATCAGATCGATCATCCCAACCATAATTGATGATGTGTTGAAGCTGATGCCGATGGTCATCCACATCATTCAAGTACTCCGAGACCTCACCGAGTGCTGCGGCGAGGTCAGCCAGCGCATCGATCAGATGTCTGGGATTGACGGTGCGCCTGGCCGGCGCATGTCGGGCGGCGTTGCGCAGCAGCGCGATGCGTTCGCGGGCATTCGCGACGCGGTCGGCGCGGTCACCCTGCGCGTGATAGCGGGTCATCTGGCGTTCGAGCGCCTCAACCAGGCGCACGCGGGTCCGATCGCCGGGGCGACGCGCGAAGGCTGCGCGTAATCGCTGAATGGCGCGATCGTCATCGTCATTATGCATGGCATGCCTCGGTGGTGTCGTGATGATGGCGGCAGGGCGTCGGCGGTCAGGCCGACGTCGCCGGCAGAGGTGATGTCTTGCGTCATCATACACGGAAACCGCACGACATGGACAGATCAGGGCACCAGCACACCGCGTGGAGCAGCATGCCAGGGAGCGGGCGTGATCAGCGGGCGAGCACAGCGGCGCCGCAGATACCCGCGATGCCCACGGCCGCAGCACCAGTCGCGCTGCGAACCCGTAGCGCGGCGGCGGCACAGAATCCGCGTCAGGTCCGTGGATTCTGCCCTGGCGGCAGCCCCCGACGCATCCGGGCAGCCGGCCGCGCTGTGTTATACTTTGTGCAGCGGTGTCGGTACTGGCGACGCCACACAGCACCGTTGAAGAGAGGCGTCCGGGTGTCCCAACTATCGGCACGCGAACTCAGCGCCCTTGCCCAGCAGGCAGGGTATCAGGTCGTGTCAGTCGAGCAATTACGTGCGAATCGCTGGCTGGTCAGTCTCCTCACTCCACAGAACGAGCTCATCGTGGCGCTCTACCAGGCTCGTCCGCTCGTCGGCGCCTCGGATGTGCTGGACATGGCCGAGCTCGTGCGGCTGCGTCGTGCGCGGCGCGCATATCTGATCGCCTATGGTGGTGCCTTCAGCCCGGCCGCCTTTCGCACGCTGAACGAACTGCGCGGCATCGCCATCGAGCTGGTCGAGAGTCTGCCGGCGGCATCGACGCCGACGCCAACCGAGCCCGAGCGCGGGCCGGCGGGTGGGTGACGCCATGGCGTCGCTGACCATTGTGTGTGGTTCGCCGGCGGCGACGCTGGCATTCGGCGCGCGGCTCGGCGGGCTGCTGGCGCGTGGCGATGTCGTCGCGCTGCACGGCGAGCTCGGCGCCGGCAAGACGCAGTTGGTCGCGGGCATCGCCGCCGGGCTCGGCGCGCCCGATGCCGTCACCAGCCCGACGTTCGTGGTGATCCAGCACTACCAGGGGCGGCTGCCGATCCATCACGCCGATCTGTATCGCCTCGACGGGCCGGCCGACCTGGACGGGATCGGGCTGGAGGAACTGCTCGACGGCGATGGCGTCTGCCTGATCGAGTGGCCCGAGCGTGCCGGCGACCGGCTGCCGGCGGAGCATCTCGTCATCGCGTGCGCCTGGCTGGGGCCGACGGAGCGATCGTTCACGCTGCGCGGCGCCGGGCAGCGCGTGGAGCGGCTCATCACCGCGCTGCGCGCCGTGGAGCGCTGACATGCTGCTGGCGATCGACACGGCTACCTCGATGGGTGGCCTGGCGCTGTTCGACGGCGCCGTCCGCGCCGAAGCCGTCTGGGATGCCGGCCGCGACCATGGCGCGCAGCTGCTGCCGCAGCTGACGCTGCTGTGCGAGCACCTGCGCTGTCGGCCAGCCGACCTCACCGCCATCGCCGTCACGCTCGGCCCGGGCAGCTGGAGCGGCCTGCGCGTAGGCCTGGCGACCGCCAAGGGCCTGGCGCTGGCGCTGGATCTGCCGCTGCTGGGGGTGCCGACGCTGGCGGCACTGCGGCATCCGTGGCGCGAGCATGGCGCGACGCTGGCGCTGGTGCGCCTCGGCCGCGATCGGTACGGCGTCGCCGACGACGACGACCCGCCGCGGAACGTGACCCTCGCCGACCTGGGCCTCGGCCGCAGCGGCGCGCTGTGGGTGCTGGGCGATTGCGACGACGCGGTGCGGGCGGTGCTGGCGGCGCGGCCCGGGTTGCAGCCACGCTACCCCGGTGCGCTGGGGCAGGTGCGCCGCCCTGCGGCGACCGCCGAGCTGGCATGGGCGCGGCACCAGCGCGGCGAGGCCGATGACTGTGCGACGCTGGAGCCGATCTACCTCGGCGACGCGGTGCGCTGAGCCGTGCCGGGCGTGCGTGGCGCGTCAGCGCCCGAGCAGCTCGCCGATCACCTCGGGATGGTGCGTCGGGTACTGGTAGCCGGCGTAGCGGTCGCCGGCAGCGACCGTGATCAGGCCGGCGGCGTGCGGCGTGGCGCGCTCGAGCTCGACGACCGCCCGATGATCGCCCCAGGGGTCGCGGTCGCCCTGGATGTAGCGCACGCGGGCGTGGCGGATCTGGCGCACCAGCGGCAGCAGCCGGATCTGCCCGAGCGCCGGGCCGCCGAGCATGCGCGGCAGCATGCCGGCGATGTGTGCCAGCACCACGCCGACTGCGCCGTATTGCTCGCGGCCGTAGCGCTGCAGGAACACTGCCGGCTCGACCGGCTGGACCGCCACGACGGCGTGGATCTGCTCGCCGGCCGCGGCGGCATACAGCGCCGCGTTGGCGCCCATCGAGTAGCCGAGCACGCCGATCCGCTGCGCATCGACGCCCGGCTGCTGCGCCAGCCAGCCGACGGCCGCCAGCACGTCGCGCGATTCGCGCAGGCCGAAGGTCACCGGGGGCGCGGCATCGCTGGTGCCATGATTGCGCAGGTCGATCAGCAGGACGTGCAGGCCGCGCCGCTGCAGCGCCGCCGCCGGCGCCAGCAGATCGACATCGGCGTCGGGCAGCGTCAGTTCGCCGGCACGATTGCCGCCGCGATGCCACGGCCAGCCGTGCACGATCAGCACCGCCGGCGCATGGTCGGCGGTGGCGGCGATGAACCAGCCACGCACCGTCACGCCATCCTCGCCGCGCAGCACGACATCGCTGGCGGCGAGGTCGAGGTCGGCGGGCGTGCGGTGCACCCGGCGCCGCGCGCCCAGCAGCATCAGCCGGGTCTCGTAGGTCACGCGCCCGAGCAGCGCCCCGAGCCAGATGCCGGCGGCGAGGCCGGCGGCGAAGAGCACACCGCGGACCGTGCGGCGCAATCCATCGAGCATCATGCACTCCCGTCGCTCAATCCACGTCCCGGGCCATCATACCAGAAGCGTCACGACAGGAGCAATCCGATGCCGACCGAAGCCGATCCCGCGACGCCATGGCGCGTCTTCGTCACGTTCCTGCGCCTCGGCCTGACATCGTTCGGCGGGCCGACCGCGCACCTGGGCTACTTCCGCGACGAACTGGTGCGCCGCCGCGGCTGGGTCGATGATGCGACGTATGCCGATCTGCTGGCGCTGTGTCAGGCGCTGCCCGGGCCGGCGAGCAGCCAGCTGGGCATCGCGCTGGGGACGCTGCGCGCCGGGCGGGCGGGCGGGCTGGCCGCCTGGCTGGGCTTCACGCTGCCGTCGGCGGCGCTGATGGCGCTGGCGGCGCTGGGGCTGGCGGCGCTGCCGGCCGATGCCAGCCGGATGCTCCACGGCCTGGAGATTGTGGCGCTGGTGGTGGTGACGTCGGCGGTGTGGGGCATGGCGCGCAGCCTGACGCCCGATGTGCCGCGCGGCTCGCTGGCAGTGCTCAGCGCTGCGGCGCTGCTGCTCTGGCCCGGCCCATGGACCCAGTTGGTGGTGCTGGGGCTGGCGGCGGCGCTGGGGCGCTGGCTGCCGGGCGATGCCGTGCCCGACGCCGGGCCGGCGCTGGTGCCGGGGGACCGCCGCCAGGGGCTGGCGCTGCTGGTGCTGGCCGGGCTGCTGCTGCTCGCGGCGCTGGCGGCGCCGCTCCTCTGGCCCGCCGGGTCGCTGCCCGCGATCGGCGCGGCGACGGTCCGGGCGGGTGCGCTGGTGTTCGGCGGCGGGCACGTCGTGCTGCCGCTGCTGCAGGAATCGTTCGTCGCGCCGGGGATGCTCGACCGCGCCACGTTCGTGGCGGGGTACGGGCTGGCGCAGGCGCTGCCCGGCCCGCTGTTCAGCCTCGCCGCCTACCTGGGCGCGGCGGCGCTGCCGGGGCCGCTGGCCGGCTGGGGCGCGCTCGTGGCGCTGTGCGGCATCTTCGCGCCGGGCTATCTGCTGGTGACCGGCGCACTGCCCTTCTGGCAGCAGCTGCGCCGCCACGCTGCCACCCGGGCCGCGCTGCGCGGCGTCAACGCCGCGGTCGTCGGCCTGCTGCTGGCCACCTGGTATCAGCCGGTCTGGCTCGGCGCCATCCGCGGGCCGGGCGATCTGGCGCTGGCGCTGATCGGCCTGGCCGCGCTGTCGTGGTGGCGCGTGCCGGCCTGGGCGCTGGTGCTGGCCGCCATCGCTGCGGGCGTCGTCGCCGGTCTGGCCGGCTGATCAGCGGCGTTCGCGTGGCGCGACGCCACGGCGCGCGCACCATTCCGCCACCGGGCAGCGCTCGCAGTGCGGCCGGCGCGGCCCGCACAGGTTCTGGCCGAACGCCACCAGCAGGCGGTTGATCTCGGCCCAGTGGCGCTCCGGCAGGATGCGCCGCAGCACCAACTCGGTCGCATCCGGGTCGCTCGTCGCGACATATCCCCAGCGGTTGCAGATGCGGTGGACATGCACATCGACGCAGATGCCCGGCAGCCCGAACCCGGCCGTCAGCGTCAGGTTGGCCGTCTTGCGCCCGACGCCCGGCAATGCCAGCAGCCCGTCGAGGCTGGCAGGCACGGCGCCGCCGTGCTGCTCGAGCAGGATGTGGCAGATCGCGTGGATCTGCCGCGCCTTGGTGCGATAGAACCCGACCGGGCGGATGAGCGCCGCCAGCTCATCCGCGCCGCAGGCCAGCAGCGCGGCGGGCGTATCGGCGCGGGCGAACAGCCGCGCGGCCACCGGCGCGGTGACGGTGTCGCGGGTCCGCAGGCTCAGCAGTGTCGCGATCAGCACACGGAACGGCGTCGCACCGGGCAGCGCATCGATCGCCGGCGCCGGCCACGCCTCGCACGCCTGCGCGATGCGCTGCAGCATCAGCGAGACCGGCAGCCCGCCCGGCTCACTCGACGGCAGCATCATCGCGCAGCACAAAGTCGTCGAAGCGTACCCGCGTCATGCCCGCATCGCCGGCGCTCACGATCACCCCGACGCGCCCGACCACCGTCGTCCCCAGATCGACCTCGCCGATCTGGCTGTGGTTGATCGTCAGCGTCAGGATGCTGCCGGCCACGCTCACGCGCAGCTCATTGGTCGCGCCGGCCTCGGTGAGAATCTCGGGCAGCGCGGTGCGCGGCACCAGCACCTCGGTGCCGGTGGTCGGCGACGAGCGGATCACGGCGACCTCGCCTTCGGGGAACAGCAGCAGGCTGTAGAAGTCGAAGTTGCCGCCATCGCCGAACACCAGGCCATAGGCCGCGCCGGCGCCATCGGCCTGCAGCAGCGTGGCGCTGACGTCGGCGGTGAACGCGGCGACGCGCGACGAATCCACCGGCATCGGTTGCTGCCACGTCTGGACGCCCGCACCGATGATGATCTCGTAGCCGCCGCTGCTCAGCGTCGCGCCGCCGACGCTCCAGCGCACCGCCGCCGGGCCGTCGAACGAGTCGTCGAGCGTGAGCGCGCCGACCGTGCCGCTGACCGCCTCAAACGCCACCGTCGCGCCGCCCGCGTCGGAGGTCTGCACGCCGAGCGTCAGCTGACCGCCCACATCGATCGCATCATCGGCGGTGATCAGCGGCACGTCATTCACCGACGCCACCAGACTGGCCCCCTGGGCCACCAGCCGCAGCCGGTTGGCCGCACCCACGCCGCGCCGGATGGCGCCATACTGCCGCCACGGCACCAGCGCCAGGTGCTCGCCGGCGCGCACCCGCACCAGCCGGGCGAAGCCGTCGCTGCTGATGGCGAACATCAGATAATCCTCCGGCCCGGTCTGGCGGAAGCGAATGCCATACGCGGCGCGCGCGTCACCCTCGGTCTGGCGCACGTCCACCGACAGATCGAAGTCATCGACCGCGCCGGCATCGAACGTCTCGGCCGCCGGATCGTCGGCGGGCGGCCCGAGGTACAGCGTGTAGCTGTCGAACGACCGATTGGCGACATTCATCACCAGCGCGCCGTCGCGCACCATCACCAGCGACTGATCCCAGCGCGGCGCGGGCGCGGCAAACCGCTCCTCGATGAGCAGCGGGCCAGCGCGCGGCGCCAGCGCCAGCTCGGCCGGCGCGTCCGGCGGCGGCGTGCCGCGCACCAGCCCCACGGCGATCGCCAGCTGATCGAGCGCACCCGACCGCGACGCCAGCACGCCGAGCACCACGAGGCACTGGCAGGCGACCAGGACGCCGAGCGTGGCGATGAGCCCGACCAGCCAGCGCGGCCGGCGTGGTGCATCGTGTGATCCGGTCATGGCATGCTCCCCCCGTCGTGCGCCGCCAGCGGGCGACGCACGCTTCCCCATCGGCCAGCGCGCGGCTCAGTCGACCAGCAGCGCCATGCCGCCGCCGCCGGCATCCGAGCCACCGGCGAGCGCGCCGCTGACCGGATCGATCGTGATCGCCTGCACCAGGCTGATCGCGCCGTGGCTCTGCGGCAGGCGCACCACCGCATGACGCCGGCGCACCGCCTCGCACACATACTCCGGAATGCGATGCTGGACCACGATCCGATCGCCCTGACAATCGAAGCGCGGCGCCACCACCGCCTCGACCGCACTCATGCCGAACACCAGGCGGTTCAGGATCACCTGCAGCACCCCGGTGATGATGCGGCTCGCGCCGGGCGCCCCGACCACCATCACCGGGCGGTCGCCCTGATACACCACCGTCGGCGCCATGCCGGTCGTGCGGCCCTTCCCCGGCGCGATCGAGTTGCGCCCACCCGGCACCGGATCGAAATTGATCATCGAGTTGTTGTACATGAAGCCGAGCCCCGGCGTGATCACGCCCGACGACATGCCGAGCGAGTGGGTCAGCGACACGCACCGCCCGCTGCCATCGACGACGCTGACGTGCGTGGTGCTCGGCGGACCATGCGGCAGGTCGGCCACGCGGATGGCGGCGCCGGCATCAATCTGGCGGCGCCACTCGGCGGCGCGCTCCTGCGAGCACATCCAGTCGAGCGGCACCACAACGCTGTTGGGATCGCCCATCCAGGCGTTGCGGTCGGCGAAGGCCGCCTTCATCGCCATCGCGACCAGCCAGATGTAGTCGGGCGTGTTGTGCCCGAGCGCCGCCAGATCGTAGCCGGCGAGGATGTTGAGGATGGCGATCAGCGTCGGGCCGCCGTGCGGCGCCTGCGATGATGCGATGGTGTAGCCGTGGAAGCCGCCGTACGTCGGCGCCTCGTCGCGCACGCGGTAGCCCGCCAGATCCTCACGGGTCACCCAGGCATCGTTCGCGGCCAGATCGGCCAGCATCCGCTCGGCCAGCGCGCCGGTGTAGAAGTCATCGGGGCCCGCCGCGGCCAGGTGGCGCAGCGTGGCGGCGTAATCGGGGTTGCGCAACTGCATGCCCTCGTCGTACGGCTGGCCGGCGCCGTCCAGATAGATGCGGCGCGCCTCGGCGTTCGTCTCGATGTACTCGAGCAGCGAACACGCCTCGGGGTACGCCGCGCGGGTCTTCCAGCGCGCTGCAAGCTGCGAATCGACCATGAAGCCGTGCTCGGCGATGGCGATCGCCGGCGCGAGCGCCTGCGCCCAGCCGAAGGTGCCCCAGCGCTGCAGCAGCGTCGCCAGGCCGCGCACCGTGCCCGGCGTGCAGATCGCCTGATACCCGCGATCGTTCACCTTGTCGCGCAGGAAGTAGCCCCAGCCGTCGGGGTTGGCGCGGATCACCGCGTCGGTCCACATCGCCGGCGTCACACGGCTGCCGGCCAGCGCCGGCGCGTCGAGCAGCAGCGTCTGTGCTGCGGCGGCGCCCGGCTGATGGATGGTGGCCAGCGCATACCCGCCCAGGCCACACATCTGCGGATTGACGATCATCTGGGCGAAGGCACAGACGACCGCAGCATCGACAGCATTGCCGCCCTGCTGCAGAGCGCGCGCCCCCGCCTCGACGGCGACGGGCTCGGCGGCGACGATCATCGCTGGCATCAGCGTGCTTCTCCTGCTCGATAGGCTATTCTGTCGTGCCATTATATAATGCCACGGTGACCATACTACCGCGAGGACGTCATGTCAGTCGACCAGTTGCGTCTCGTTCCGGTTCGCCAGACGCTCATCCGCCGCCCGCTCGCCGACCTCGCCGCCGCGGTGGCCACGACGCTGCGCCAGAGCGGGGTGCTCGACCAGATCGCCGCGGGGGCGCGGATCGCCGTCGGCGCCGGCAGCCGCGGCATCAGTCGCTACGCCGAGGTCGTCGCGGTGGTGGTGGCTACGCTCCGCGAGGCCGGCGCCCATCCGTTCATCGTGCCGGCGATGGGCAGCCACGGCGGCGCTACCGCCGCCGGACAGTTGGCAGTGCTGCGGGACTGGGGGATCGACGAGGCGGCGATGGGCTGCCCGGTGATCAGTTCGATGCACGTGGTGGCGCTCGGCCAGACCCCCGCGGGCGTGCCGGTGTTCTGCGATGCGGCGGCCTACGCCAGCGATGGCATCATCGTGGTGAACCGCGTCAAGCCCCACACGGATTTCCACTCCACGACGGAGAGCGGCCTGACGAAGATGCTGGCGATCGGCCTGGGCAAGCGCGAGGGCGCCGAGGCCATCCATCGGCGCGGCGCGGCTGGGCTGCGCGAGGACCTCCCGGCGGTCGCGGCGGCGCAGGTGCGTCGCGCGCCGGTGCTCGGCGGTGTGGCGATCATCGAGGATGGCGTGCATGCCGTGAGCGAGGTGGTCGCGCTGCCTGCCACTGCCATCGCCAGGCGCGAGCCGGCGCTGCTGGATCGCGCCCGCGCGATGGCGCCGGCGCTGCCGTTCGCCGCTGCCGATGTGCTGGTGGTCGATTGGATGGGCAAGGACATCAGCGGCACCGGCATGGATACGACCGTGATCGGCCGGCGGGCCATCGATGGCGAGCCCGAGCCGGCGTCGCCCCGCATCGGCACGATCGCGGCGCTGCGGCTGACGCCGGCGAGCCATGGCAATGCGACGGGCATCGGCCTGGCCGATGTCGTCAGCCAGACGCTCGTCGCGGCGATGGACGCGGCGGCGACCGCGGTGAATGTCGCGACGAGTGGCTTTCCGCGCCGCGGCGTGGTGCCTGCGGTGGCCGACGATGACCGCCGCACGCTCATGGCGGCGCTGCAGCGCGCCGGGTGCGCGCCGGAGTCTGTGCGCCTGGCGCGCATCGGCGACACCCTGTCGCTCGAGCACCTGCTTGTGAGCGCGGCGCTGCTCGATGAGGTGTGTGCGCGACCGGGCGTGGTGCGATGCGGCGAGGCGTGCGCGCCGCTGTTCGATGCCGCGGGCCAGTTGATGGATCTGACGGCCCGCTGAGCGGCGTCACGTGGTCGGCGGCGCTGGTGCGGCGATCAGGCCGGCAGCCCGCAGCCCCTGCGTCAGCGCGCCGGCGTCGCCGTATGTCACCACCGCGCCGGCGCGGGCGGCCCGTTCGAGCGCCACGGCGACACGCGCGGCGCGCGCTGGCTGACGCGACACCTGACGGATGCCGACGAATGTCACCCGGCGCGGGTACGCATCGACGATGCCGGCATAGATCTCCGGATCGTGCTGGGCATCATCGCCCAGCAGCACGATCAGGTGCTGCGGGTAGCACTGCATGATCGCGGCGATCGCACCATGCTTGTGCTCGTGGTGCTGGGTCGGCAGCAGTTCATCCGCCGACAGGCCCCAGTCGCGCAGCACCAGCGGCCCGCGCGGGATGCCCAGCAGCGCGAACGCCTTGGTCAGGACGTCGACCATGTTCCAGGGGCTGCTCGAGACATAGAAGAACGCCCGGTCGTCGCTGCCGGCCGCGCCGCGCCGCAGCGCCTGGTAGAGCGCCGGCGCCCCGGGCATCGCCCCGCGGCCGAACGCGTTGGTGAACAGCCAGGTGTGCGCCAGCCGCAGCGGGTTCAGCGTGCCGGTTCGCAGCACGGTGTCGTCGATGTCGCTGATGACCGCCACGCCCCCCGGCGCCGGCACGCGCACTGCCGCAACCGTGGTGACCAGCACGCCCGGGCCGGGCGCCAGCAGCGAGCAGGCCGCCTCGCGCCAGCCCGCCGTCGCCGGCCCCACCGCGCCGTCGAGCCGGGCGACGAAATACCCCTCCTCGTCCGTCATGACCGTCTGCTGCACGGCGCCGTCGCGGACCGTCACGTCGATGCCGGGGACCTCGTCGGTGCTGAAGCGGCGCCAGGTCGCCAGCGCACGGCGCAGCCAGCCGTCGGTGCGCCGCATCGGCAGCACCGGGCGATGGCGCAGCACCCGGCCGCGCACCAGCGACGTCGTCGCGGTGCCGTAGCCATCGTAGACCACCAGATCGAGCTCGCCGCGGCTGATGCGCCGCCGCCGCCAGGCGTCGATGCGCTGCTCGATGGTATGCAGCAGCCGGATCACCGGGGCGAGCAGGCGGGCACGTCGGCGCATTCATTCCCCCAGGATCAGCAGCAGGTCGCGCACCGCCCGGCCACGCTGCGCCGGGTGCCGCATCGGGCGCTCGGCATGGACCGCATAGACATTCCGGCGACCGTCGCGGCGGCGCGTGATGTAGCCATCGGTCTCGAGATCGGCCAGGATGCGCTGTACGGCGCGCTCGGTGATGCCGACCAGCGTCGCCACCTCGCGTGCGGTGCAGTGTGGGTTGTGAACGAGACACAGCAGCACCTGGGCGTGGTTGGTCAGGAATGTCCAGTGCGACATCAGGCCTCCTCGCCGTCGTGTCGGACGCTACGTCCAGTATACCACGCGACGGTTTGCGCCTGCCGCGCGCCGGCTGGCGCTGCAGACGGCGCGGCGCGGCGCCGCCGTGTGGCCCGGAACGACGCCAGGGCCGCGAATGCGGGGGCAGCGGTGACCGATGCGCCAGTCGCACGCATCGCGTCGGTGACCGCCGTCCAGCCATTCTGGCGCCACAGGGCCAGCGTGCCATTGCGCGCCCGCGGTGGCGCCCACGATGGCACCCACGGGCGCGCCAGGTGTGGCAACGATGCAGGCGGCCGGTTCATCAGGCGCCTCCGGCGCATGCGGCGATCACGCGGGCTGTACCCGATGGGCCGTCGGCGTTGACGGCGCCCCAGAGCATGACGCAGGCCAGATGACGGCGGATGGTATCGCGTGATATGCTGGTGCGGTGACTGTGGCGCGCAGGGGGATACGATGGGGCGGCATCGGTTTCACGGCGATCCGGAGCGATTCGAGGTGCTGGCGGCGTTCATCGCCGAGTGCGACTGGCCCGACGTGCGGCACATCGCCGACGTCGCCGGCGGCCAGGGCATGCTGGCGCGGGTGCTGAGCCGCCGATGGGGCTATGCGGCCGAGGTCATCGACCCGCGCGGCCACACGCTGCGCGGCATCGCCGGGCGCGCCGAGCCATTCGCGCCGGCGATGGCAGCATACTACGACCTGATCGTCGGCCTGCACCCCGACGAGGCGACGCGGGCAGTGGCCGAGGCGGCGTGCGTCCGGCGCGCCATCCTGATCCCCTGCTGCAACTTCTGGTCCGAGGCGAAGCTCGGCCAGGAGGCGCTGCTGCAGGCCATCGAGGCATTCTATCGGGAGCGGCGCGTGACGTGGACACGGGTGGTGCTGCCATTCAAGGGGCCGAAGAACATCGCGCTGGTCTCGACGCCACCCGGCTGAGCCCGGGCTCAGCGCATCAGGCACAGGCCATCGAACGCCTCGAGCTCGAGCAGGCGGTTGTACTTCGCCAGCCGTTCCGACTGCGTCACCGAGCCGACCTTGATCTGGTCGCCGGCCCAGCCCACCGCCAGATCCGCCAGCCAGTCGTCTTCGGTCTCGCCGCTGCGCGCGCTGATCACGAGTTGCCAGCCGGCCCCGGCGGCCATCTGGCGGGCATGCAGCGCCTGGCTGAGGGTGCCGATCTGATTGACTTTCAGCAGCAGGCCATTGGCGGCGCGGGCATCGCGGGCGCGGGCGATGCGGCCGGGATTGGTACACAGCAGGTCATCGCCGATGACCACCAGCCGGTCGCCAAGCTGCGTACAGAGCGCCGGCCAGTGCTCCCAGTCATCCTCGGCCAGGCCGTCCTCGATGCTGGCCAGCGCGTAGTCGGCGGCCCAGCGGGCCAGTTGGTCGATCAACTGCCGGCTGGTGAGCGGCGCGTCGCGCAGCACGTAGCCGTCGGCGGTGGCGAAATGGCTGGCGGCGACATCGATGGCCAGCCGCACATCGCGGCCGGGCCGCAGGCCGGCGCGCACGATCGCCTCGCCGGCATCGTCGAACATCGCCTCGAGCGCGGGAAACGGCGGCGCCAGGCCGCCTTCGTCGGCGGTGAGCAGGCGCATGCCGTAGCGCGTGGCGCAGCGTTCGGCGGCGCAGTGGAACACGGCGGTGGCCTGCTCGAGGATCGCCGCCATGCTGTCGGCCTGCGGCACGATCAGCAGATCCTGGATGGGCACCTGTCCGCCGGCGTGCTTGCCGCCGCTGAACAGATTGATCATCGGCCGCGGCAGCCGTGGCGTGTGCGGTGCGGCGACGAGCCCGGCCGCGTAGGCGTAGAGCGGCTGGCGCGCGGCTGCGGCTGCGGCGCGCGCGAACGCCAGCGAGGCGGCCAGGGTGGCATTCGCGCCGAGATACGTCAGGCTGCTGCTGCCGTCGAGCGCGAGCAGCGCGGCATCGAATGCCGCCTGGCCGGCGAATGCGCGCCCCACGACGGCGTCGGCGATGGTGGTGCCGACGTGCGCGGCGGCGCGCTGGCACCCGAGGCCACGGTGCCGCCGCGGATCGCCGTCGCGCAGCTCGTGGGCCTCGGCGGCGCCACGCGACGCGCCCGACGGCACCGAGGCGCGCCCGCTGGCGCCCGACGCCAGCACGCAGCGCGCCAGCACCGTCGGCCGGCCGCGGCTGTCAAGAATCTCGAGGCCGCGCAGCTCACGGACGACCAGCTCAGTCATGCTCCAGCTCCTCGATGACGCAGGTGATGGCATCGGCGACGCGGGCCGGCGGGCGCGCGAGCAGCCGCAGCGCCGCACGGCGCTGCCGGGCGCGGGCGGCCGGCCCGAGGTACTCGAGGGGCGACCGGCCGTCGACGCGCGCCAGCAGGCAGGCCGCCAGATGGCGCACCACCCGTGCCTCCAGCGTGACGCCGAAGCGCGTATCGACGACCGCCGCGTAGCACGCCCAGGCGCGCTGCGCCGCCGCTGCAAACGCCGCGCGCTGCGCCGCCAGGTGATTCGCCTTGCCCAGCAGATGCGTCAGCGCGAAGCCGACATCGAACGCCGGATCGCCCCAGTGGATCACCTCGTGGTCGAGCAGCACCACGCGGCCGGCATGGATCAGCACATTCTTCGGGCTGTAGTCGCCGTGCACCAGCGCCAGCCCGCTGCGGCGCGTCTCCTCGATGAGCGCGCCCAGCGCCGCCGCCGCCGCAGGAGCCTGCGTGGCGGCGTAGCCGTAGTACGGCTCAAGCCGCAGCGACTCGAAGAAGCTCCGGTCGGCGAGTGGCGCGGCATACTGCGCCGCCTGCGCATGCGATGCGGCGTGAATCTGGCCGAGCAGCGTCGCCCACTGCGCCACAAGCACCTCATCAAGCTGCCCGGCGAGCAGCAACTGCTTCCAGTTCGCATGCGGCTCGGCGACGGCGCGCATCGCCAGCAGGTGGTGGGCGGCGTCGACGAACACCAGCCCGGGCACGACGCCGGGCGGCGTCAGCGCCGCCAGGATCTGCAGCCCCAGCGCCTCGCGCAGGATGCGCCGCGGGTCGCTGCGCCACTCCACCGCGACGCGCAGCCGCTCGAGCGCCTGCTTGAGCACCAGGCGCGCATCAGGGGTCTCCACCAGCACCGTCCGGTTCGAGACGCCGCCGGCCAGGACGCAGGTCCGCGGCGTGACATCGGCCGGCACGCGGCCGGTGCGCCACAGATAGGCACACAGGGCATCGTGATCCTCGATGTCGAGCGGCGGTTGCATCAGCACCCCCTGTCTGGCCTGCGCCGCGCAGCCGGCGCGCTGCCGGAGCAGCTCAGTCGTCGTGCGCGGGCCGATCGCGCAGCAGCACCTCGCGCGAGCGCCCCTCGCCCGCCGGCCCGACGATCCCCTGCGCCTCGAGCAGCTCGATCAGCTGCGCCGCCTTGCTGTAGCCGATGCGCAGGCGACGCTGCAGCAGCGACGCCGACGCGCGCGGATGCTGCCTGACCAGCGCGATCGCGTCGGGCAGCAGCGCATCGCGCTCCTCGGCGCCGAGGAACTCGGCCGGCCCGGCCGGTTCGGCTGGGCGGGGCGGCGCTGCCGCTGCGCCGGGCTCAGGCGCCACCGCCGTCGCGGGCGGCGGCGTGCGGCGCCAGAACGCCACGATCCGCTCCACCTCGCCCTCGCTCACCCAGGTTCCCTGGATGCGCTGCGGCCGCGACGAATCGGCGCCGAGGTACAGCATGTCGCCGCGGCCGAGCAGTTGCTCGGCACCATTCATGTCGAGAATCACCCGCGAGTCGGTCTGCGACGTCACGGCAAAGGCGACGCGCGACGGGAAGTTGGCCTTGATCAGGCCGGTGACGACATCGACCGACGGGCGCTGGGTGGCGATGATCAGGTGCATGCCGGTGGCACGGGCCATCTGTGCCAGCCGGCAGATCTGCGTCTCGACCTCGTCGGGCGCCATCATCATCAGATCGGCGAGCTCGTCGATGATGATCACAATGTACGGCAATGGCTCGAACTCGGGGTGCTGCGCGATCGCGGCGCGATAGCTGTCGATGTTGCGGAAGCCATGCCGCGCGAAGATCTTGTAGCGCCGCTCCATCTCGCGCGTCGCCCACTTGAGCGTCGGCACCACCCGCTCGAGCTCGGTGATCACCGGCGCGAGCATGTGCGGAATGCCGTTGTAGACGATGAGCTCGACCATCTTGGGATCGACCATGATGAAGCGCAGCGTGTCGGGCGTGTGGCGCAGCAGCAATGCGCAGATGATCGCGTTGATCCCCGCGCTCTTGCCGCTTCCGGTGGCCCCCGCCATCAGCAGGTGCGGCATGCGCTCGAGGCCGGCCACGATCGGCAGGCCCGAGACGTCCTCGCCGAGCGGGAACTTGAGCCGGCCGCGCGCCTGCTCGAACTGCGGGCTCTCGACCACCGCCCGCATCGTGACGGTGGTGGTGCTCGAGTTGGGGATCTCGATGCCGACCACCGCCTTGCCGGGGATGGGCGCCTCGATGCGGATCGACGACGCCGCCAGCGCCAGCGCCAGATCGCGCTCGAGCGTCGTGATCTTGCTGACCTTGACGCCGACGGCGGGCTGTAGCTCGAACTGCGTGATCGCCGGCCCGACATTGACGCCGACGATCTGCGCCTCGACCTTGAAGCTCGCCAGCGTCTCCTCGATCAGCCGCGCCTTGATGCGCCGGTCGTCGTCGCTGGCAACCACCACGACGCCGGCGTCGAGCAGGTCGCTGCCGGGAAGTTGCCACGCGCCGGACGCGCCGGGCGCGTCGGCCGCGCCGGCGGTGATCGGCGGCTCGTCGAGGTCGAGCGTGTGCTGGACCGGGACGTCCAGGGTGGCTGGGCTGGCGAGGGCGCTCTTGCTGAGGAGCTCGCCGAGCAGTTGTTGTGCAGCCGGCGCGGGCTTCGCGGGCGCCGCGACGGCTGGCGGCTGGGCGCCGGCGGCCGCGGCCTCCGGCCGGCGGAACAGGCTGGCCGGCGCGATGCGCTCGGCGATCGGCGTGGCGATCAGGTCGGCGTCCTGGGTGGCCGGCGGGGTGGTGGCAGGAGCGGGTGCGGCAGCAGCGGGAGCCGACGCGACGTCGGCGGCGCGGCGTGCGGCGGGTTCACGCCGCCGTGCCGGCGTCAGCGTCACCGGCTGCGGCGTGTCGTCGCGGTCGTCGGCGTCGTCATCGTCATCGGCGGTGCGTGGCGCGCGCCAGCCCGGCAGCACGCTGCGCAGCGCGGCCAGCACCTCGCGCAGCGAGATGTCGAAGGTGAGCATCAGCCCGGTGATGCCGACGGCGATCGCCACGAACAGGCTCGCCGGGCGCCCGATCGCGCGGCTGCCGATCTCCAGCAGCGTCGCGCCGATCACGCCGCCGCCATCGGGCTCGCCGACGCCGATCAGTTGATCCTGCACCGGAAACTCCAGGATGGTCAGCAGCGCCAGCAGCGCCAGCAGCGTGCCGACGATCGTCGCGCCGCCGAGCCGCAGATCCTCGTGGCGCTCGTGCCACAGGATCGCGCCGCCGAGCACGCCGAGCGCCAGCGGCACGATCAGGGCACCCCAGCCGAGCAGCCACTGACTGCCGGCGACCCACCCGCCGCCGAGCACGCCGCTGGCGCCGGTCAGCCAGAAGACGACCGTCACGATGGCGATGGTGATCAGCACCAGCGCGATGATGTCGCGCCGCTGGCCACGGCGTGGCGCCGCCCGCCCCACGACGCGCCGCGCCGCCGGCACCTGCACCGCCGTCTTGCCCGTCACCCGCGCGCGCGTCGCCGCCTTGCGCGGCGCCGGCTGCTCGCGCGGCACCGACTTGCGCGTCGCCCGCGCCGGGGCCTTTGCTCCTGCCATCGGTTCACCTGTCGCTCACCAGGTCGCCTCGAGTCTGCTACACCCTATCATAGGTCGCCGGGCAGTGCAACCGCCGCCCCCCTGGCGCAGCGCGCTGGCTGCCGTCCGGCCGGGGACGCATGGGGCCGCCCGGCTGGTAGCGCGTCACGCGGACCGCACGTGTGATGCCGCGCCGCATCTCGGCGCGATGACCGGCTCATGGCGCTGGAGTGCTGTGATAGACTATGGGTGAACATCAATCATGACGCCGATGTGCCAGCCGTCGCCGTCAGACGTTGTGCGGCGCACCAGTACTGCGGAACCGGGCTGATCGCTGCTGCGCTGGCAATCTGGTACGCTCGGCCGCGCTCGGCCCTGTGAACCGGTGAATGCCGACGTAGCATGCGGTATGATCGTCTGGAGAGGTGGTGTATCACGATGGATGCGTCGACGATGTCATGGACCAGGGTCATCAATGCGTTGATCCAGGAACACGGGCCGCTGATTGTCGGCATGCTCGGCATTCTCGCGACGGTCGCAGTCGCACAGGTTCAGGCGCGCAATCAGATCGCAATTCTGCGCGCCAGTCAACAGCGCGAAGATGCCGAGCGACTACGCCGCCATCAGGAGGCAGATCATGCTGACCGACTTCTGGTGCTTGAGTACATCGATCTTCTGTTGCCGCGCCTCAACGATATTACATCGATACGATATCTGTTCGGGCAGACAAATCAAAACACCGAGGAGCGTGAAACATTTCTGCGCCTTCGACGATATCTCAATGCGGAAGATATCGATCCGGCACATCCTGAGCGAAATCTGGGCATCCGCCTGGCATTTTTACTGTTTCAGCTGCTGGCAGCGATGCGCTCAGCGCTCAATGCACGTTGGACCAGAACAATCTCCGAACAGCAGAGGCTATTTCTTTCCCGGTATGAGCAATATCTCGAGCCGGTTCTCTGCTCAACACGCTACCCTGGTGATGCATTCTTATACCGGGAACAGATCGAAATCATTGCTGATGAAATGCTGGTCGCCAAACAGCATGGCGTGTTCCGTCCGCTCAACTGGAAAGAGTTCACTGGTTACTACAGAACTGACGCAGTGCTGACTGAACTGACTAATATCGTCACAAAAAAGCTTCAATTCATTTTTGACGACTCAAATCCGGCCAATTATCCACGTCGCCGAGCAAATCAGGCGCGTCTCGCGATACTATCGCTCTATCTGATACAAATCAGCGAAGATGCCGGAAATCGTGCGTGGAGCGGGCGCCGTGAAGCGCTGCAGCGGACGCTCAGCGAATGGTTTGTGTGGGAAGCGGGCAAACAGAACCACCCGCCGCAGTGGTACGTGTTCTCGCCAGGAGATGTCGAGACCTGGGGCAAGCCCAGGCAGCCCCGGCGCTGGTTCATGTTTGGCACGAAGAAGCAGGCGTGATGCCCTGAGCCGCTGCGGGTCCGCGGGCCCGCAGCCGACACAGGCGAGAGCATGCGCATGCCCACGGGTTCCGCGCTCCCGCGCGGCGCGGGAGCGCGCCTGGGAGGGGGCTGCCCCAGCGCCGCGTCGCGTCCTGCGCTCCTCACACTTCCCCGCTCACCCCCATGACAGACCTGCTACAATGGGCGGGCGGCGCCGGCGGCGGAGGCCGGGGGCAATCACGAGGGGATGCGATGACTGAACTGCGGATCGGTGTCATCGGGTCGGGCGGTCGGGGGCGCCTGGCGCGTCATGCACACCAGCCCGGCGCGGGCGCGCGGATTGTGGCGTGCTGCGACCGCTCGGCGGCGACGCTCGAGCAGAACCGGGCATGGTACGGCGACGGCATCTTCACCACCGACGACCATCGCGCCCTGCTGGCGCAACCGCTCGACGCCGTCTTCGTCTGCACCCCCGACTACCTGCACGAGGAGCACGCGCTCGCCGCGCTCGGCGCCGTCCGGGCGGTGTACCTCGAGAAGCCGATGGCGATCACCATCGCCGGCTGCGACCGCATCCTGCGGGCCGCGGCCGACGCCGGCGCGCGGCTGTATCTGGGCCACAACATGCGCCACATGGCGTTCGTGCGCCAGATGAAGCACCTGATCGACCACGGCGCCATCGGCACCGTCAAGGCCGCCTGGTGCCGCCACTTCGTCGGCCACGGCGGCGATTATTACTTCAAGGACTGGCACGCCGACCGGCGGCTGACCACCGGGCTGCTGCTGCAGAAGGCCGTCCACGACATCGACGTACTGCACTGGCTGTGCGGTGGCTACACCCGGCGCGTCAACGCGCTCGGTGGCCTGACGCTGTACGACCAGATCGCCGACCGGCACGCGCCCGACGAGCGCGGCGATCCCGCCGCCAGCCTGGCGCACTGGCCGCCGCTGTCGCAGCGCGGCATGAATCCGCGGATCGACGTCGAGGACCTGAGCATGATGCAGATGCAACTGGATCACGGCGTATTCGCCAGCTACCAGCAATGCCACTACACACCCGACTACTGGCGCAACTACACCATCATCGGCACCGAAGGCCGCATGGAGAACATCGGCAACGTCGCCGCCGGAACCGTGATCAAGGTCTGGACGACGCGCCGTCAGGAGTTCGGCGATGCCGACCACAGCTACCCCATCGAGGTTGACAGCGGCGCACACGGTGGCGCCGATGCGCGGATCGTCGCCGAGTTCCTGCGCTTCGCCCGCGACGGCGGCGCGGTGAGCACATCGCCGATCGCCGCGCGCCACGCGGTGGCGGCCGGCTGTCTGGCGACCGAGTCGTTGCGCGATGGCGGCACCCCCCGCGAGGTGCCGCCGATCGATCCGGCGGTGCTGGCATACTTCGCGCAGCCGTGAGCGGCCCGGCGGCGCCGCCGGCCGGCACGACAGGGAGGACCCACATGCATCAGGAATGTGTGCTGCTGAACGGCACCATCGTCACCTTCGACGCGGCGCAGCCACGGGTGGCGGCGCTGGCGATCCGCGACGGGCGCGTCGTCGCGCTCGGCAGCGCCGCCGAGGCGCGAGGCGCGCTGGGGCCGCGCGCCGCCGTGCTGGATCTCGGCGGGCGCACCGCCATCCCGGCGCTCACCGACGCACACGTCCATCTGGTCTCGCACGCGCTGGCGCGCACCCGCGTGCAGCTCGACGACGTGCGCGACTTCGACGAGGTGCTACGCCGGATCGCGGCCTACGCCGCCAGCGCGCCCGCCGACGCCTGGCTGCGCGGCGGCGGCTGGGACCACACCCTGTGGGGTGGGCGCTGGCCGACCGCCGCCGAGCTCGATGCGGTGACCGGCGGCCGGCCGGCGCTGCTGTCGCGCAAGGACGGCCACAGCGCCTGGGTCAACAGCCGGGCGCTGGCGCTCGCCGGGATCGACGGCGACACCGCCGATCCGCCGGGCGGGGCGATCCAGCGCGAAGGCGGCGCGCCGAGCGGCATCGTCTTCGAGATGGCCATCGACCTGATCCGGCGGCACATCCCGGCGCCCGGCGACGCCGAGATCCTCGCCGCCGTCGAGGACGCGATCGTCGAAGCGCACGGCTACGGCATGGTCGGCATGCATGTGCCCACCAGCATGACGCCGGGCGACGGCGCGCTGACGCTCGGCACAGTCCAGCGGTTGCGCGAACGCGGCCGGCTGGCGCTGCGCTGCCTGATGTACCTCGGGCTCGACGGCCTCGAGCCGGCGCTGACCACCGGGCTGCGCAGCGGGCTCGGCGACCGCTGGATACGGCTGGGCGGGCTGAAGTTCTTCGCCGACGGCACGCTCGGCTCGCAGACCGCCGAGATGCTCGAGCCGTACGAGGGCGGCGGCGGGCGGGGCCTGCCGGTGATCGAGCGCGCGCTGATGGATGCGGTAGTGGAGCGCGCCATCGCCGGCGGGCTGGCGGTGTCGGTGCACGCCATCGGCGACGCCGCCAACCGGGCGGTGCTCGACGCCATCGAGCGTGGCACCGCCGCCGCCGGTGGGCGCCGGCCGGCCCTGCCGCACCGCATCGAGCATTGCCAGCTGCTGACCGCCGCCGACATCCCGCGGTTCGCCCGGCTCGGCGTCGTCGCCTCGATGCAGCCGATCCACTGCACCCAGGACCTGCCCGTCGCGCAGCAGCTATGGGGCGAGCGCTGCGCCGGCGCCTACGCCTGGCGCTCGCTGCGCGACAGCGGCGCCGTGCTGGCATTCGGCTCCGACGCCCCGGTCGAATCGCTCGACCCCTGGCTCAGCGTGCACGCCGCCGTGACGCGCGAGCGCCGCGACAGCGGCCCGGCCGGCGGCTGGTACCCCGAGCAGCGGCTCAGCGTCGCCGAAGCGCTCGCCGGATTCACCGGCGGTGCCGCCGCCGCCGCCGGCGCCGCCCACGAGCAGGGGCGCCTGAGCCCCGGCTTCCTCGCCGACATCGCCGTGCTCGACGCCGATCCGTTCGCCGTCGAGCCGGCGCAGCTCGCCGGCATCCGTGCCGACATCACCATCCTCGAGGGCCAGATCGTCTGGCAGCGCAGCTGAACGCGACGGAGGCGGCCGCAGATGGCAGGCAATAGTTTCGGCACGGTCTTCCGGCTCAGCACCTGGGGCGAATCGCACGGCCTCGCCGTGGGCTGCGTGGTCGACGGCTGCCCCGCGGGCATCGCGCTCGGCGAAGCCGACATCCAGCGCGAGCTCGACCGGCGCCGCGTCGGCCAGAGTCGCGTCACGTCACAGCGCCGCGAGCCGGACCTGGTCCAGATCTTCTCGGGGGTCTTCGAGGGGCGCACCACCGGCACGCCGATCGCGATGCAGGTGATCAATGCCGACGCAAAATCGGGCCACTACGAGAACATCCGCACGCTCTACCGCCCGGGGCACGCCGACTACACCTGGGATGCCAAATATGGCTTTCGCGACCATCGGGGCGGCGGGCGCTCGAGCGCCCGCGAGACGATCGGGCGCGTGGCGGGCGGCGCGATCGCGCGCGCGCTGCTGGCACACGCCGGCGTCCGGGTGATCGGCTGGACGCAGCAGCTGGCCGATCTGCGCGCCGAGGCCCACGACGAGGCCGAGATCGAGCGCAACATCATGCGCTGCCCGGACGCCCGCGTGGCGGCGCTGATGGTCGAGCGGGTGGATGCGGCGCGCCGCAGCCTGGACTCGCTGGGCGGCATCGTCGAACTGCGCGCCCGCGGCGTGCCGGCGGGCCTGGGCGAGCCGGTGTTCGACAAGCTGCAGGCCGATATCGGCAAGGCGATGTTCAGCATCCCGGCGATCAAGGGCGTCGAGTTCGGCGAGGGATTCGGTGCGGCGCTGATGCGTGGCTCCGAGCACAACGATCCGTTCGTGCCGCGCGCCGACGGCAGCATCGGCACGGCCGGCAATCATCACGGCGGCATCCTCGGCGGGATCAGCACCGGCGAGGAGATCGTGCTGCGCCTCGCCGCCAAGCCGCCGGCGTCGATCGCGCAGCCGCAGCAGACCGTCGACCGACAGGGCCAGCCGGCGACGATCGAGATCCACGGGCGCCACGATCCGACGGTGCTGCCGCGCCTGGTTCCGGTGGCCGAGGCGATGCTGGCGCTGGTGCTGGCGGATCATCTGCTGCGCCAGCGGCTGGCCCGACTGGAGCCATGACGATGCCCGAGCTCCCCGAGGTGCAGCGCGCGGCCGATTCGCTGGCCGCGCAGGTGTGCGGCGCGACGATCGCCGGGCTGCACGCGCTGGACTGGCCGCGCGCCCTCGATGGCGCCGCGCCCGACTGGTTCGCCAGGCATGTCGGCGACCGCACGGTTCAGGCCGTCGGCCGGCGCGCCAAGTGGATCGTGGTGACGCTGGACGGCGGATGGTGGCTGGCCATCCATCTGCGCATGTCCGGGCGCGTCAGCGTGGTGCCGGCGGCGACGGTGGCCGGCCGGCATACGCGCTGGCAGCTGCGCCTCGCGGACGGCCGCCTGATCCAGTTCGATGATCCGCGCAAGTTCGGCCGGCTGCGCCTGCTCGATGCGGCCGGGCTGGCGGCGCTGGATGCGGCGCATGGCGTCGAGCCGCTGACGCCGGCGTTCACCGCCGCGGCGCTGCGCGACATCCTCGCGGCGCGCTCGCGCGCCATCAAGCCATTGCTGCTCGACCAGCAGTTGATCGCCGGGGTGGGCAACATCTATGCCGACGAGGCGCTGTGGCGCGCGGCGATCCACCCGCAGCAGCGTGCCGACCGGCTGGACGCACCGGCGTGGCCCCGGCTGCACGAAGCGCTGGTGGCGGTGCTGCGCGCCGGCATCGCCCACGGCGGGAGTACGCTGCGCGACTACCGCGACGCCTACGGGCAGCCGGGCGCGCACCAGCATGAGTTTCGGGCCTACGGCCGCGCCGGCGCGCCATGCGGGCGCTGCGCCACGCCGATCGTGCGGATCGTCGTCGCACAGCGCGGCACCCATCTCTGCCCACGGTGCCAGCCATGCCCCGCCTGAGCGGCGCGCTGCCGGCGCTGCTGGTGCTGCTGGCCGCCGCCTGTGCCACGCCGGCGCCGCCCGCCGCCGCGCCCGCCGCACCACCGCCGGGGCTGACGGTCATCCCGGCCACGCCGCTGCGCCCCAGCGCCACCAGCACCCGCGCCGGCGTGGTGGTGCCGACCACGCCGCCGACGCTGGCCGCGCCCACGGTGACGCCGCCGCCGAGCGCCACGCCCACGGTGATGATCGGCGCCGATGGCGTGCGCACCTGGAGCATGCAGCGCCTCGGCATCGCCGCCGAGGCGATCGCCATCCTGGGCAATCCGGCCGCGCCCATCACCATCGTCGAGTACTTCGACTTCGGCTGTGCCGCCTGCCGCCGCTTCCATGAGCAGGCATTTCCGGCACTGCGCCGCGAGTTCATCGAGACCGGCATCGTGTTCTACGTCGCCAGACAGCTGCCGATCACCAGCCGCCACGGCGTGCTGGCGGCACAGGCCGCCGTCTGCGCCACCACGCCAGACGGCTACTGGGCGCTGCACGCGGCGCTGTTCCGCGAGCCAGACGCCTGGAACACCGATGCCGCCGCCGCCCGCGCGCGCATTCGTTCCGCCGCCGCCGAGGCCGGCGCCGCTGTCGATGCGATCGACCGCTGCGTCGCCGACGAGCAGCGCTTCGCCGCCGTCGAGGCCAGCACCCGCGAGGCCGCGGCGCTCGGCGTGGCCGGCACGCCGACGTTCTTCATCAACGGCCGCGCGCTGCTCGGCAGCCACCCGATCGAAACCTGGCGCGACCTGATCGCCGCGCTGCAGGACCCCGGCGAATGATCCGATGCCCGCCCTACGACAACCGGTCGTGGATGCAGTATGATGGGGGCAGCAACATGCACGGGGATGCAGGAGAGCGCGATGGACCGCGACGAATGGATCCTGGCGCAGGCCTATGCGGTGCGTCACCGCGCGATCGCCCTCGAGCGGCGCAGCCGGACGCATCATCCGGGCCGGCCATGGGCGACGGTGCGCGCCGGCGAGGCCGAGGCCCAGGCGCGCTACAGCGCCGGCGAGGCACGGGCGGCACGCACCGTCGGCGAAGCCGTGCTGCGGCACGTCCAGGCATCGCCGCGGCTGCGCCGCAGCACCGAGACCGACGTCCGTCACGCGCTGGAGCACATCGACGCCACGCAACAGGCGGCCGCGGCCTGCAGCGAAGCCTGGCTCGGCGAGGCGCGCGCCGGCGCGCCGCGGGCAGTGCATCCGCTGCTGCTCAGCCAGGTGCTGGCCGCGCAGTCCGCGGCGCATGCCTGGCACCTCACCGAGCACGCCTGGCGCGGCACCAGCCAGCTGTGGCGCCAGGTCGCCCAGGAGATCGCGTCGCACGTGCGGTGCTGACGGTCCAGCGTACGGAACGGACTGAGAGGGAGTGATGAGCGAACTGACCACCGAACAGCTGCGCCGTGTCTGCGATCCGGCGCGCGACGAGCTGCGCGGCACCGCCGACCTGGCGCCCATCGACGGGATCGTCGGGCAGCCGCGTGCGGCGCTGGCGCTACAGCTCGGCCTCGGCGTGCCCGACGGCGGCTTCAACATCTACGTCGCCGGCCCGTCGGGCGTCGGCAAGATGAGCGCGATCCGGGCCTCGCTGGCCAGCGAGGCGGTGCGCCACGCCACCCCGCCCGACCTGGTGTGCGTCAATCACGTCGCCGATCCCACCCGGCCGCTGATCCTCGAGCTGCCGCCGGGGCGCGGCCGCGCGCTGCAGCGCGACGTCGCCACCCTCGTCGCGCATCTGCGACGCGACGTGCCGCGGGCGTTCGAGAGCGACGACTACACCGGCCGGCGCGAGGCGCTGATCGGCGAGGTCACGCGGCGGCGCGACGCGGCGCTCACCGCGCTCGACGCCCGCGCCAACGCCGTCGGCTATGGGCTGCAGGTCACCGCCACCGGCATCGCGCTCATCCCGACGATCGGCGGTCGCCCGCTGAACGAGGCCGAGTATCAGTCGCTGCCCGCCAGCGCCCGCGACGACATGCTACGGCGCCGCGAGGCGCTCGAGGCCGAGCTGAAGGCCACGCTCAAGCAGATCCGCGCCGATGAGCGCGCCACCACCGAGCGCCTCACCGCGCTCGACCGCCAGGTGGCGGCGGCGGTGGTCGATGGCGCGGTCGACGATGTGCGCGACGACTACGCCGATCTGCCGGCGGTCGTCGCATTTCTCGCCGCGCTGCACCACGATGTCCTCGAGCGCCTCGCGCTGTTCCGTGGCGAGGCGCCACCGCCCGACGCCGGGCCTGCCGCCGGGCTGCTGCTCGAGCGCGCCTTCCGCAGCTATCAGGTCAATCTGCTGGTCGACAACAGCGCGGCGGTCGGCGCGCCGGTGATCGTCGAGCATCACCCGACGTACGCCAATCTGTTCGGCCGCATCGAGAAGGAGAGCGTGATGGGCGCGCTCTCCACCGATTTCACCATGATCACGGCCGGCGCGTTGCAGCGCGCCAACGGCGGCTATCTGGTGCTGCCCGTCGAGGAACTGCTGCGCAATCCGTTCAGCTGGGAGAGCCTGAAGCGCGCGCTGCGCAGCCGCCAGCTCCAGATCGAGGAGCCGGCCGAGGCCGCCGGCATGCCGAGCATCCGGACGCTGCGCCCCCAGCCGATCGCGGCGCAGGTCAAGGTCGTGCTGGTCGGCTCGCCTGCGCTGTATCAGCTGCTGTACGCCGCCGACGACAGCTTCGCCGAGCTGTTCAAGGTCAAGGCCGAGTTCGAGACGACCATGCCGTGGAGCGCCGAGCACTGCGCGGTGTTCCAGCGCGTGCTGGCGACGCTCTGCCGCGATGGCGGCGTGCGTCAGCTGGACGCCGACGCGGTGGCGCGCCTGCTCGAGGTGGCAGTGCGCGAGGCTGGTGATCGCGAGCAGATCAGCACGCGCTTCGGCGCGCTGGGCGACGTGCTGCGCGAGGCGGATTACTGGGCGGCCAGCGCCGGCGCGGCACAGATCCGCGGCGCCGATGTGCTGCAGGCGCTGCAGCAACGCGTGGTGCGCAATGGTATGGCGCGGGCCCGGCTCGCCGATGCGCTGCACGACGGTCGCCTGCACATCGCGACCGATGGCGCGGTGGTCGGCCAGGTGAACGGCCTGGCGGTGCTCAGCACCGGCGCCGACACCTTCGGCCAGCCCAGCCGCATCAGCGTCAGCGTCGCGCCGGGGCGCGACGGCCTGATCGACATCGAGCGCGAGGCAGAGACCGGCGGCCCGAGCCATACCCGCGGCGTGCTGATCCTCGGTGGCGCACTGGCGCGCCGCTACGGCGCCGCCGGCCCGGTCACGATGAGCGCCCGGCTGGTGTTCGAGCAGAGCTACGGCGGCGTCGACGGCGACAGCGCCTCGGCCGCCGAGCTGTGCGCCCTGCTCTCGGCACTCGCCGACCTACCATTACGTCAATCCGTCGCGCTCACCGGGTCAGTCGACCAGCTGGGCCGCATCCAGGCGATCGGCGGCGTCAACGAGAAGATCGAAGGGTTCTTCGCGCTCTGTCAGGTGCGCGGCCTCGACGGCCACCATGGCGCGATCATTCCGCAGGCCAATGTCCGCCAACTGATGCTCGACCCGGCGGTCGTCGCCGCCGTCGCCGCCGGACAGTTCCACGTCTGGGCGGCCAGCACCATCGACGACGTGCTGGCCGTGCTGGTCGACGGCGATGTGACGACGCTCGATGAGCGCGTGCGGCAGCGGCTGGCGCACTACCGCAGCCTGGTAGCCGAGCGCTGATGGTGGAGCGTGGCGTGGCAGCGCCACCCTGGGAGCAGTGATGGAGCGGATCCTGATCGCCCTCGACGTCGAGACCACCGGTCTCGAGGCGGGCGTCGATGAACTGATCGAGGTCGCGGCGGTAAAGTTTCGCGGCGCCGAGATCCTCGAGACCTTCAGCCAGCTCGTACGGCCGCGGCAGTCGGTGCCGCTGAAGATCAGCCGGCTGACCGGCATCAGCGTGGCGATGTTGGCCGACGCGCCGCGCTTTCCCGACGTCGCGCCGGAGCTGGCCCGGTTCCTCGGCAGCCATCCGATCGTGGGCCACTCGATCGGCTTCGACGTGCGCATGCTGCAGGCCCAGGGGATGCGCCTGCCCCAGCCGCTCTACGATACGCACGAGCTGGCGGCGATGCTGCTGCCGGGACTGCCGGCCTACAGCCTGGTGGCGCTGGTGCAGCACCTCGGCGTGCCGCTGGCCCAGGCGCACCGCGCGCTCGACGACGCCGACGCCACGCGGCAGCTGTTCCTGCGGCTGGTCGAGCGCATCGCCGCCATCGAACTGCGCGAGCTCGGCGAGCTCAACCGGGCGCTGCAGCGCACCGAATGGCCCATCCGCGAGGTCTTCGCCGATGTCGAGCGCCAGCGCATGCGCGATGCGTTCGGCGAGACGCCGCCGGCGCCGGCGGTGACGCTCCCGGCCATCGGCTCGCCGCTCAAGCCGACCGGCGACACCACGCCGATCGATCCGGAGCAGGTCCGGCAGTTCTTCGCCCACGACGGCGCGATGGGCCTGCACTTCGATGCGTACGAGCAGCGCGCCGAGCAGGCCACGATGGCGGCCGCAGTCGCCCGGACGCTCGCCGATGGTGGCGCGCTGCTGGTCGAGGCGGGCACCGGCACCGGCAAGGGCATGGCCTACCTGGTGCCGGCGATGCTGCATGCGCTGCGCCGCGGCGAGCGGGTGGTCGTCTCGACCAACACCATCAACCTGCAGGATCAGCTGTTCTTCAAGGACATCCCGGCGCTGCAGCGCATCAGCGGCGAGCGGTTCGACGCCGCGCTGCTCAAGGGGCGCGGCAACTATCTGTGCCTGCATCGCTACCGCCAGCTGCGCCGCGACAGCCGCGTCGATCCCGACACGCTGCGCATGCTGCTCAAGGTCCAGCTGTGGCTGCCGCAGACGACGCGCGGCGACCGTGCCGAGCTGTCGCTGCACGACCGCGAGGCCGGCGCGTGGCAGCAGGTGAGCGCGGCGTTCGACATGTGCGCCGGCCCGCGCTGTGCCGATTTCGACCAGTGCTGGTTCTTCCGCGCGCGGCGCCAGGCCGAGGCGGCCCATCTGGTGGTGGTCAATCACGCGCTGATGCTGGCCGACGCCCAGACCGAGAGCGAGGTCATCCCGGCGTACGATCATCTGGTCATCGACGAGGCGCACAACCTCGAGGACGTCGCCACCGATCAGTTTGGCTTCACCATCGATCGCGAACGGCTGACGGCATTCCTCGACGATCTGTACGTCGAGGGCGGCAGCCGCGTCGTGGCCGGCTTGCTGAGCGAACTGCCGCGGCAGTTGCGCGAGAGCGATGCCGATCGGGCGACGATCGAGCGCATCGAGCAGATCGCCGAGCGCATCCGTCCGGCGCTGGCGCCGGCGCACACGGCGGTGTTCGACTGCTTCAACCAGCTGCGCGCCTACCTCGACGAACGCCAGGCGCAGGGCGCCCACGACCCGCGGCTGCGGCTCACCGACGCGCTGCGCCGCGAGCATGCCTGGGCCGGCGTGCTGCAGGCCTGGGACAACCTCACGGTCCTGCTCGGCGTGATCCATGACGCGCTCGGCCGCCTCGCGACCCAACTCGGCGAGCTCAAGCGCGCCGAAATCCTCGAGTACGAGCAGCTCGTGCTGCGCGTCGCGGCGCTGCAGCGCTTCACCCTCGAGGCGCGCGTCAAGATCGGCCACATCATCATGGGCGGCGACGAGGCGCTGATCACCTGGCTGAGCCACGACCGCCTGCGCGACACCCTGGTGCTGGCGGCCGCGCCGCTCGCGGTCGGCCCGCTGCTCCACGCCACCCTGTTCACCCGCCGCAGCACCGTCGTGCTCACATCGGCGACGCTCACCATCGGCGGATCGTTCAGCTACGTCGCCGACCGGCTGCAGGTGCCCGAGCCGGCCACGCTCATGCTCGAATCGCCGTTCGACTACGCCCGCCAGGCGCTGGTCTATCTGCCCAGCGACATGCCCGAGCCGAACCATCCCGGCTACCAGCGCGCGCTCGAGAGCACGATCATCGAGGTGGCGCGCGCCAGCGGCGGGCGCATGCTGGTGCTGTTCACCAGCAACCACGCACTACGCCAGACCTACCAGGCGGTCCAGGCGCCGCTCGAGGCCAGCACGATCACGGTGCTGGGCCAGGGCATCGATGGCTCGCGCCGCTCGGTGCTCGACCGGTTCAAGACGCAGCCACGTACCGTGCTCTTCGGTACCACCAGCTTCTGGGAAGGCGTCGACGTGGTGGGCGACGCGCTCTCGGTGCTGGTGATCGCCCGGCTGCCGTTCAGCGTGCCGAGCGATCCGGTGGTCGCCGCACGCGCCGAAGGCTTCGCCGATGCGTTCAACGACTACCAGGTGCCGCAGTCGATCCTGCGCTTCAAGCAGGGCTTCGGCCGGCTGGTGCGCTCGCGCGGCGATCGCGGCGTGGTGCTGGTGCTCGATCGGCGCATTCTCTCGAAGCGCTACGGTCAGCTGTTTCTCGATTCCCTGCCGCCGACCAACGTGCGCAGCGGCGCGCTGCGCCAGGCGGCGGCGCTCAGCGCACGGTTTCTCGCCAGTGAAGGGCTTCCGACCGGATGAACCGTCAGGAGATCATGTGATGCAGTATCGACAACTCGGCACCGCCGGCGTGCGCGTCTCGGCAATCGGCATCGGCACCAACCAGTTCGGCGGCAAGGTCGACCAGGCCGGCGTCGATGCGATCGTCGGCGCCGCGCTGGAGCTGGGCATCAACCTGCTTGACACCGCCGACATCTACACCGACGGCCGCTCGGAGGAGACGCTCGGCGTGGCGCTGCGGGGCCGGCGCCACCAGGTCGTGCTGGCGACGAAGGTCGTCATGCCGACGGGCTCCGGCACGAACGACCGCGGCGCGTCGCGCTATCACATCTGCCAGGGCATCGACGCCAGCCTGCGCCGCCTGCAGACCGACCACATCGATCTGTACCAGCTGCACAGCTTCGATGCGACGACGCCGCTCGATGAGACGATGCGGGCGCTCGATGACCTGGTGCGCGCCGGCAAGGTGCGCTATGTCGGCGCATCGAACTTCGCCGCCTGGCAGCTGGCCACCGCCAACACCAGCGCCGCGCTGCGCGGCTGGTCGCCGTTCGTCACCGTGCAGAACCACTACCACATGGTCGAGCGCGAGCTCGAGCGCGAGGTGCTGGGCTACTGCGATGCGAGTGGCGTCGGCATCCTGCCCTACTTCCCGCTGGCCGGCGGGTTTCTCACCGGCAAGTACCGCCGCGGCGAGCCGGCGCCGGCCGGCACCCGCGGCGCGACCAGCACGTATGTCCAGCGCTACATGACCGACGCCAACTTCGACATGCTCGACCGGCTGACCGGCTGGGCGGCCGAGCGCGGCCACACCATGGGCGATCTGGCGCACGCCTGGCTGCTGGCGCGGCCGCGCGTCGCGTCGGTGATCTCGGGCGTCACGTCGGTCGCGCAATTGCGCCTGAATGCCGCCGCGGCCGACTGGGCGCTGGGCGGCGAACTGGCCGACGTCGAGCAGATCCTGCGCGGCACACCGTGACCGCGCCGACAGCGCGAGGCAGCACCATGAGCCAGACGATCGGCATCGGCATCATCGGCATGGGCTGGATGGGCGAGACCCACAGCCGGGCGTACCGTGCCATTCCCGACCGCTTCCATGATCGCGGCATCGCGCCGCGGCTGGTGATCTGCAGCGACGCCGTCGCGGCGCGCGCCCAGGCGGCCCGGCAGCGCTTCGGCTTCGAGCAGGCGACCACCGACTGGCGCGACGTTGTGGCGCATCCGGCGGTGCAGGCGATCAACATCACCGCGCCCAACGGCATGCACCTCGAACTGGTGCGCGCGGCGGCAGCCGCGGGCAAGCACATCCTGTGCGAGAAGCCGGTCGGCCGCGGCCCGGACGAGACGCTGCTGGCGTGGCAGGCGGCGCGCGCCGCCGGCGTGCAGACGCTGGTCGGCTACAACTATCGCTGGGCGCCCCTGGTGCAGTACGCCCGCAGCCTGCTGGCGGCGGGGCGGCTCGGCCGCATCACGCGCTACCACGGGCGCTTTCTCAATGGTTACGCCGGCGATCCGCTCGGGCTGCTGTCGTGGCGCTTCGACGGCGCCGAAGGGCTCGGCACGCTGGGCGACCTGATGTCGCACGTCATCGACATGGCGCTGTGGCTGGCCGGCCCGATCAGCGCGCTGGTCGCCGATCGCGAGACGTACATCCGGCAGCGACCGCTGCCGACGCCCGGGCAGGGCACGCACTACGATCGTGGCCGTGCAGACGACCCGCACGGCCCGGTGACCAACGAGGATCACGTGATCATCCTGACGCGGTTCGCCAGTGGCGCGCGCGGAACGCTCGAGGCGTGTCGCGTGGTCAGCGGCGCCCGGTGCGACATGGGCTTCGAGATCCATGGAACCGAGGGCGCGATGCGCTGGACGATGGAGCGCATGAACGAACTGCAGCTACAGCTGCGCGGCGCCGACGCGGCCCAGGACGGCTACACCACGCTGCTCAGCGGGCCGGCGCATCCCGATCACCGCCAGTTCAATCCGGCCTGGGGCCTCAACCTGGGGTACGACGACCTGAAGGTGATCGAGGCCGAGCGCTTCCTCAGCGCGATCGTCAGCGGCGTGCCACCATCGCCCGGCCTCGCCGACGCCGCCGCGGTGGCGGCGGTCCAGCAGGCGGTGATCGCGTCGTGGCAGCACGGCCGGTGGCACGAGGTCACGGCGGTACCACAGTGAGGTGGTGGCGGTCGCGATGTGCAGCGGCCCGCCACACCACGCCCGTGCCGCGGGCGGCGGCGCGGCTCAGCACACCAGCGGCGCCAGCGCCAGCACCTCCGCGCGATACGCATCTGCCTGCGCCGCCAGCTCGGCGCTGGGCGCCTCGGCGAGGCGCTGCCGCTTCTGGGCCAGGTCGGCGCATGCCCCGAAGAAGCGGCGCGCCGCCTTGCCGCGCAGCCGCGCGCGCGTCTGCCCCCAGAAGCTGCACGCCAGCGCATAGTGCGCCGGCGTGATCACGCCCGCCTCGAGCTCGGGGCGCAGGTGCTCGCGCAGCCAGCGCTGCTCGCGGCGCACTTCCCACAACACGGCCAGCAGCGCCAGCCCCCAGCCCATCCAGTCGGTCAGGAACATCAGCACGATCGCGGCGGTCGCCTCGCTCAGCGCGGCCAGCGTCGCCAGGCCGTTATGCAGCGCGTGCAATCCCATGCCAGTCAGCCAGCCCAGCGTCGGCCACGCCAGGCGCGGCAGCCAGTGCCGGCTGCGCACCGCCGCGGCGATGCCCACGCCGATGCACGCCGTGTACACCGCATGGCCCCAGCCGCCGAGGATCACGCGCAGGCCGAACAGCGCCAGCATCGCGTCGTAGCCACCCTCGAGGTACTCGGAGAACAGATACAGGGCATTCTCGGTCGCGGCGAACCCCAGGCCGACGATGGCGCCATACACCAGCCCGTCGAGCAGCGTGTCGAACTCATGGGGCCGCACCAGCGCCAGCAGCGCCAGCGCCGCACCCTTGAGCGACTCCTCGACCAGCGGCGCGATCAGCACCGTGCCAGTCACATCGGCGACGTCCTCGCCGACGAACAGCGCCAGGCTCCACTGCAGCGCCAGGCCCCACACCAGCGCGCCGAACGTCGCGACGACCGCCCCCCAGGCGAACGCCCCGACCAGCAGGCGCAGCGGCTCCTTCTCGAACCGGTCGAGCCAGTACACGATGCTGGCATAGGCGAACGCCGGGCCAATGCTCAGCGCGCACACCAGGGCAAACGCGACCATCTGATTCCTCCCGCGGTGCAGCGTCGTGGCGCGGTGCAGCCTGCGCCCGCCTGAGATCATACACGATCGCCGCGCGGCAGCACGCGCGGGCGGCGGCGCGGTAGTGTTACAATGCGGGTGCGCGGCGCACATGGCGCGCGGCAGAGCGAGAGGATCATGGTTCCCAACGAACTGTACCGTCTGTTACGTTGCCCATCGTGTTACAGCCGGAACCTGGTGGTGAACGAGGCGGCGGTCTCCTGTGGCGGCTGCGGCGTCGACTATCCGCGGCATGCGGGATATCTCGATCTGATGCCGCGCGGCGTGGCATACGACTACACCTCGAAGTACGTCGCCGAGGAAGCACAGCTCGCCGAGGAGCTCGACTACCGCGAGATCGCGCCGCCGCTGCTGGCCGCCGGCGTGCGCAACCGCGCGCTGGTGCGGCTGCTGGCGCTCGGCGCCGGCGACGTGGTGCTCGACAATGGCTGTGGCAACGGGCGCTTCGCCGTCTGGAACCGCGAGCGCGTGGCGCTGATGGTCGGCAACGACCCGGCGACGATGTTTGCCGACGAGGCGCTGGCACAGATTGCGCTGACCCAGGCCGATTCACGGCGGCTGCCGTTCGCCGACGGCGCGTTCGACAAATCGTTCTCGATCGACGTCCTGGAGCACTTTCCGCGCGAGGTGATCGACGCATATCTCGCCGAGACCGCGCGCGTGCTGCGGCCGGGCGGGCGCTTCCTGGCGTTCTCCAACACCAGCGAGCCGTCATCGCTGCAGCCGCTGACGAACCTCAGCCGCCGCATCGGCCGGCTGTTCGTCCGCGCCGGCATCTACGACTTCGAGCGCGAGGCGCGCCGCAAGTCCGATCACATCAAGGCGCTGCGCACCTTCGAGGATGTGCTGGCGGCGATGCGGCAGGCGGGCCTGCGTCCGGTGCGGATCGTGTTCTGGAACAGCGTCTTCACCAGCTTCGTCGAGCACGTTGTGATGAAGCTGGGCGAGGCGTGGCTGGCGCGGCGGCGCGCACCCGCCGCGACGGGGCCGGTCGGCGCCGGCACCAGCCGGGAGCTGCAGGCGCGGCAGGCAGTGCGTGGCCGGCTGCAGCAGCGCGGCGGCCTGCGGCTGGCGCTCGAGCTGATCACCCGCATGATGGAGCTCGACCTGTGGCTGTTCGGCCGGCTGCGCTCCGGCAGCTACTTCATCGTGGTGGAGAAATAGCCGGCGATGCAGGACGCGACACCCATCCGGCCGCTGTACCTCTCGCCGACCGGCCGCGGTGGGGTGGATTTCGGCATCCAGAACATCGTGCGGGCGGTGCGCCAGCACGGCGCACCCGACGCCGAGCTGCGCCCGCTGGCGGAGCGCTTCAACTTCGCGCCGTTCCTGATCCCGGGCGCGCTGCCGGCCGGCTGGTGGCGGCCGTTCGACGTCATCCAGGGGCGGTCGCGCGTCGCGTTCGCGCTGCGCGCGCCGGGTCGCCCGCTGGTGACGACGGTTCATCATCTGACGACGGACCCGGCGTTGCAGCCATACAGCACGCCGGCGCAGCGCCTGTTCTACCGGCTGGTCGAGCGCCGCTACGATGGCTGGTCGATCCGCGACGCCGACGCGGTGGTATGCGTGTCGGCGTATACCCGGCGCCAGGTGGCCGAGACGTACGGCCGGCAGGATACCGAGCTGATCTATGATGGCATCGATACCGACGTGTTTGTGCCGCCGCCAGACGGCCGGCGCCGCGATGCGCTGCCCGAGCTGCGCGGCCAGGTGCGCCTGCTGTTCGTCGGCAATCGCACGCGGCGCAAGGGGTTCGATCTGCTGCCGGCGATCATGGATGCGCTGCCCGCGGAGTATGTGCTGTATTACACCAGCGGCTTCCAGGGGCGCAGCCCGGCACAGCCGCCGCACCGCCGCATGATCCCGCTCGGCGCGCCGGATCGCGCCGGGCTGGTGGCGGCGTACCAGTCGTGCGATATCCTGCTGTTCCCCTCGCGGCTCGAAGGATTTGGCATTGCCCCCGCCGAGGCGCTGGCGTGTGGCCTGCCGGTCGTCACCACACACGCCGGCGCGCTGCCCGAGGTGGTCGACGATGGCACGAGCGGCTTCCTGTGCCCGCGCGATGACGTCGCGGCGTATGCGGCGCGGGTGCGCGAGCTCGGCGAGGATGCCGCGCTGCGCCGGCGGTTTGGCGCCTTCGGCCGCGAGAAGGTTGTCGCGACGTTTGGCTATGCGCCGCTGGGCCGCAGTTTCGTGGCGCTGTACCGGCGGCTGCGCGGGCGCATGCGATGATCCGCGTGCTGGACCCGCTGGTCGCGGCGCAGATCGCCGCCGGCGAGGTGGTCGAGCGACCGGCGTCGGTGGTCAAGGAGTTGCTCGAGAACGCCCTCGACGCCGGCGCACGCCGGATCCGGCTGGTGGTGCGCGGTGGCGGCATCGGCGAGATCAGCATCCAGGACGACGGCGCCGGCATTCCGGCGGCCGAGGTCGAGACGGCCTTCCTGCGCCACGCGACCAGTAAGCTGGCCGATGCCGGGGACCTGTGGGCGATCGCGACGCTGGGGTTTCGCGGCGAGGCGCTCCCCTCGATCGCGGCGGTGGCGCAGGTGATCTGCACGACGCGCTGTGCCGCCGAGGCGCTGGGCGTCGAACTGCGCGTCGCCGGCGGCGAAGTGCAGTCGCGGCAGGACGTCGGGGCGCCGGTGGGCACCACGATGGTGGTGCGCAACCTGTTCTACAACATGCCGGTGCGTCGCGAGTTTTTGCGCTCGACGGCGGCGGAGCATGCGGCGATCACGGCGGTGGTGACGCAGTACGCGCTGGCATATCCGGCGGTACGCCTCAGCCTGGTCATCGATGAGCGCCTGCGCTTCGAGACGACCGGCGCTGGTCACCTGCCCGGCGTGATGCTGGCGGTCTATGGCCTCGAGGTCGCGCAGCAGCTGATCCCGGTGACGCATGACACCGGCGGGGATGTCAGCCGTATCGCGCTCGACGGGCTGGTGGCGCCGGCCGAGCTGTCGCGCGGCTCGCGCGAGGCGCTGCATGTGAGCGTGAATGGCCGCATGGTGGCGCCGCGCGGGGTGATCGCCGCGATCTTCGAGGAGGCGTACCACGGCCTGCTGATGAAGGGGCGCTTCCCGCTGGCGGTGCTGGCGCTGCGCGTCCATCCCTCGATGGTGGATGTCAATGTGCACCCCGCCAAGATCGAGGTCAAGTTCCGCACGCCGGAACGGGTGTGCCAGACGGCGGCCCAGGCGATCCAGGCGGCGCTGCTGCGCACGGCGGCGCCGCCGCGGCTGCTGCGCGAGGCGCCCGCCACAGCCCCGCTGCCTGCGCCGCCCGAACCACCCGCCGCACCGCCCGGACCGACGACGATGCCACGCGACGTGCCACCGCCGCGGC
>JAGWYG010000214.1 GCA_018969485.1 Chloroflexota bacterium
AGTACGCGCCCGGCGACACCGCCCGGTTGCAGGTGCGCATGCCCTACCGCTCGGCCACCGCGCTGCTCACGCTGGAGCGCGAGGGCGTGCTCTGGCAGCGGGTGGTCGATCTGACCGGCAAGGCGCCGGTGGTCGAGGTGCCGGTTCCGCCGGAAGGCGCGCCCAACGTGTTTGTGTCCGTGCTCGCGGTCCGTGGGCGCGACAGCCGGATTCAACCCACCGCGCTGGTCGATCTGGGGCGGCCCGCCTTCAAGCTCGGCATGACCGAGCTGCGGGTCGGCTGGGACGCGCACGCGCTGAAGGTGAACGTAACGCCCGAGCGCGAGACCTGGCAGCCGGGCGAACGCGCGGCGGTGGCGATCGCGGTCAGCCGCGCCGACGGCAAGCCGCTGCCGCCGCACGCCGAAGTGGCGCTCGCGGCGGTTGACGAAGGCCTGCTGGAGTTGCGCCCGAACACGAGCTGGAAGGTGCTGGAGGCCATGCTCAAACGCCGCGGCATCGAGGTGCAGACCGCAACCGCGCAGATGCAGGTGGTCGGCAAACGGCACTACGGGCGCAAGGCCGTGACGCCCGGCGGCGGTGGCGGCAGCGGCGCCGGCACGCGGCGGGTGTTCGACACCCTGCTGCTGTGGGCGCCCAAAGTCGCGCTCGATGCGCAAGGCAGGGCGCGGGTCGAGGTACCGCTGAACGATTCCTTGACCAGTTTCCGGATCGTCGCGGTGGCGAGCGCCGGCATGGCGCACTTTGGCACCGGCAGCGCCAGTATCCGCAGCACGCAGCCGCTGATGCTGCACGCCGGCCTGCCGGCGCAAGTCCGCAGCGGCGACCGCTACACCGCGAGCTTCACCCTGCGCAACGCCGGCGACGCACCGCTTGATGCCACGCTCAGCGCGACGGTCAGTGCCCTGGATGCGAACGGTGCAGCCAGCCCGGGCAGCCCGCTGCCGCCGCGGCAGCTGAGTCTCGCCCCAGGCGAATCGCGCGAAGTGGATTGGGACTATGAGGCACCGGCCGCCAGCGGCCTGCGCTGGCAGCTGACGGCGGATGCCGGCGCGGCGGCGCGGGATGCGCTGCTGGTCAGCCAGACGGTCGTGCCTGCGGTACCGCTCAGCACGGTGCAGGCGAGCACGCTCCAGCTGCGCGGCGAGTCGACGCTGGCGGTGAATGCACCAGCCGGCGCCCTGCCCGGCGGCGGCCTGCGGATCAGCCTGCAACCGAGCCTCGCCGGCACGCCGGCCGGCGTCGCGAGCTGGTTCCGGCAATATCCCTTCCGGTGCCTCGAACAGCGCGCCTCGCGGGCCGTTGCGCTCCATGACGATGCCGAGTGGGAGGCGGTGCTGAGCGAACTGCCCGGCTACCTCGACGAGCACGGTCTGGCGCGCTACTTCCCCGGTCAGGGCGCGGGCAGCGAGGTGCTCTCGGCCTATCTGCTGTCGCTCGCGGCCGCGGCCGGGCGCGAGCTGCCGCTGATGCAGCGCATGCAGCTGCGCGAAGGTCTGGTCAGCGTGCTGGAGGGCCGGCACCAGCCGCGTTCACCCCTGCCGACCGCCGACGTCACCCTGCGCAAGCTCGCGATCATCGCCGCGCTGGCGCGGCAGCCCGAGGGACTCAACCCGGGCTGGCTCGACAGCATCGATGAGACGCCCCGACTCTGGCCGAACAGCGCGCTGGTCGACTGGCTGGACATCCTGCTGCGAGCCCCGGATGTGCCGCGGCACGCCGAACGACTGCAGACCGCGCAGGCCGAATTGCGCGCGCGACTGGTGCCGGCGGGCAATCAGCTGATGTTCGCCAGCGCACCCGGC
>JAGWYG010000116.1 GCA_018969485.1 Chloroflexota bacterium
GCGCGCGCCGTCAGGCCTCGAGCGGCGGCAGCACCGCATCGTAGCGGGCGAAGATGCGGCGGTACGCCGGCGAGCGGCGCAGCAGCGTCGCATGGCCGCCCGCCGCGACCACACGGCCGCGATCGAGCACGATGATCACGTCCGCCCAGCGGATCTGGGCCATCCGGTGCGTGATCAGCAGCGTCGTCCGCCCGATGCGCGCCGCGCGGATCGCCTGCTGGATCTGATCCTCGGTGGCGCTATCGATCGCCGACGTCGCGTCGTCGAGGATGAGGATGCGCGGATCCGCCAGAAATGCCCGGGCCAGCGCGATGCGCTGCCGCTGTCCGCCCGAGAGCGTCACGCCGCGTTCGCCGACCACGGTCGCATAGCCGTCGGCCAGCCGCGCGATGAACTCGTGCGCCTGCGCCGCGCGCGCCGCCGCCTCGATCGCCGCCGCATCAGCGCCAGGCACGCCAAACGCGATGTTCTCGGCGATCGTCCGGCCGAACAGGAAGACGTCCTGCTCGATCTTGGCGATCTGCGAGCGCAGCGCGTCCAGGTTCCAGTCGCGCACATCGACGCCATCGACCAGCACCCGCCCCGCCGTCACGTCATAGGTCCGGTTCACCAGTTGGGTCAATGCGCTCTTGCCGCTGCCCGTCTGGCCCACGATCGCCACCGTCTGGCCGGGTGCGACGCGAAACGACACCTCGCGCAGGACCGAGGCGGCCTGGGACACCAGCGGCGACGGCAGATGCGGCAGCGGCTGGTCGTAGCCGAAGCCGACGCCCTCGAATACGATCTCGCCGGTGATGCGGCCGACATGCCCGGCCGCGTTGGCATCGATCTCGGCCGGCGCGCGAATGATCTCGAGCATGCGTGCGGCGCTGGCGATGCCCGACTGGACGAAGGTGAACGCGAAGATCGAGATGAACGTCGGAAAGCGCAGCACGTTCACCAGCGCCATCACGCCGATCACCGCGCCGATGTCGATCTGCCCCTGCTGGAAGCGCAGCAGCGCATGCAGAAACGTGAGCCCGAGCGCGACGGCGAACAGCAGCAGCGGCAGATAGCGCGCCTCGATCTCGCCCTGGCGCACGAACAGGTCGCGGAAGCGCGCCGCCTCGACGCCGAAGCGGGCACGCTCGAATGCCTCGCGCCCGCTCGCCTTGACCACTTCGATACCCTCGACCGTCTCGGCCGGCGCGGCGCTCATCGCGCCGAACTGCTCGCGCTGCGCCTCGATCACCGGGGCGAGCCGCCGGAGGTAGCGCTGCACCACCACCAGCGAGACGATGACGAAGCCGATCGGCACCAGCGCCAGTTCGGCATGGATCGCCATGATCGACGCGATCGGCACGATGACGCCGAACACCGCCTCGAGGATCAGCGTGAGCCCCGGCGAGACCAGATCCGCCAGGCGGGTGGCGTCGTCGGTCGCGCGCGCCATGATGTCGCCGCCGCGCTGCCGGTCGTGGAAGCGCTGGCTCTTGGCGAGCAGCGCCGCGAAGAACTCGCGCCGCGCATCGGCCTCGACACCGGTCGCCACGCGCTCGGCGGCGATGCCGGCGCACAGGACCAGCACGCCGTCGAGGACGAGCAGCGCGGCGATACCCAGCGCGATCATGCCGATGGCGGTCAGTTCGGCGCCACCGGTGATCGCACTGGCGGCTGTGCCGATCGTGACCTGGGCCTGGGTGTAGGCGATCCATGCGCCGAGATAGGTGGCGACCGATGCCAGCACGAGCGGCCAGCGCCGCAGCATGAGACTGGAGACCCAGCGGCCAGTCGAGCGCGTATCGCTCGACCGGGCGTCGCCGAGGACAAATTCGCCGTGGCTGATCATGCGTTGATTTCCTGGCTGGATGGTTCCACACCACCATACCACATTCCCGGCGTGATCGCGCGCATCAGCGCAGGGCGAAGGTCGCGCCGACGAATTGCCCGGAGCGGGCGCCGTTCAGTTCGTGGCTGCGTGGCTGCGTGGCTTCATGTCTTCGTGGCTGCGTGTCTTCGTGTGATTCTCGTCCCCCGTCTCCCTGCCCTGCGTGGCTTCGTGGCTTCGTGTGAGCCCGTCCCCGTCCCCCGTCACCCTGCTCTTCGCGTCTTCTTCGTGCCTTCGTGTCTTCGTGTGATTCTCGTCCCCCCGTCACCCTGCTCTTCGCGTCTTCTTCGTGCCTTCGTGTGACGCCCGTCCCCCGTCTCCCGTCGCGGCGTAGCCGCGCTGTCGGGCTGTGCCGGGGCGCGGCAGCGACAGTTGCACGACAAGAACATCTGTGCTATACTGAGCCACGATGCGTGGGCTGGCAGCCTCCGGTCGCCGGAAGCACCCCACAGGGATCGCGGGACGCGCGGCCGGCCCGCAGGAGGGAGGGCGAGCATGACAGCCATCTTCGCAAAACTCAATCTCAGGGATCAGACGGAGATCCTGGTGCTGCATGCGCCGGCATCATTCGAACCGGCGCTCGCGGCACTCGGCGCGACCGCGATCCGGCGGACGCTCGGAGAGATCCGGCACGTACGCTTCGCCGTGGCGTTCGTCACCCATCGGGGCGACGTCGATGCGCTCGCCGGGCCGCTCGCCAGCCTGGCAGACGGCGACGCGATCATCTGGTTTGCCTATCCCCGCAGGGCCTCGCAGCACTACACCGGCGAGGTGGGTCGCGACGTCGGCTGGGCGGCGCTGGGCGACGTCGGCTTCGAGCAGGTGCGCCAGGTCGCCATCGATGAAGACTGGTCGGCGAGCCGCTTTCGGCGCAGCGCGTTCATCAGGCGGCGTGTGCCGGCAGCGGGCGATGGAGCAGTATCATGAGGTTCACGGTCGAAGCAGTCATCGACGCGCCCCTCGCGGGCGTGTGGCACGCATGGACGACGCCGGACGACATCAGGCAATGGAATGCCGCATCGGCCGACTGGCACTGCCCGGCGGCTGAGATCGACCTGCGCCCCGGCGGAACCTTCTGCTATCGCATGGAAGCCAGGGACGGCAGCGCAGGCTTCGATTTCGCCGGCAGGTTCACCAGGGTCGTTCCGTACGAACGCATCGAGTACGCGCTGGGCGACGAACGCTCGGTGGTCGTCGAATTCATCGCGGCCGGGCAGGGTGTGATCGTGCGTGAGACGGTGGACGCCGAGCCAACTCATGATGTCGAGCAGCAGCGGGCCGGCTGGCTGGCCATCCTGCACAACGCCAGGCAGCACGCCGAGCGCGGCGCGCGGGTGGGCCCGGCACGTCCCGCGGGCACACAGCAGATCACGCCTTTCCTGTGGTACGACGGCCAGGCTGAGGCGGCGGCGCGCTGCTATGTGGCGCTCCTGCCGGATTCGCGGATCGACCGGGTGGTGCGCGCCCCGGCCGACCATCCCGCCGGGAGCGCCGGAACCGTCCTCACGGTCGAGTTCACAATATGCGGACACCGTTATGTCGCGCTGAATGGTGGCCCGCGCAGCCCATTCACGGAGGCCGTGTCGTTTCAGATCACGTGTGCGGATCAGGCAGCGGTGGACCGACTGTGGGACGCCTTATCCGAGGGTGGTTCTGCGGGGCAATGCGGCTGGCTCAAGGATCGCTGGGGCCTGTCCTGGCAGATCGTGCCGGCCCGGCTGCATGCGCTGCTCGGCGATCCGGACGAAGCGCGTGCGCGACGCGCGATGGCAGCGATGCTCACAATGCACAAGTTGGACATCGCCGAGCTGGAACGAGCGGCGGACGGCGCCTAGCTGGCGCTCGACCCCGATCGTGCCCTGCAGCGCCGCGACGCTGCGGCAGGTGTTCGGCGGCAGCAGTACCGCCCGCCGGGCCGGGTCCGTGATCAGCCGGCGGTGGCGCCACCGCGGCGCAGCGTGATGCTGAAGCGCGTCCCCACCCCCGGCGCGCTGTCGACCTCGATCGTGCCCTGCATCGCCGCGACGATGCCGGCGGCGATCGCCAGGCCGAGGCCGGCGTTGCCCACGTCGCGCTGGCGCGCCGCGTCGACGCGATAGAACGCCTCGAAGATGCGCGGCAGGTGCTCGGCGGCGATGCCGACGCCGGTATCGCTGACGCTGATGACGGCGTGGCCCGGCCGGACGCTGCTGCCCAGCGTGATGTGCCCACCCGCCGGCGTATGGCGCACCGCATTGTCCAGCAGGATGAGCAGCACCTGGCGCAGGCGCTCGCGGTCGGCCTGCACCACGCCCTCGCAGGCGCCGGTGCGCACCGTGACGCCACGTTCGGCGGCGAGCCGCGCCATCTGGCGCGCCACCTCGCTGCACAGCGGGGCGAGCTCCACCGGGCCGGGCGTCCAGGGCAGCGCACCAGCGTCGATGCGCGACAGCAGCAGCAGATCATCGACCAGGCGACGCATGTGATCGCTCTCGCCGATGATGTCATCATACAGCTGGCGCTGCTCCTCGTCGCCGGGCGCCGTGCTGCGTCGTGCCACCTCGGCGCTGGCGCGGATGAGCGTCAGTGGCGTGCGCAGCTCGTGGCTGGCGCTGGCGATGAAGCGCTGCTGCCGCTGCCAGGCCTGTTCGGCCGGCCGGATGGCCCGCCCGGCCAGCCCCCAGCTCGCCAGCCCCACCAGCAGCATGCCGCTGGTGCCGATCGTCACCAAGCCGAGCGCGAGGCGTTCGAGCACGCGCTGCTGATCGCGCAGCGGGCGGCCAAGCTGCAGCGCCGCCGGGCCGCCCGGATGGTCGAAGCGATAGGTCAGCAGGCGCATCTGGCCACCGTCTGCCAGCGTGACCGTCCGCAGATCGTGGCCGTCGGCCCGCGCTGCCAGGAACGCGTCCTGATCGGCATACGGCGCCGCGGCACCGGCCTCGGCATCGGGCGCGAACACGATCCGGCCGGCGCCATCCAGCATCACCACCGCGATCGCCGCCAGCTCGGCCGCATCGGCCGGCTGGTCGAGGATCAGCCCGCCACCTTCGTCGTCGTCGTCCTCCTCCTGATCCTCGGCGCCGTCCGATCGCGGCGGCACCACCGTCGGCCCATCGCGCAGCGTGCTCCAGTCGCGGTCTGCCGCGAGCAGGGCGGCGGGGATGGGTGCGCGCAGCGCATGAAACTCATGGGCCATCTGGTGCGCCAGCGCCAGGTCGGTGACGTCGGCGAAATAGCGCGCGATGATCCAGTAGACCCCCGTGCCGGAGCTGACCAGCAGCAGCAGCGCGGCGCCGGCATACAGCACCGTGAGCTGCAGGCGCAGGCGCGGCAGCATCACCCGGCCTCGAAACGGTAGCCGATGCCGCGGACGGTGGTGATGGGGTCCCGCTCACGCGGCTCGTTGAGCTTGCGCCGCAGGTATGAGATGTAGACATCGACCATCTGCGGCTGCACGTCGCGATCGCCCGGCCACACCGAGTCGAGGATGCGACTGCGGCTGAGCGTCTGGCCACGATGCCGCAGCAGATACTCCAGCAGATTCCATTCGGTCGGCGTCAGCTCGAGCATGCGCGTGCCGCGCCGCGCCGTGTGGCCCCGGAGATCGAGGACCAGCTCGCCGGCGCGCAGCTCATCGACCGCGCCGTCGTGGCTGCCGCGCCGCGCCAGCGCCCGCACCCGCATCAGCAGCTCCTCGAAGGCGAACGGCTTGACCAGGTAGTCGTCGACGCCGCTGGCAAAGCCGACCGCCTTGTCCTCAAGCTGGCCACGCGCGGTGAGCATCAGCACCGCCGTCAGCACGCGCGCGGCGCGCATGCCGCGCACGATCGCCGGGCCGTCGCGGCCGGGCAGCATCCAGTCGATCACGGCGACGTCAAACGCACCGCCGAGCGCCATGTCCAGCCCGGCGTCGCCGTCGTGGGCGACGACGACGCGCCAGCGTTCGTCGCTCAACACCCGCGCCATCAGTCGCGCTAGCCGCTGGTCGTCCTCGATGAGCAGAACGTTCATCGCTGCCACCTCCCGCCGATATCATACGTCAGGATGATTGGAAGGATCTTGGAAACGCGCCGGGGTCCTCTCCATCAGATTCCAGTCTGGTATGGCGATACTGTTGGTATGCATGACCACCGCTGCGGCCGGCAGCGGTGCGCAGAGACATGGGAGTGAGACACATGGGGGCATTCATCCTGCGCCTGCTCGCCGTCGTCATCCTCGCGATCGGCAGCGTCCCCGCGGCATCCGCCGTCGGCATCACCGGGATGCCGGCGCCCGATGCGCGCGCGCCGGGAGACGATGGAGGCGAGGAGGACGAGGAGGACGATGGGGACGATGGGGACGATGGGGACGAGGAGGGCGACCGCCATCTCCGGGGGCTGGTCGAGGCGATGCCGGCCGACCGGCTCGGCGACTGGGTCGTCGGCGGGATCACCGTGCGGGCCGACAGCAGCACGCGGTTCGACGACGACGATGAGCCGATCACCGTCGGCACCTGTGTGTCGGTGCGCTATCGCATCAGCGCCGGAGCCTCGCTGGCGCGGCGCATCGCCAGCACCGACGCCTACCGCTGCGACGGCACCAGCCCGGCGCCGGCACGCGAGGTGACGGGCATCCTCGAACGCATGCCCGATGGCCTGATCGGGGTCTGGCGCATCGGTGGGATCGACTACACCAGCGACGCGCGCACGACGGTCGAGCTCGATGAGGGGCCGTTTGTGATCGGTGGCTGCGTCGAGGTGCGCGTTCGGCGCGATGCCAGCGTCAGCGCGATCGGCACCACCGAGGCGGCCGACTGCGGCGATACGGCCACGCGTGAGGTGACGGGGACCATCAGTGCGCGGCCGGTCGGCACCATCGGCGACTGGACGGTCGGCGCGGTGACGGCGGCGGCTGATGCGCAGACCACCCTGGACACCGAAGACGGCACGCTGGCGATCGGTGGCTGCGCGACGCTGCGCTGGCGTGAGCAGGCGGGCGCCAGCCAGGCGGTGGAGATCGAGGCCGAGCATCGCTGGCGTTGTGGCGATGGCAGCGCGACCAACCGGCGCTATGGCGTCGTCGAGGCGATCCCCGCCACGACCTATGGCGTCTGGACGATCGCTGGCGAGCTGTATCACGTCGATGCATCGACCCGGATCGACGAGGACGGCGAGGGCCCCATCGCGGTGGGAAGCTGCGTGCGCGTGACCGCCGCGGTCGTCGCCGGCGTCAGCCGGGCGTATCGCATGCACGCCAGCGATGCCGGGCACTGCTCCGGCGGCGCCCCCGACGATGCCGAGACCCAGCGGGTCTACGCCACGATCGCCGCGCTGCCGGCGGCACCGTATCTGGGTGCCTGGACGATCGGTGCGCTCAGCTATGTGGCGAATGCGGACACCCAGTTCGAATCGGGGGCCAGCTATGCCGTCGGCGACTGCGTCGAAGCCGAATATCGCGTCGTCGCCGGCACCAGCGTCCTCACCGATGTCGAGCCGCGCCGGGCCGCGCGCTGTGTCGGCGGTGGTGTGATGCGCAGCTACGGCACGCTCAGCGCCATGCCGGTCGGCGGCGGCGCCGGCGACTGGACCATCGGCGGCACAGTGGTGCTGGTCGACGGCAGCACGGTGCTGGATCCGGAGCACGGACCATTCGTCATCGGCGCCTGGGTCGAGGTGCATGCCCGGCTGGTCGCCGGCCGGCTGACGGCGACGAAGCTCGAGACGGCGGTCGCGCCGGGGACGGGCGGTATCGATGCCGTCGGCACGCTCGACACCCGCCCCGCCGACGACACCGGATCGTGGGTGATCGGCGGAACCAGCTATGCGGCGACGGACGACATCCAGGTGGCGCTGGAGGACGGCGCGCGGTCGGCGCGCAGTGCGCCGGTCTTTGTCAGCGTCAACGCGTATCGCGATGCGGCCGGCGTGTTGCGGCTCACCCAGATCCGCAGCGGCGGCTATACGCTGGTGCTGCCGGCGCTGCAGAATTGACGCGGCCGGAGCGGTGCGGCGTCCCCATGCCGCGCCGCTCCGATGGGCCGATCATGCCTGCTGCATCGTGCGCCCCCGCCACACCAGCCAGATGCCCGTCGCCAGGAACCAGCACTGCACGACGCTGGTGCCGAGGATGGGCACGATGGAGCCCGGATCGATGCCGACGACTTCTGATGACGTCATGAGCAGGGCGCCGGCGGCGACCAGGCCGCCGAGGCTGAACCAGCGTGGCGCGGAGGCGCAGAGCCAGGCGCCGATCGCGAGCAGCGCGATGGCGCATGCGGCAAAGATGCTCACCCCGAGGACTTCCCCGATCGTGCCGCCGTAGGCATTGAGCATGTCGTACGCAATGCCGATGGTGTGGCGCTGCTGCCCGTCGCCCGCCGTGCTCCAGATCGTCGCAAGCTCGGGGATGGGGATGAGCCAGCGGATGATGCCGATGCTTCGTGCCAGCGTCGATGCAGTGGCCATCGCGAGGATGATCTGCGCGAGCACGCGATGGCTGCTGCCCAGGAGCAGTCCGCTCAGGAGTGTGATCAGGACGACGAACAGGATTGAGTAGATCAGATACGCGAGATATCCGATCCGTACTGATGATTGCTGCTCAACGATGCGCGGCAGCATCACTGCAGCCGGATCGCCGAGACTCACCGGCCAGTCGATCGCCGATCCGAGGATAACAGTCGGGACGATGATCAACAACGCCTGTACCAGGCTGAGATACCCGGTCCACGCCACAAATCCACGTCCGGGAGCATCATTTGCCGCACTGACATTCGACATGGCGCCTTCCTCCCCTTCTTCATCATGATGCAGTCATCCACGATCTGCCTGCAGGATGCGCGGCGGATGTGCCGCCGCGCATCCTGACCCGCGCATCGTGTCGCCGCGCCGCATTCGACGGGACGGCAGCGGCACGCTGTCGGTACGCTGACCGCCGCACGCCACTCGCCAATCACTACCTTACAACGTAAATATACATCGTATGATTTCTACCGTCAAGAGGATGCACGTCGCGCGCAGCCACCCACCGCGCGCTATACTAGGGCGATCCTGCCGTGATCAAGAGCGAGGTGACAATGCGTCCGATCTGGCTGTCCGGCATGCTGCTGTGGTACGGCCTGCTGCTGCTGGTGCTGCCGGCGCCGGCGCACGCACAGGCGTTCGTGACCCTCGACCCGCCGACGGTGACGATCGCCGCGCAGCGTGGTGCAGTGATCGAGCGGCGGGTAGTGCTGCGTGCGGCCGGCGTGCCCGGCGAACTGAGCGCGCTGCCGGGGCAGCTGGTGCGCGCCGACGATGCTGCGGCACTCGCGCCGAACGCGCTCCAGGTGCGCCCCGAGCACGCCGGCGCCGGTGGCAGCGGGCAACTGACGCTGTGGCTGCGGATCGATACCGCCGCTGCACCGGCTGGCCGCTATCACGGCCAGATCGTGCTGAGCCATGACGGCGCGGTGCCGCGCGAGGCGGTGCTGCTGCCGGTGACGCTCGTCATCAAGGATCCGCCGGCGCTGGCGCTGGCGCTGTTGTTCGGCGGCGTCGCGCTGGCAGCCGTCCTGACCCACTACCGCAACGAGGTGCAGCCGCGCGATCAGCTCGCCGCGCACGAGGCGCGCCTGCGCGCCCAGTGGGCCGTGGCCCAGCCCGACGGCTTCGCCCCGTTGCTGCAGGCGGCCCGTGCCGCGCTCGATGCCGCACGGCTCGATCTCGACGTGGGCCGGGTGACGGCGGCGCACGAATCGCTCGCCGAGGCCGAGGCGCTGCTGGCGGTGGCGCAGCGCCATGCGCGTGCCTGGCATCGGCTGGCGGGCTTCGCCGCGGATCTGGCGCAGCACATGGCGCAGGCCGGCGCTGATGATGCCGGGAGCTTCGCCCGCGGGGTGCGGCGGGCGATCGACGAGGCGCTCGAGAGCGCGGCGTGGGAGCGCGATCCGGCAGCGCTGAACGAACGCCTCGAGGCGCTGGCACAACTGGTGGCGCTCCATCGGCTGGCCGGGCAGCGCTGCCGCGAACTGGCACTGCTCGCCGAACATCAGGCCGATCCCGCGCAGCGCGCCTGGATGCTGCACCGCGCCGGCGCGCTCGCCGAACGCCTGCACACGCTGGCGCCGCGGCGCGAGGCGCTGCTGGCGCTCGATGACGAGCTGCGCGCGCTGCTGCACGACCGCGAACCGCTGCCGCTCATCGACGCGCTGTCGCCCGGCGCTGCGGTGGCCGAAACCGCCAGCACGCGGCCGGTGCTCGCCGGCGGCACCGACCCCGCCGTCGCGGCGCGCCGCCGTCAGCGCTGGTTCGGCATCGCCCAGATGCTGGTGGCCATCCTGGTGCTCGGCGGCGCGGGCTTCGCCGAGCTCTACCTGGCACGCGATGACTTCGGCGCCAGTTGGTGGGGTGATTATGTCGCGCTGCTGATGTGGGGCTTCAGCGCCGAGACCAGCCGCGCGGCGGTGAGCGATGTGGTGCGCCAGGCGATGGGCCGCGCGCGACCGTCCGCGTAACCCATCGCCGCGCCGTCAGCACCGGCGGGGCGCGGCCGCCCGTCAACCACACGCGGCGATGAGCGGCGAGGATGGGGGAATGCGCGACGGCTGCCGGAGTGCGGTGGAGATGCCGGAAATGATCGCCACGGACATCGTGGCGGGCGCCGGGATGGTCACGGGTGATGACCGCACGACTGCCGCCGAGCAGGCTCCCGGGGTGGCAGGTATTCGCCCATGGTCATCGGCCCCCTCCTGATATGGACTGGCAGCATATCCGGAGTGTCCATCCAGCGAAACGGCACCATTGGGATGGCTCACGCTTTCATCGGCAGGATGGTGCGATAGAGCTGCAGCAAACCTTCAGCAGTCTGCTCCCAGTTGTATTCCCGCAATACCGCACTTCTCCCGTGCTGTCCCATGATTGTGCGCTGTTCAGGTGACTGATAGAGCTGGATGATCGCTTTCGCGAGTTCTTCGGCATTGCCCGATGGATACACCAGACCACACGCATTATCGGTGACAATGCGTGCCAGCGGCGCACAGTCCGACACAATCACTGGCTTTTGTCGCGCCATGTACTGAAAGAGCTTGTGCGGGATCGTGCTGTCGGTATGCGGTGAGCGCACATGAGGTACCAAGCAGGCATGGCTCTGCTCTATGTGCTGCCAAACCTCGGCCATCGGGCGCCAGTCGAACACATTGACGCGCTGTTCGACGCCTTTGCTCCGAACATAGGCACACATATTCTCATATTCGGCCCCCTGACCGCCGAGTAGCTGGATTTGCAGGTGAGGGATGGTTTCTGGCGAAATGAGCGCTGCAGCATCGACAACTGTGCGAAGATCTCGGGTTGCCGCGAATCCCCCGGCATACACGATGGTAAACTGCGAGCTCTCCTCGCCAGCATGACGGATTGGCTGATCAAGATCACTCAGATTCGTGTAGTTCGCAACCACCAGCAGCCGCTCTCGCGGTATGCCCGTTGCAGCCAGCCGCTCGTATGCCTCTTCGATGACGACAACGACC
>JAGWYG010000215.1 GCA_018969485.1 Chloroflexota bacterium
TGCGCTTCCCTGAGCTGCAGCGCATGCTCGGCTCATCGGCCGATCTGGCGGCGCAGCGTCGGCAGTCGCGCCGCGCGCTGCTGATCCAGCAGACGGAGCCGCCCAACCTGCGCCGTCTGATCGCGCTGCCGCGCTTCAACCCGCTCGAGCCCTGGTCACGCCTGACGCGCCGCGCCTTCGCGCAGGTCGATGATCTGGTACAGGCCCTCCAGCAGATCCAGCATGAGCTGGATGCCGGCGGGATCGCCACCGTATTCGCCGATCCGGCGCGCACTGTCACGCTGCAGCGCGCGCGGCGTGCCGACACCGATCTCGGCGACGAGATCCTCGAGCAGCGTGTCGGCGACTTTGCGCTGCTGCGCGAGTGGCACGGCTGGAGCGAGCGGATGCAGCAGTTCTTCCGTGACGATGCGCGTGATGTCGGCTGGCGCACCGCGCGGCTGCGCACGCTGATCGACGACCATTTCTGGGGCCAGCTTCCCGGTGTGCTCGGCGACCGCGGCGACGACCCCGCCGTTCCCGTGGCAGTGGTGCCGGCGATGCTGGATGTGGTCGATGCCGAAGTTGAGGCGATGGCCAATACCATCGCAACCGGTGATCCGGACGGCGACGACGACGAGCGTGCTGCACGGCGCGCGATCGAATCGCTGAATCGGTTGCGCAGCGACGCATACTCGAGCCTCCGTCGGCGCGTCGAGCCGTCGTATGTCTTGCTGCTGGCACTGCTGCTGGCGGTGATCTTCGGCTATGGGCTGCTCAGCTTGCCGCCAACTGCGCCGCCGGTCGTCCGCGAGCTGGTCAACCAGCCTGCGCTGCGCTGGCAGAATGTTCCATGGGGTATCGACGTGACGGTGCCGATGGCGCTGGTGTATGGCGCGGTGCCCGGGGTGGTGGTCTGGCTGATCGGCAACCTCGTGTCGCTGGTGCAGAGCGTGCTGATCTGGCGCCGGCTCGAGCGGTACGTGGCGGCCGTGCGGCTGGCCTATCGTGGCTACCTCGTCGCCGACGAGCGTCGTGGGCTGAACAGCATCCCCGAGTATCTGCAGGAGATGGCCACATACCTGCGCATGGTGCACAGCAGCCACCGCGCGGCGACGCATGCGCCGCAGACCGGTGCGATCGCGAGGCTGCATGCCCGCGCGCAGCAGGTCGCCAGCCATGGGTTCCGCGATCTGACCGAGTACTCGCCCATCCCAGGATCCGGCGTGATGGCGTTCTACACCGGCCAGCTGGAAAGCCGCTTCCCGGCGTGGGCGGCGAACGATCTGGCACAGCTGCGCGTGCTGGCCGGCGCCGCGACGCGCGCGAATCCGTACTCGGCCTCGGAAGAGAACGCATCGCTGCTGGCTGGCGAGGCGCGCCAGCGGATCGACCGCGTGATCGTCGGCGATCCAGCCAGCAGCGATGCGCAGCCCCAGGCCACATGCGTCCGCCACCTGGCGTATCCGCCGGTCCGCGCGGCGATCAGCGCCTATGTCGCGTCCGAGCTCGCGCAGCACCTGGTGGCGCGCGCGCCGCTGCTGGTGGGTGACCGTACGCCACTTCTGCTGCAGCTGGCGGCCCGCGAGTCCCAGCTGACATATGAGCAGCGCTACCTGATCAGCAACCTGATTGCAGTACGCCGTGATCCAGCGTTTCGCGATGCGCAGGCCGTCGCGTCGCTCGATCGCGAGATGATCATGTACCTGCGACTGGTCGCCCGCGTCTGGCCACGCCTGTTTGCCGACGCCTCGATCACCCTGGCGCTGAATCAGCCGTGATGGACCGGAGGACCATGTGATGAGCCAACC
>JAGWYG010000216.1 GCA_018969485.1 Chloroflexota bacterium
CGTAACGCTTCACCGTGTCGTCGATCAGCACGCGGCCGCGCGTGCCGTTGACCTCGACGCGATGCGTGTCGCGATAGGCGTACGACGAGTCGTACGTCCCCACCAGGCTGCCGATTGCGCCCGAAGCGAAGCGCAACGACAGCACCAGCGTGCGGAAACCGCCGCCGGTCTTGTCGGTCATCTCCGCGCTCAGTGCAGAAATCGGGCCGCACAGATGCTCGAGCATGTCGAAGCCGTGGCACTGCGTCTCGATCAGATTGGCGTGCGGATGCGTGCTCGATCCTTCGCCGCCGAAACGCCACGTGGCGAACACCGCCTCGCCGATGCGCCCGGCCTCGATCGCCGCACGCGCCCGCAGCACCGGCTGCGCATAGCGATGGTTGAAGTTGATGGCGAAGAACAAGCCGCGCTGCTCCGCTGCTGCGAGAAGCGCGTCCGCCTCGCCAAGATCGAACACCAGCGGCTTTTCCACCAGCAGCGGAAACCCACGCTCGATCACGCGCAGCGTCGGCGCGAAATGCGCCTGGTTCGGCAGGCTGATGCTCACGAAGTCCGGCTGCTCGGCGTCGAGCATGTCGTCGACGTCGAAGTACGCACGCAGTCCGTATGCCTCGGCGCGCGCGCGCGTGCGCGCCTCGCTGCGGCCGCACACCGCGCACAGGTCCACGTCCGAATGCTGCGCGAACACGCGCGCGTGCTGCGCGCCCCATCCGCCCGCGCCGACGAGCGCAACTTTCACTTTCGCTCCACTCATGGCTCGATCACCACCTTTCCGGTCGCGCCGCCGAAGAACAGCTCGAACGCCGTCTGAATTTCCGCCAGCCTCATGCGATGCGTGATGATCTGCGCAACGTAGTCGCGATGCGTGCGCAGGCGCTCGACGTTGGCCGGCAGCTCGTCGTATCGGAAATATTCGCTGCCGAGCACCGCGCGCTCCGGCGCAATCAGGTGACGCGACACCTCGAGGTTCAGGCCTTCACCGTGGCCGACGCACACCAGCGCCCCGCGTTTGTCGAGGCTCTCCAGCGCCGCCTGCCGCGCCGTCCCCTTCCCACTCGTGTCGATCGCCAGGTCGACGTGCGCCGCCCCGCACCGCGCCAGGCCCTCGGCGAGCGTCGCACTCGACACGTCGATCGGCAGTCCGCCCAGCTTCTCCGCCAGCGCCAGCCGATACGGCGACACGTCGCTGATGTACACCGGCAGGTCGCCAAGCATGATCTTCGCCATCGCCAGCACGCCGAGGCCGATCGGCCCGGCGCCGGCCACGTGCACCGATCGCACGTCGTCGTGCACGCGCAGGCCGCGCTCGATGGCGTGACCGCCCGTGCCCATGATGTCCAGCAGCAGCGTCGCCTCGACGGCGGTGAAGTCCGCCGGCACGGCGAAGAAAGTCGATTCGTCGACCAGTTGATATTCGGCGTAGCCGCCGTCGCGGTTGAAGCCCATGTCGCCACGCTTGGCCAGACATTGGTTCGTCGCACCGCGCCTGCAGTTGTGGCACTCGCCGCAGTACGCCATCAGGAACACCGCGCCCGGCGTGCCGACGGCGGTGCGCGTCCCCGGCCCGGCAGCGACGACCGTGCCGGCGGCTTCGTGCCCGGGGATCACCGGCGCCCCGTTCCTGAACTGCCCGCGCTCCGAGCCGCACAGCGCATTCGCGCCGACGCGCAACAGCAGCTGGCCGGCGCCCGGCTCAGGCGCCGGCGCATCGACGATCGTGATTCGGCTCTCGCCGCCGAAGCGGGCAGCGCGCATGGTGCGTGACGTCATGATGTGCGGATCGT
>JAGWYG010000117.1 GCA_018969485.1 Chloroflexota bacterium
GCCGACCGGGAGTCACCGGCCCGGGTGGCTCCCGGTCGTGATCGGGTTACGCCAGCCCGTACTGCTGACGCACCAGCCCGCCGAGGCCGATGGCGTCGAGCCGCGCCAGCGGCGCCAGCAGTGTGACGGTGACGACGCCGGGGTGGCGGCCGATCTCGACCGCGCCGGTGATCGTCACGCGGTTCATCACCTCGTCGAGGCTCATGTCCAGCACGGCGGCAGCGCGCTGCAGGCCATTGTCGGTGGCGGCATTGAGGTTGGCGCCACTCCCCACGAAGCTGATCGGCGCCGACACCTCGAGCTCGGCGACGCCCCACTGCGCCGCCAGGCGCTCGGCGGCAGCCCGCTCGGCGGCGTCGAGCGGCCGCGCCAGCGGCGGCAGATCATCGGGACGCAGCAGCAGGATCGGCCCGTCGTTGCCGAGCCCCTTGAGCAGATCGACGCGCAGCGTCACGCGGCCGGCGACGTCGGTGGTGTGGCCGGCGATCTCGCCATCGCCCTGCATCGCGTGCATGTCGCCGACGTAGACGCCGCCGCCCGGTACCTTCACCGGGCAGATCAGGATGGCACCGGCGCGCACCGCGTCGATGTCCATGTGACCATCGGTGCGGTGCGCCAGATCCTCGGCGCGCAGCCCATACGCGTGTGGTGCCCCCACCAGAAACTGGCCGAAGTCGCCGGCATTGTGCGAATCGGGCATGTCGATCGCCGGCGTCGTGCCGATGTTGCCGATGAACGGGCGCATGCGCGCCGCGACCCGCACCAGGTCCGCCGGCGCAAACGTGAGGATCGAATACTGCTCCGACTGCGCCGGCAGCGCGATGATCCGCCGCGCATCGGCGGCCGCCCGGTCTGCGCCGGCGCGCTCCAGCGTCACCGCGACGCCCGCTGCCTGATCGAACGCGATGGTGTAGCCGTGCGGCATGCTGAACGACGATGCCGACGCGCCACACGCCACGCAGCGGATCGCATCGGGCCCGGTGCCACGGACCTCCGTCGCGGGCCACGGCGTGCCACAGCCCGGGCAGCGGTGCGCGACGTACGGATCGCCGGTGCAGGCCGTCGCGATCGTCCCCGCAGTGCCCGACGCCGTCGCCAGCGATGTCACCTCGACGGATTCGATGTGCAGCACCACGGCGTCGCCGACTTCGGCGCCGGCGATCGCCACCGGCGCGGTCACTTCGTGCCCGCCGCGGAAGTGCGGCGTGATCATCGGCCCCCAGCACCCCGGTGCGGTCTCGACGGCAATGATGGCACCCGGCGCGACCGGGCCGACCATCGGCTGGCTCGGGCCGACCTGCCCGCGTGTGTACTGGGCGACGTCGATGCGGTCTGGCGATGTCATAGGCTCCTCCAGCAACGTCAGGATCGTGTGTCGCAGCGCCCCGCTGCGGCAGCTACGAGGCGTCTCCCGGCCGCAGGCCGCGTGCCTCGAGTAGGCTGCCCAGCTTCTGCAGGCCCAACCGCACCCGCGTCTTGATGGTGCCGAGCGGCCGGTTCAGCCGCGTCGCGATCTCCTGGTGCGACCAGCCGCTGAAGTATGCGAGCTCGACAGCCTGGCGCTGTGCGACCGGCAGGTGCTCCAGCGCGTCCTGGATGGTCCGCCGCTGCTCGGCGGCCCACACCGCGTCGGGAACATCGATGCGCTCGTCGGGAAGCTGCAGGATGATCGAATGCTCCGGATCGTCGTAGACTGGCACCGGCCGCGCACGCATGCGGCGCAGTTCGTCGATGCACAGGTTGTGCGCAATGCCGAAGAGCCACTGGGTCACCCGGCCACGCTCGGCGTCGAAGCTCGCGCTGCGCCGCCAGACCCGCCAGAAGACTTCCTGCACCACTTCCTCGGCGAGCTCGCGCTGCTGCAGGATGCGCATCGCCATGCGGAACACGGTGGCCGAGTACCGGTCGTACAGCGCTTCGAGCGCCCGGCTGTCGCCGCCGGCGATCGCGCTGATCAGGTGTGCATCGTCGTGGGGATCGATGGCAAGGTGCTCGCTCTCTGGCTCGACTTCGATGGGTGCGCACTCAGCGCTCGCTGCACGCATGGACAGAGACATCATGGGGCCCGTCTCCTCTTGCTCCGACGCTCGCCGTTCTCCTGCCTTCGAGCCTGAGTATACCGTCGATGCACAACTTTGTCAACACTTTGAACAGTCTCTGCACGGGATTGTGTCACACAGCGGTCATCGCAGGCGCGGGAATGGCGGTACGGGCAGCGATCAGTGCTACAATGCGCATTGTAGCGCAGCCCGACCGATCCGGGGGCGTCGGTGCGGCACCGGATGGTGAAGAGTTGATGAGAGGCGAGACGCGCGCGGGCATCGGTGGCTGGCGCGCGCAGATCCCGTGGGAGTTCTGGCTGATCCTGGCGCTGGCGCTGACCGTGCGGCTGGTTCTGCTCGGTCGGCTGCCGCGCGACGGCTGGATCTCGGACGAAGGCGAATACTACTCGGCGGCCGTATGGCTGGCCGAGGGGCGCGGCATGGCGTGGTACCTGCACTACCTCTGGACGCGCGTACCGTTCTACCCGATGCTGCTGGCCGCGCACGTGCGGCTCTTCGACAGCGACCTGGCGGCGATCAGCATCAGCCAGTCGCTACTGGGCGTGGTGAACGTCGCGCTGACATACGGCATCGCCTGGCGCATGGCGGCGGCGCGGCAGCGGCTGGTCGCGGGCGTGGCGGCCGGGCTGAGCGCGGTATACTGGCCGCTGGTCCTGTATGCACAGCTGCTGTTGACCGAGACGGTCTTTCTGACGCTGATCCTGGGCGCAGTGTGGCTGGTGAGCCATGTGGCGCCGGGCCGGCGCGGCTGGCTGGTGCTCGTCCTGGCGGGTGGGCTGCTGGGACTGGCGACACTGACCCGCTCGCTGGCGGCCGGCTGGGTCCCCCTGGTGGCGGTGTGGCTGTGGTGGCACGCGGGCTGGTCGTGGCGTGGCGCAATGCGCGGCCTGGTGCTGCTGGCGGGCTGTGCGGCGCTGATCCTGCCCTGGAGCATCGTCGCCAGCCGCACCTACGGCGGGGTGGTGGTGCTCGACACCAGCGGTGCGTTCAACCTGCTGCTGGGCGCCTGGACGGCGCACGACGGGGTGCGGCGCGACGCGCCGACGCGCAATTTCGTCCTCGGGCTGTTCGATCCGGCGGTGCGCCCGGCGGCGACCTGTGCGCCGTATCCCGGGCCGGTGCCGAACCAGGCGGCGCGGCAGGCGGCGATGAGCGCCGAGGCATGGTGTCTCATCCGCGATGATCCGGCGGCATTTGTCGCCAAGAGTGGCGGCGAGCTGGTGGACCTGTTCCGCATCAACTACACCGGCGCCGAACGCCTGACCGGCGGCTTCACCACCGGGCGGCTGCCGCCATGGTTCGTGGTGGCGACGCTCGTCCTCGATGACATGCTGTACGCGCTGGTGGCGGTGCTGGCGGTGCCGGGCTGGCTGGTGCTGGCGCGCGCGCGCCGGCCGCTGGCCTGGCTGGTGCTGGCGTGGCTGGGCTACACCATCGCGGTGGCGCCACTGCTGTTCGCGATCAATCGCTTTCGCGTGCCGCTGATGCCATTCGCCTGCATCCTCGCGGCGGTGACGCTGGTGGCCCCGCGGGCGGCGTGGCAGCAACTGCGGCAGCGCTGGGGCGGCGCGCTGGCGGGGCTGCTGTCGCTCGCGCTGCTGCTGGTCATCACCACGCCCGACACCTACCTGCGCCCCGCCGGCCAGTCGTCACCATCGCTGCTCGGGCCCTATCCGTCGAGCCTCGCCGCGAGCACGATGGCGCTCGCCGCGCGCGAGCGGTTTCTCGTGAGCCAGGCGTTCGGCGACGCGCTGGTGGCCGGCGATCTGGCGCGGGCGCGACAGCTGTCGGCCGGGCCGCTCACCAGCGAGCTCGAGCGACTGGCGCCGGCATTGCTGGCGCTGCATGCCGGCCAGCCGGCGGCCGCCCTGGCGGCGCTCCCCGCCGCCGATGCCATCGCCGCACGCCAGGACGCGCTGGCCAGCGTGGTGCGCGGCGCCGCGCTGCGGCAACAGGGCGATCTGGCGGCCGCACGCGCCGCCTTCACGCCGCGCTTCGTCGATGACGCCAATCCGGTCGCCTGGGCCTGGCGCACCTTGCCGGCGCTGCCGACGCGCGCGATCGACCTCGGCGGCAACCTGGATCTCGGCCTCATCCGTGGCTGCCATCTCGGTGAGGGCGATCCGGCGGCCGGCGGTACGTTCCGCTGGTGCGATGACGGCGCCCAACTGCGTTTCGCCGATGCCGGCGGCGCCGGGCGCATCACGCTGCGCGCCGATGCCCGCGGCTGGGCCGGCTATCGCGCTGCGCCGGTGCCGATCAGCGTGTGGCTCGGCGGGCAGCTCGTCGGGACGTTCAGCGTGCCGCTCGATGCGCCGGTCGAGCGCAGCCTGCCGCTGCCGCCGACTGCGCGCGGCAGCACGCTGGTGGTCACCATCCGCGGCCCCGTCCTGATCCCCGATGCCCGGCGCTACCTGAGCCAGCAGGGCGAGCAGGTGGGGCAGCTTCACGCGATGACGCTGCGCCTCGACTGGGTGGCGCTCGACGGGGCGCAGCCATGACGGCGCTGCGCCCCCACCTGCTGCCAGTCGCGCTCGTGCTGGCGCTGGCGTTCGCGGTGCGGCTGCTGTTCTGGCGCTGGCACGAGTTCCAGCCGCTCAGCGGCGACGAGCGCGAATATCTGGCGCAGGCGGTCACGCTGCTGCAGCAGCGGCAGTACGTCGAATTGCCGCTGATGCGCCCGCCGCTGTACACCATCGCGCTGGCGCTGGGCATCCTGGCCGTCGATTCGCAGCTCCAGCCGCTGCGGCTGCTCCAGGCCGGCATCGGCGCGCTGATCGTGGTTCCGCTCTACGCCAGCACCTGGCTGCTGTGGCGCGAGCGCGGCGTCGCGCTGCTGGCCGGCGCACTGGTGGCGCTCGATGCTGCCCTCGCGGCGGCGACCACCACGCTGCTCAGCGAGACGATCTTCCTGACGGGCATGGCGACGGCGCTGTGGCTGCTGGTGCTGGCCGAACGCGCCGACCGCCGCGGGCACTGGCTGGCGTGCGGCGCGGGCGTCCTGATCGGCGCGCTGATCCTGGTGCGCTCGGTGGCCCTGCCGCTGGCGGCACTGGCGCTGGCCTGGCTGGCGCTGGCACACTGGCGGCGCACCGGGCGCTGGCGCGCCGCGGCGTGCCTGGCGCTGGCGCTGGCCGGCGGCACCGCCGGCGTCGTGGCACCATGGACGCTGCGCAACCTCGTGACGTACGGCGGCGTGATCCTGGTCGACACGACTGGCGCCGAGAACCTGTGGCTGGACAACGAGCCGGCCGGCCGCGAAGCCGCCAAGGCCGCGCTGTATGCGCTGGGCGACGACCGGCTGGCGCGGCAGCGTCTGGCGGGCGCGCGGGGCATGGCTGCGATCACGGGCGATCCGGCACGGTTTGCGGCCAAGGCGTGGCGCGAGGCACGGGCGTTCGTCGCCCTGCCGGCATTCGATGACCTGCGGACGCGCCGTGCGATCTGGGTCGAGCCGGCCGAGGTGGCGCTGCGGCTGGTGCTGGGCGATGGCCTGTGGCTCGTGGTGCTGTGCGCGACGCTGGCCGGCTGGTGGCTGGCGCCGCGTGGCACGGTGGCGCTGGATCTGCGCTGGATCGCCGTGCCCTGGGCGGCATATCTGCTGCTGACGGCGATCCTGTTCCACGTCGAGCCGCGCTACCGCCTGCCGCTGGCGCCGCTGGTGGCCGGCCACGCCGCCTGGGCGCTGCGTCATGCCTGGCGCATCCGCGACCGGCGCTGGCTCGCGGTGGCGCCGGGCGTGGCGCTGGCGCTGGCGCTCACCGGCGCACACCGCGACTATCTCGGCGAGCTGCGCTGGCTGGCGCCGAAGCACCTCGCGCTGGCCCAGGCCGAGTGGGCGCTGCAGCGCGGCGATCTGCCCGCGGCCCGGTCGGCGGCCCAGCGCGCACTCGGGCACGACGCGCGCTCGGCGGCGGCCCGCGAACTGCTGGCGCGCCATGCGCTGCTCGAGGGCGATCCGGCGCTGGCGCGGCAATGGCTCGATGCGGCGCTGGTCGCCGTGCCCGATCATCCGCTCGCCACGGTGATGCGCGGCGTGGCGGCGCGGCAGCAGGGCGACATGGCGGCGGCACGGCGCGATCTGGCGGCAGAGCGCGCGACGCGCGAGGATCTGCAGGCGCGCCTGTGGCCGTTCATGCCACGCATCGCCGCACCGCCGCCGGCGCTGGCGATCGGCGCTGGCCTCGACCTCGGCTGGATTCGCGGCTGCTTTCCCGCCGAGCCCGACGGCTCGCGCTGGACGCGCGGCGCAGCCGCGGTGCGGCTCACGCGCCCGGCCGGCACGGCCTGGCTGGTGGTCGAGCTCGCCGCCGGCCGCCCGGGCGGCACGACGGCCACGGTCGCCATCACCGCCGACGGCGTCCCGCTCGCACACGATCAGCCCGGCGCCCACGCGACACGCCTGGTGCTGCCGCTGCCGCCCGGCGCCGCCGGCCCGCTGGTCGTCGGCATCCACAGCGACACGCGCCGCCCGCGCGACGATGACCCCGCCAGCGCCGAGGGGCGGCGGCTCGGCGTGCGCCTGCTGCGCGTCGCGGTCGTGTCCGAGGCCCCCGGCCGCTGAGCTGCGCGCGACGCCCGGCGTACGGCGGGTGATGCGGCGGGCGGCTGCCGCGTCGCGGCGAGCGACGGCACGTCTGTGCCGGTCGCCTGATCACCTCGGGATGTACGTGCAGCACGCTGCCCGGGCGATGTTCCCCGCGCACTATGGCAAACATCGCACATCCCGGCACTTCCATGCTGCGTTGGGCCGTCGTCGAAGCCACGGCGCGCATCACCGCCGGGCCGCCCCCCGCTGCAGGAGCCGGCGATCGCACCCGGCTCCACACGACCGATGATGCCGTCGCGCGCGGTGCAGCGGGCATCCCACCCGGCGGGCCGCCGCGGCCGCGTTGCGGCACGTGGGAGCCGCAGCGCCGATCGATGCACCATGGGCGCGCGTCCTGCCCGCCCGCGCCCGGCGGCAGGCGCCGTCCGGCGTTGTATACTTGACGCGTGACTGCGATGCGCCGAGCGGCGGCGCGCAGCACGCGACAGGTGTGCCATGGACGAGTATCAACTCATCGATCGGCTGCCCACGGACGCCGAGTATCGGGCGTTATGTCATGCCGTGGGCTGGGAGGCGCTGGTCAACTGGCCGGCGGTGCCGCGCGCCCTGCAGAACAGCCCGTTCGGCGCGATCGCCCAGCATGATGGTGTGACCGTGGCGATGGGCCGGGTCGTCGGCGACGCGGCGCTGTACTGTTATGTCCAAGACGTGGTCGTCCATCCCGAGCACCAGCACCGCGGCCTGGGCCACCGCATCGTCGACCGGCTGCTCGAGCAGATCGAGCAGCAGACCAGCCCGCCGGTCTTCGTCGGGCTGTTCGCGACGGAGCAGGCGATGCAGCTGTACCGGCAATTCGGCTTCCAGGTGCATCCGGGCACCGGCGGATTGTACGTCGTCACGCCGCACCGCCGCGTCAGCGAGGGCTGAGCCGCCACAGGCTGCCGATGCGGCCGCACGCGCGGCGGCAGGTGGCAGCGTCATGTGGCGGCGGGCGGCGCCGGGCGTGCGGTGACCAGGAAGCAGAGCAATGCGAAGGCCGCCGCGCCCGCCATCACCAGGCCCATCGGCCGGCCAGTGCCATCGGCGAGCACTCCCACCAGCGCGGCCGCGATGGCGCCGACGACAAATTGCAGCGTACCGAGCAGCGCCGACGCGCTGCCGGCGCGGGTCGCGTAGGCGCCGAGCGCGATGGCGGTGGTGTTCGGTCCCGCGATGCCGACCATCGCGACGACGACGAACAGCGGCGGCAGCAGCGGCGGCAGATCGCCGGGGCGCAGCCACAGCACGCCGAGGAACACGAGCGCGGCGACGGCGCTCAGGCCGAGGCCGGCGCGCAGGATGGCCTCGGGCCGGCTGCGGCGCAGCAGGTGCCGGTTGAGCTGCGCGGCCAGCACCAGGCCCAGCGCGTTGCCGCCGAAGATCCAGCCGTAGCTGGATGGCGTGACGCCGTACAGCTCGATGAAGACGAAGGGCGACGCGCTGATGTAGGCGAACATCGCGGCGAATGCGCCGGCGCCCGTGAGCGCCATGCCGACGAACTGCCGGTCCCGCGCGATCTCGCCGTAGCCGCGCAGCACGTCCAGCGGCGCGCGCACGATCCGCCGCTCGTCCGGCAGCGTCTCGGGCAGCATGCCCAGCACCAGCACCATCGTCACCACGCCGAAGCCAGTCAGCACCCAGAAGAGCGCGCGCCAGTCGGCCACCTCCAGGATCTGCCCGCCGATCAGCGGCGCAGTGATCGGCGCGAGGCCGGTCACCAGCATCAGGATCGAGAACATGCGCGCCGACTCGCGGGCGCCGAACAGGTCGCGCACCACCGAGCGCGAGACGACCACACCGGCACTGCCGCCGAGCGCCTGGACGAAGCGCAGCACGACCAGGGTCGTGGCATCGGGGGCCATGGCGCAGGCAGCGGACGCCAGCGTGTAGATGATGCTGCCGATCAGCAGCGGCAGGCGGCGGCCGAGCCGATCCGACAGCGGGCCATGGATCAACTGGCCCAGCGCCATGCCGGCGACGAACGTCGCCAGCGTGCTCTGGATCAGGGCATCGCTGGCCTGCAGATCGCGGGCGATGCCGGGCAGTCCCGGCAGGTACAGATCGATCGAGAGCGGCCCGAACGCCGTGAGCGTGCCGAGCACCAGCGCCAGGTGCAGCGTCGAGGGGGCAGACCGTGACGGAAGCATACCGTGCCTTCCCGGCAGTGCGCCACCATGCCATCGCATCGTGGCGCTGCGGCGCCATTCGCGACCGGCGGTGGCGGTTCGTTCAGCATCGCTGGCAAGACCCGGACGCACCGCATCACTCCGGGCGGCGTGGCATCAGTCATCGGTGAACGCACCGGCGAGCGCGCCGCGGCCGATGATCCCCAGCGCCAGATCATCCTGCGGCGGATGGTACAGCCCGGCGCGGGCATCGCGAAAGTAGCGCTCGAGCGGCAGCGCGCGCGTCAGGCCGAACCCGCCGGCGACGCGCAGCGCGAGCTCGCTGACGCGGCAGGCCGCATTGGTCGCGATGTACTTGGCGGCAGCGATGTGTGGCCCCAGGTGTGGCCGCTCCGCCGGCGCCGTCGCCCAGCGCTCCGCGACATCGTACAGCAGGCTGCGGGCCGCGGCGATCTGGGCAGCCATCTCGCCGATCAACTGCTGGATGTGCGGCAGGCTCGCGATCGGCTGGCCCAGCGAGGTCGGCACGCGCTCGTGGGCGTAGCGGCACGCGCCATCGACCGCCGCCTGACCGACGCCGAGGTAGCCAGCCGCCACCGTGAGGCCCCAGGCGTTCGGCAGGGCGCGCCCGGCCGCCACGCCGATCGCCCGTCGATCGACGACCCAGTCGTCGGGCACGAAGACGCCATCGAAGATCACATCATCGTTGCCGCTGGTGCGCACCGCCAGGCTGTCGCGCCAGGTATCGGCGAAGCGTAGCCCGGGCGCATCGGCGCGCACGATCGCATTGGCCGTCCACCCGTTCGGCGCCGCAGCGTCCGCCGGCAAGGTCACGCCCGTGACCAGGAAGCGCAGCGCCGGGCCGCCGCTGGCGAACAGCTTGTGGCCGCTGATGCGCCAGCCACCCGCCACGGGCTCGGCGCGCGTCGCCGGCACACCGCCGCGCGAGACGCTGCCGAGGTCCGCTTCGGTGACCACCGTGTTGATCAGCCCGCCGCACTGCGCCAGTTCGCGGCACACCGCGGCGAACACCGGCTCGGGCCAGGGGCGATCCTCAGCCAGCCGGCCGATCAACTGCACCAGCATCGCCGTCGCCATCGCCGTCGCGCCATCGCCGCGGCCGAGGCGCTCCTGCGCCCGCACCATCGTCGCGACATCGGCGCCATCGCCGCCGTACGCACGCGGGATGACCAGCCGCAGATAGCCGGACTGGTGCAGATCGCGGTAATTCTCGTGAACAAACGCACCGGTCCGGTCGTGATCCACGACGCGTGCCGCGCAGCGTGCGGCGACGGCATCGACCATGGCGTCGATCGTACGGCGCGGCGCCGGCTGCGTCAGGTCAGTCATCGTCATCGCCATCCTCCCCCGTCCGCCGGGCAGCCGGCTCACCCGGGCTGCGCGCCGCGGCGCGACACCAGATACAACGCAAAGCTGGGTGCCCAGTGCGACACCATATAGTCGGCATGCAGCGCCTCGGGCATGCCGATGCGACGGTGCTCGGCAGCAACCGCTCGCAGCGGCGCCACGCGCGGATCGTCATCGGCCAGCGCCCCGGCGACCGACTCGAGCATCCAGGCACGGCTCAGGTTCAGCCCCGCGAAGTGCGCCAGCTGGCCATCGCCCGGATCGACCACGCGCACCGGCGCGAGCGCCTCGGCCAGCCCGTCGCACTGGGCATCGCCGAAGAACGCCCACAACCATTCGCTGAAGCTCGCGCGGCTGAGCACGCGCCGCAGCAGGTCGGCTTCGGCGAGCGCCGGCGACAGAAAATCGCCCGCCGATGGCTCATAGGCCAGCGGGGCTGCCTGGTCGGCGAGAAAGAAGCGGCGCGCGTGGTGGGCGAGCAGCTCCAGCATCGCCGCATCGCCCGCGGTGCGCGCCCAGTCCCAGGCCAGCCCCATCGCGAAGGCCGTCTGGTGATGGGTGCCGCTGCGCACCGGGCGGGGCAGGCGAATGAGCCATGCGGCGATGCGCGCGGCGGCGTGGCGTTCGAGCGGCGCCAGCGCCGCCGCCCAGCGGCCGAAGGGCTCGGCCGGCACGCTGCGCACCTCGGCGGCGAGCTGCAACACCCAGGCCATGCCGTAGGGCAGCTCGAACCCTGGCCGCGCCAGCGCGAATTCGAGCTCGGCGCGCAGCGGCGCCGGCGCCAGATGGGCATCGAGGTGCGCGACGACCACATCGGCGAACGGCGCGTCGGGCCAGCGGCGCACAGCACGCACCAACTGCCAGTGGGCATGTACTGCCGAGTGCCAGTCGTAGCAGCCGTAGAACGCCGGATGGCGCAGCGCCGGCCGATCCGGCGGCGCATCGGCGGCGCTGTGCCAGTGGCAGAACGCGCCATGCGGATATTCGCGCACCACATGCTGCAACGTGAGCGGAATGATCTGGCTCAGCAGGGCACGTTCCTCAGCGCTCGCC
>JAGWYG010000217.1 GCA_018969485.1 Chloroflexota bacterium
ACGCGGCGGCTTCAACATGGCGTTCCTGGGCGGCGCGGTGCAAACCACCACAGCCGGCTCCACCTTCTCCCTGCCCCTCGTCGCACGATTCTTCAGCAGCAGCGGCGAACCCGTCGGCCCCGGCGGCGTGCTGTCCATCGCCAGCCCCGTCACCGGCGCCGCCCTCGCACCCAGCACCACCTTCGGTCTGGTCGACGCACAAGGCTGGGCCACTGTGACCCTGACAGCCGGCAGTTCCGTCGGCTCCTATCCCATCACCATCACCGCCGTTGGCGTCGCCACGACTACTGTCGGCCGCCTGACCAATCTAATCCCACCCATCCCTCCGCTCAACTGCTCCGCCGTCGTCACCAGCACGGCCGATTCCGGGCCCGGGTCGCTGCGCAGCGCCGTCGCATGCCAGCCGGCCGGATCGACCATCACGTTTGCCCCGGCAACGTTCAGCGTCCCGCGCACCATCACCCTCACCGCCCAGATTCCGGTCACCCGCTCGCTCATCATCAGCGGCCCCGGCAGCAGCCTGCTCACCATCAGCGGCAACAACGTCACGCGCACCCTGTTCATCGACGCCGGCGCTGCGAACGACGTCCGTCTCTTCGGCCTCACGCTCGCCCGCGGCCGCGTCTCCGGCAACGGCGGCGCCGTCCTCGTTCAGACGGCCAGATCGCTGACCATCTCCAATACGAAGATTGCCGACAGCACCGCGATGACGATCACCGGTCAGTCGAACTCCGGAAATGGCGGAGGCCTTTACATCAGTGCAACGCTCCCGCTCAGCCTCGTCGACTCGCAGGTGACATCCAACACCGCCAGCACCGCCGGCGGCCTGTTCCTCGGCGGCGGCGCCACGATCGCCAATTCCACCATCGCCTCCAACACTGCCGGCGTCGGCGCCGGCGTCGTCGCCAGCGCCACGATCGTCATCTCGAACAGCACCATCGCCGCCAACGCTGCGCTGAACCGCGCCGGCGGCATCTCCCTCGCCGTCGGATCGGCCGCCCAGTTCATCCACGTCTCCGTCGTCGCCAACAGCGCGCCGACCGCCGCAGGCATCGCCTTTGACAGCGCCGGCTCGCACTTCTTCACCAACACCATCGTCGGCGGCGCCGCCGCCGGCCAGTGCGCCGGAACGGCCACGAAGCAGAACTTCTCCAGCATCTCCAGCGACGCCGCCTGCGGCCTGCGCACCGTCCCGTCCGTCGGCGTCGGTGTGCTCGGCGACTATGGCGGCGGCCAGCCCACCGCGCCGCTCGTCGCCGCCTCCCCTGCCCTCGACGCCGCCGATCCTGCCGCCTGCCCAGCCCTCGACCAGCGCGGCCTGTCCCGCGTCGGCACCTGCGACGTCGGCGCCTATGAGTCGCGCGGCGGCTTCGCCATGACCGTCCAGGGCGGCACAGTGCAAGCCAGCACCGCGAATATGACCTTTCCAGCGCCGCTCGTGGCGCGCTTCACCAGCAGCAATGGCGAACCCCTCGGCCCCGGCGGCGTGCTGTACGTCGCCGCACCCACCGCCGGCCCATCCCTCTCGCCCAGCCGCACCACAGGCCTGGTCGATGCACAGGGCTGGGCAACCGTGTCCCTGACAGCCGGCAATGCCATCGGCTCCTATCCCATCACCATCACCGCCGCCGGCATCGCTGCACCCGCCTTCGGTCGCCTGAACAACTGCTCCTCCACCATCGCAACGAACATCGTGACGAACACGGATGATTACGGCGTCGGTTCGCTGCGCGATGTCGTCGCCTGCGCAGCCGCCGGGTCCACCAT
>JAGWYG010000218.1 GCA_018969485.1 Chloroflexota bacterium
GGCGTCGGTGACGCACCCGGGGCGGGCTCTACCCGCATCGAGGGCGCGCCGGACTGGTTGACGGGGTTCCGCGGTGTCGCCCGCTTCGCGGCGGTGCGCGAGGACTGCAACGGCGACGGCAGGCCCGACCTGCACCTCATGCCGCTCGACGCAGACGGTGCGCCGGCCTGTCTGGTCGCCAGCCGCGCGGCCTGGCCAGCAACGCTGCACTACGCGGCGCTGACCGAAGTTGCGGCGCCAGGGGACCAGCCAGCGGACGATTTCCGGGATCTGCCTGAACTGCTCGACGCCGGCGCCGCGGCGCAGATTCGACGCCTTGCCCGGCTGCCGGATTTCAACGGCGACGGCCTCGATGATTTCGCGGTCGAGGCGCTGGTCGGGGAATCGGCGAGGCCCTGGCTCGCCGTGGTTTTCGGGGCTCCCGGTGCGCCCGTGCCGCTTGAGCTTCAGGCTCCCGCGCCCAATCGGGCGCTGGTCATCGAATGCCCGCCGCTCGTGTTCTCCCCGCACCACGACGCGAGCAGCGTGCTCGCGGCCAGCGGGTGGGGCCCCTTGGCGCCGCTCGGCGATGTGAACGGCGACGGGCTGGGCGATCTCGGGCTGGGATCCGCGCCCTACCTGTTCGGTAGCGGGTCGGCCTATGGCGCGGTGATTTTCGGGCGCGGGAGCGCCGGCAGCCTGAGCCTCAACGCGCTGGACGGTCACAACGGTTTCCTGCTCGCCTGGCCGGAACCGGGCGCCGGCTATGCACGGACCCATGCCGCCCGGGCGGCCGGTGATGTCAACGGCGACGGTCTGGACGATGTGCTGCTGCGCGACGAGGCCACCGGCAGCAGCGCGGTGCTGTATGGACGACCGGCGTTCGCCGGCGAACTGCTGACCGGCACTGCGGCAGCGGACTTTCTGGTCGCAGATCGCGCGGGCACCGTGAGCGCCGGTGCCGGCGACGACATCGTGCGGGTGATCGCCGCCGGCGAGACCACGGTGTTTACCGGTCTCGGCCAGAACACGGTCATCGTCGACGCGCCGGATGGCGCGGAAGTGAGCGTCTTCGGCGGCGCTGGCGCCGATCGCTACGAAGTGCAGGACGGCGCGGTCCGGGTCCTGCTGAACGATCCCGACGGTGCGCCGAACACCCTCAAGCTCCCGGCCAGTTTCGATTTCGCGCAGCTCCGCCCCGGGTTGGGCTCGGTGCTGCTCGCCGCCGGGCCGCAGGCGCCGGAAATCCATCTGGAAAACGTCGATTTCGCGGATGTGCTGGGCGGCCCGCGCAGCGTGGAGGTCATCGAGTTCGCCGACGGCCGGCGCCTGAGCTACGCGGCGCTGATCGCGCGGGGCTTCGATATACCGGGCACCGCGGGACACGATCGGCTGGTCGGCAGCAACGTTGTCGACCGCCTGCGCGCCGGCGCCGGCGATGATCGCCTGGACGGCGGTGCTGGCGACGACACCCTCGACGGCGGTCCGGGCAACGACATCTATCGGTTCGCCGCGGGTAGCGGCGCCGATCTGCTCGCGGACAGCGGGGGCGAGGATCTGCTGCAGCTGGACGACCTGCCGGCGGTCGCGCAGCTCGGTCATCGCCAGTCGGGACAGGATCTGGTGCTCGTCCGCCCGACGGGAGAAACCCTGACGCTCGCCGACTGTACGCAGACCCTGCGGCGCGCGTGGAGCGCCTCACGGGCGCCGATGGCGTTCTCCATAGCCTGCCCGCGCTGGTCAATCGAGCCCCGGAAGCAGGGCAACTGGCGCTCATTCGG
>JAGWYG010000219.1 GCA_018969485.1 Chloroflexota bacterium
TGCCGTCGCGCACGCGCAGATCCTGCGCGTCCAGGTGCGCGGTGTACGTGCCTTCGTATTTGCGCAGCTGCGCCGGCGTGAGCGTTTCTTTCGTCACCGCGTCGAACGACAATCCGAGCATGGACCGCAGCGCGCTGCTGCTGACCTCGTCGTTGAGCGATGAACCGTCGTCCGAGTTGGTCAGCAGGGCGACGGCGAAGCGCCGACCCGGCACGATGCGCAGTTGCGCGGTGAAGCCGTTGGTCGCGCCCCCGTGGTGCAGCAGCAGTTCACCCTCCGGATCCAGCGGCGCGTCCGCCTTCGTGTTCAGCCGGCCCAGCCACCACGTCAGCCCAGTCGACCAGCGGCCGGTCGACGGGCCATGGCTTCGGCGCATGACCTGCGCCGCGCGCCGGCTGAGCACAGGTGCGCCGTTGTCGACGTGCATGCGCGCGTAGCGCAGCAGGTCGCGCACGGTGGTGTTTACGCCGCCGGCCGGATGATTTGCCCGCCCGATCTCCCACGGCGTCGCGACCTGTGCATTGCCCCCGACGACGTTGTGCCCGACCGCGAAGCGCTGCGTCATCACTTCCGTCGGCCAGAAGGTCGAGCGCGTCATGCCCAGCGGCGCGAACACGCGCTCGCGCACGATGTCCTCGTAGGCGCGCCCGGTCACCGCCTGCATGACGAGCGCAGCAGCGGCGAACCCGACGTTGTTGTACGACCACGTGGAGCCGAGCGGCGTCCACTGTGGCAGCGTCGCCATCTCCTCGACGATGCGCGCCACGGCGTCGGCGCCGAAGCCGAAGTCGTTGAAGTGGTCGCCTAGCCAGCCGCCGGTGTGCGTCAGCAGATGACGCAGCGTGACGCGCTGCGCGGCCTGGTCATCTTTGAGCGCGAAGGCCGGCAGCCAGCGCCGAATCGGCGCGTCCAGCTCGAGCAGCCCGCCGTCGACCAGCGCCATCAGCGCGCTGCCCAGCATCGTCTTCGAAATCGAGCCGCACTGAAAGAGCGTGTCCGGCGTCACCGGCAGCGGGTTGTTCAGTGAAGTGACGCCGAGGCCGGCGTAATACTCTTCGTCGCCGTGCAGCACGCCCACCGCGACGCCGGGGATGCGTCGCGCGCGCATGCGCATCTCGATCAGATCGATCAGCTCGGCGAAGGCGGGGGCGGAGCGGGTGCGGTTCATGGGAGGATAAGTTCGACCGTCGACGGCCGACCGCCGACCGCCGATGGTTGATCACGATCTGCGGTTTGCAGTCTGCGGTCTGCGGTCGTTTTCTTCAGCGCCATTCGCCGATTGCGGCGCGCCACCGCCATGTCGACGATGTGCGCTGCGGCTTCGCCGTAGCTGTAGCCGGCGGCGGCGCAGGCCGCCATGAAGCCGCCGTCGGGCGTGATGTCCGGATTGGGGTTGACGTCGACGACGAACGGCTGCTCATCGGCGTCGATGCGCAGGTCGATGCGCGCGTAGTCGCGGCAGTCGAACGCGCGGTAGGTGCGCAGCGCCACGTCCTCGATGCGCGCGCGCAGTGCATCGGACACGGTCGGCTGCGTGATCACCGGCATGGCGTTCCACTCCGGGCTGTCCGGCACCCATTTGCTGTCCCAGGTGACCATGCGGTGCAGCGGGTTTGTGATGCGCGAGAAGTCGACCTCGCGCAGCGGCAGCATGCGCGGGCGCCCGTTGCCCCACACGCCGACGTTGATCTCGCGCCCGTCCACGAATGCTTCGACGAGCGCCGGTTCCTTGACCACGGTGTTCACGTAGCGCACGCGTT
>JAGWYG010000220.1 GCA_018969485.1 Chloroflexota bacterium
ATCATCGTGCTCGATCGCGGCCGTGTGGTCGCGGCGGGCGGCCATGCGACGCTGCTGCGCCGCTCGCCGGCGTACCGCCGCATCTTCGCCCGCTACGATGCGGTGCTGCCGCCGCTCGAGGCCTGACGGCGCGGACGCCACCCCACGACAGGCCCGCAGCCTGCACCGGCAGGGCCGGCGCGCATGCCGACGGGCTCCGCGCTCCCGCGCGGCGCGGGGAACGGGCCGGGGCGACGGACGCGCCGCCCCGCCGCGTCGCCCCCACCCCGCTCTCGTGCGACCGGCGCGCGCTCACGCAGCGCCGTGGGCCTGCCGGCGGCGCGCGCGCACCAGCGACGCGATGATGGCCGTCACGATGATGCCGGCGACGATGCCGAGCGAGGTCGGCGTCGCGATCTTCAGCTGGCTGCCGATCAGCGCCTGGCTCAGGTCCGGCAGGATCATCTTGACGCCGACGAACACCAGCACGACTGCCAGACCCAGCTTCAGGTAGTGGAACAGGTGCATGATGCCGCCGAGCACGAAGTAGAGCGATCGCAGACCCAGGATGGCGAACACGTTCGACGTATAGACGATGAACGGGTCCTGGGTGACGGCGAAGATCGCCGGAATCGAATCGACGGCAAAGATCAGGTCCGTCGTCTCGATCATCACCAGCACCAGCAGTAGCGGCGTCGCCATACGGATGCCATTCTGCCGGGTGAAGAACTTCTGGCCATCATAGGTGTCACTGATCGGCATGATCCGGCGGAACAGCCGCACGACCGGGTTGCTGTTCGGGTCGATCGACTCCTCGCGCGCGGTCGCCATCCTGATGCCGGTGAGGATGAGAAAGCCGCCGAAGACCCAGATGATCCAGTGAAACTGCTTGATCAGCGCGGCGCCCGCACCAATCATGCCGGCGCGCATCAGTAATGCGCCGATGATCCCCCAGAACAGCACGCGATGCTGATACTGGGCTGGCACCGCGAAGTAGCTGAAGATCATCACAAAGACGAAGATGTTGTCGACGCTCAGCGCCTTCTCGATCAGGTAGCCGGTGAAGAACGCCAGCCCGGCCTCCTGGCTGGTGTACTCGCTGCCGGGGAACCACTGGCTCCAGAAGGCGACGAGCGCCACGTTGAAGATCAGCGCCAGGCTGATCCAGACGACGCTCCAGATGGTGGCTTCGCGGATCGAGACCTGATGGGCATGGCGATGGAACACCCCGAGATCGAGGGCCAGCATCGCCAGCACGAATGCGTTGAAGCCAACCCACAGCCAGATGTTGCTGTCCACCGTCGGTCACTCCTGTCGTGCGACGCCGACGCAGTGGCTGCTCCAGTCAGCACGTGATGCTGCGCGGCATGTCGTGGATACATACCCCCATTCTATCGGACGCACGGCCCGCGCCGCGTATGGAAGGTGTATGGATCACGGCGGCTCGCGTCCGGCAGCGTGGCGTGGTTGGCCCGCCGGCGCGTGCGCTGAGCGATCATCAGCCGATAACGTCGATGTCGTCATCAGATCATCTGCGCATAACATCCCCCGGCGAAGATCAGGATGTCGATGCTGACATGGTTCGACGTGCAGACACCGGAGGAATCGCTCGTATGCGCAAGCCGTTCATCGCCCTGGCCCTGCTGTTCACCATCGTGCTGGCCGCGTGTGGTGGCGCCGCCCCGGCAGAGCCGACCGCCGCCCCGGCAGAGCCGACCGCCGCCCCGGCAGAGCCGACCGCCGCTCCGGCAGAGCCGACCGCCGCCCCGGCAGAGCCGA
>JAGWYG010000221.1 GCA_018969485.1 Chloroflexota bacterium
GATGGCTGTCATGCTCGCCCTCCCTCCTGCGGGCCGGCCGCGCGTCCCGCGATCCCTGTGGGGTGCTTCCGGCGACCGGAGGCTGCCAGCCCACGCATCGTGGCGCAGTATAGCACAGATGTTCTTATCGTGCAACTGTCGCTGCCGCGCCCCGGCACAGCCCGACAGCGCGGCTGCGGCACACGCACCGCGAATCTGCGAATCGTCTCAATGGTGGTATAATGCCCCGGGCACAGCCCCCCGAGCGCCGACGCCCCGCGGGCGAGCGTGGCCGCGTGCACCAGCGCGGCGCGTGCCCCCGGGGCCGCCGACAGGAAGCAGTATGCATCGACATATCCGCATGATCGCGCTGCGATGGTGGCGCGACACCCCACCACTAGCCTCCGGAATCGTCGCGATCATCGCCGCGATGCTGGCGCTCACGGGCAGCGCCCTGATCGACGGCATCCGCTGGCGCATCGTCCAGGGCACATGGCATGGCGGCGCCGACAAGGGCGATCCCTGGTATGAGCTAGGCACCGCGCTCGGCTTCTGGGGCTTCGTGCTCTTCGGGCTGAACTTCGTGCTGGCGACGCGCTGGCGCTGGCTCGACCGGGCCTGCGGCGGCCTGGATCGTGCCTATCAGCTGCACGGGCTGGTCGGGCGCTGGGCCGTGACGGCGCTGGCGCTCCATCTCGCCGTCCTGCTGGTGCAGGCATGGCCCGACGCCGCCGTCGTCCGGCAGTATCTGGTGCCCGGCGCCGACGCCAGCTTCACCAGCGGCATGCTCGGCCTGCTGCTGCTGATCATGCTGGTAGCCATCACGCTCTGGTGGCGCCTGCCCTACCAGCGCTGGCTCGCCAGCCACCGCTGGATGGGTGTCGCCTACGTACTCGGTGGCGCCCACGCGATCATCGCCCAGGGCGACTGGTACCTGTGGCTGCTCACCGGCGGCGGCGCCGCCGCCTGGATCGACGCCGGCTGGCTGGGGCCGCGGCGGCGTGCCCGGCGGGGCGTGGTCACCGCCGTCGTGCGTCATCGCGGCGTCACCGACCTCATCTGCACTCTCGAGCGCCCGTTGCCGGCGACGGCCGGGCAGTTCGTCTGGCTGCAAGTCCCTGGCGGAACCGCCGTACCACCGCATGAGCGCCATCCCTTCTCGCTCTCGGCGATCGACGACCCCCGCCACGTGCGCATCTCGGCGCGCGCGGTGGGCGATTACACCGCAGCGCTGGCGGCCGTGCCGGTGGGCGCGGTGATCAGCCTTGAGGGCGGGTACGGCAGCTTCGGCACACGGGCGCGCGCCGCCGGGAACGCGGCAGTCTGGCTGGCGGCCGGTATCGGCATCACACCCTTCCTGGCGCTGCTGCGCGCCGCCGCGCCCGCAGATGCGCCGCGCGCGCTGATCTGGAGCGTGCGCCACCCCGACGACGCGGTGCATCTCGCCGAGGTGCACATGCAGCTGCAGCGCCTCGGCGCGATCCGCTTCGTGCTGCACGTGAGCGCACAGGCCGGCCGGCTCGATGCCGCGCGCATCGCCCGCGACGCCGACGGCGACTGGTCGCAGGGGCTGGTGCTGGTCTGCTGCGGCCCGCCCGCGCTCCAGACCGACCTGGCGCGTCAGCTGCGCGCGCTCGGCGCCCGCCCCGGGCAATTCGTCGGCGAGGCCTTCGCCCTGCGCTGATGGTGACTGGTCACTGACACGCAGGGCAAGGAGACGGGGGACGGGCGTCACACGAAGCCACGAAGCCACGAAGGGCAGGGAGACGGGGGACG
>JAGWYG010000118.1 GCA_018969485.1 Chloroflexota bacterium
GATCCCCGGCGACGGCGACTCCTCGATCAGTTTCTGGTGGCGCCGCTGCACCGAGCACTCGCGCTCGCCCAGTTGCACGACCGCACCGTATGCGTCGGCGAGCACCTGGATCTCGATGTGCCGCGGATCGCTCAGGTAGGTTTCGAGATACACGGCAGAATCGCCGAAGCTGCTGGCCGCCTCGCGCTGCGCCGCATCCAGCGCCCGCATGAACTCGGCGTCGTCGTGGACGACCCGGAAGCCCCGGCCACCGCCGCCGGCGACCGCCTTGATCGCGACGGGAAAGCCGAGTTGCTGCGCGATGCGGCGGGCCGCCTCGGCATCATCGAGCGGCGCCAGCGTGCCCGGCACGATCGGGACGCCCGCGGCGGCGGCCTCGCGCCGTGCGGCGACTTTGCCGCCCATGCGGCGCATGACCGCAGGGGTGGGTCCGATGAAGATCAGCCCGGCGTCGTGGACGGCCTGGGCGAATCCGGCGTGTTCGGCGAGGAAGCCGTATCCGGGGTGGATGGCGTCGACGCCGGCCCGCCGCGCGACATCGAGCAGCCGCCCGATCGCCAGGTAGCTGTCGCGCGCCGGCGCCGGCCCCAGATGGTAGGCTTCGTCGGCATAGGCGGTGTGCAGCGCGTCCCGGTCGGCGTCGCTGTACACCGCGACGCTGCGGATGCCCAGTTCGCGACAGGCGCGCATCACCCGAAGCGCGATCTCGCCGCGATTGGCGACGAGCACCGATTGGATCTGCACCGGTTTCCCTTTCAGCACGGCTAGCCGGTGCCCCCGGGCGCCCGGCCGCGACGGCGCCGCTCGGCCAGGCCCCAGCGCGGCGCGACGGCGCGGTCGCCACTGCCGGCACGCGCGGCAGCACGCCAGGCGGGCCGGTCGGCGGGCGCTGCGGTCGGTACGGCCGGCGCCGGCGCGACGATGCACGCGATGATCGCCGCCAGTTCGTCGTCGGTTGGCGTTGGTCGAACGTCCATGGCGCGCATTATACGGCAGATCGCTGGCTGCCGCGCGTCGCGGATGCCGTGCCGGATTGCCCGCCGACCGCCCCGGCCGATCAGCCGACGCAGCGGCTGCTGCGGCATTGCACCAACTGCACCCATATGCTATGGTGGCGGCAGCGGCGCGGCGCCCGCGCCAGGCCACCACGCGGCGGCCGACGCGATCAGAAGGGATTGGCAGCATGGGCAGCACGACCGGTGACGCGTTGAGGAATACGTTCGCCAAGGGCCCCGAGGGCTGGTGCTCCTACGACTACCATGCGAGCATGGTGGCCGGCGGGCGCAACATCTTCATCCTCACGACGTGGGAGCGGCAGGGCGGGCCGGCGGGCGCCGGGTATGTCTGGGCTGATCACACCCGCTGGAGCGCCGACACGCCGGAGCAGCCCCTGTCGATCCTGCCGCTGCTGTTCTATCGCGGCTGGGTGAACGAAGACCCGATCGATCTGCGCAATGCCACCGTGTCGGTGTATCTCCGCGGCGACGCCCTGCGGCTCGACGGCGCGACCTGCCTGTTCTGGGTGCATGGCGCCGGCGGGCGCTGGCATCTGAACAGCCGGCCGCTGACCATCACCGACGGAGCGTGGCACACCGAACCGAGCCGGTTCCTCCTGCCCGACGACGAGTCGCGCTGGCATCACAGCTGGCCGCGAAGTCACTGGTCGCAGCCGCTCACCCAGGTGCTCGGCGCAGTACACAGCTACGGCTTCTCGTTCATCGGTTTCTCCAGCGAAGTGACCGGGCGGTTGTCGCTGGCCCAGTTCGAGATCACGCCGCCGCGGCCGTAGAGTGACCACGGTATGCCGGTGCATCGATGCGGTGCGGGCCGGCGCCGGTGCGCTGGTCGTGCGCCGACGCCGGGCCCGGCACGCCCGCCCGCAAGGAGGAGCCATGATGAAGACGCATATCGGCTGGTCTGTCGCGCTGGTCGGAGGCGCGCTCGTCGGCGCCGTGCTCGGCATCGCCTGGATGCGCCGGCTGGTGCGGCCGCGGGCGCAGCCGATCGTCGTGTGGCGCAGCAGCACCTGACGCGGCCCGGCAGGCCACGCCCACGCCCCGGCGATTCCAATGACTCTCTCATTCGCACCATCGCGTTCTTTGCTATACTGAGACTGTGGTAGCGAGTCGGTTCACCGGTGACCGAGGAAGAGGAAGCGATGGTACTGTATCTGATCTTGACCGTTCCGGCACTCCTGTTTTCGCTCTATGCCCAATGGAAGGTCTCGTCGACCTACCGGAAATACGCCGGGGTGCGCAGCGGCCGCAACGTCAGCGGCACCGAGGTCGCACGCATCCTGATGCGCAACGAAGGGCTGATGCATGTCGGCGTCGAGTCGGTCGCGGGCGACCTGACGGATCACTACGATCCGGGCGCCAAGGTGATCCGGCTCTCGTCCGGTTCGCAGGAGCCATCGGTCGCGGCGATGGCGATCGTGGCCCACGAGCTCGGCCATGCCGCGCAGGACCAGCAGGGGTACGCCTGGCTGCGCGTGCGCTCCGGCATCGTGCCGCTGGCCAACCTCGGCTCGACGCTGGGCATGCTGCTGTTCTTCGGCGGCATGCTGCTGATGAGCTTCGCAAACTCGGGCCTCGGCGTCAGCGTCGCGTGGGCCGGCGTCGCGCTGATGAGCGCCGCCGTGGTGTTCACGCTCGTCACGCTGCCTGTCGAGTTCGATGCCAGCAACCGCGCCCGCGCGATGCTGCAGCGCAACGGCCTGGTGACTGCCCAGGAGGCCGCGGGCGTCGATGCGGTGCTCAACGCCGCAGCGCTGACCTACGTGGCCGCCGCCGCCCAGGCGGTGAGCCAGCTGCTCTACTGGGTGCTGATGCTGACCGGCATGCGTCGCGAGGAGTGACGCGCCGGGCGGCTGCCAGCACGCCACCGTCGTGACACCACCGCCGGGCGCTGCCGCCGGGCGGTGGTGTCGTCTGCCCGGGTGGCTGGAGTACTCGGTGTCACGAATGGAGCAAGCGATGGATTACGCGACGCGCCGACGGATCGTCTTCGGCATCATCAGCTTCCTGCTCGGCATCCTGGTCACGCGCCTCGCCCACGCCCTGACCGACCGGCTGCTCGGGCCGCCGCCGGACGCCGAAGCGGCCTGAGCGCGGCGCAGCCCGCCGCGCCGGTGCGGGCGCCACCTGCGCCGCCTTCGGCACCCGAAGCCAGCACCCAGCCGGATTCTGCGATCCCATCAGGGCGTCGATGAGACGATCCGAAAGCCGACGTTGTCATGAACCACGCTTCCGGCAGCCGCGTATCTCGTCGTACATGCAAGATAGTTTGCGTCGTTCCCGAACGCGCCGCCGCGCACGAGCACGTTGCCATCATCGACCCACTCCCATACATTGCCCGCCATGTCCAGCGCGCCGCACGGGCTCGCGCCCGCCGGATAGCTGCCCACTGGCGCCGTGCGACCGACAGCGCCATCAACGTTCGCGCGCGCCTCGTCGGGCGGCTGATCGCCCCACGGGTAGGTTCGCCGGTCATCGCCCTGACACGCCCGCAGCCACTGCGCCTCCGTCGGCAGCGCGCCGATCCATGCCACATACGTCCGCGCCTGGGCGCGCGTCACATATACCACCGGGTGATTGGCGTATGCGGCATCATCGCGCTCGGTGGTGACGCTTGGCTCGCTGCGGGCGCCCGCCGAGACACACTGCGCGTACTGTGCGTTGATTACTGTCGTCGGTCATGGTCACGCCTCCCGAGTGTCGACGTTCGGCGCCCAGCGCTTGACCGACCAGCACAGACGTGCGGCGCTGGCTTCGTCAGGCGCCCCGGCGATGGTCACGCACGCGTCGATGCGCTGGCAAGACCGCGCGGCATGCTCGTCGACGGATGTCGACCGCGCGGCCACCAGCCATGCCTTGGTGTCGGCGTGACGCGTGGCGGCAGCGATGAATTCCTCGGCGTGCTGGTGCTCGTGCCAGTCAGCGTCAGTGCGTGTAAATGTCGTGATGTCGGTCGCTGCATCGCGCGTGCTGACAGCGCACCGGTGCAGCCGTGCGATGATGGCATCGGCGATCTGGTCTTCGGTCATGGTCATGCCCCCTTGGCCGTCTTCCGTGCTGATGCCGGCAGCATAGCACAACCGTGCTACACGTGATGCGATTGCGAACACCATGGACGACTGCACGGATCGTTTGTCTGCATGATGCCACCGGGGCATGCTGCCCTGTCGTGATGCATGCCCCAGCCATCCGTCACCACCGGAGGTCATCATGTGTGCCATAGCCACCAGCGTCAAGCCCATGAAGTACATCACGGTACGGGCGCGGCAACCCGAAACCCCACACCACGCAGTGCGCTGTCGACAATAAACTCGAATCGGGCAGTGCACGCTATCTCGCCAGCGTCAACGCCGAACGCCCCCCCACGCACGACGTAGTCGCCATCGGCAGCCCACTCTCGCACGTTGCCGGCCATATCCAACGCACCGTACGGACTGGCGCCTGCCGGATAGCTGCCCACCGCCACCGAGTCATTTACGACCTCACCGTAGTTTGCCCGCGTACCGTCTGGCTGCTGATCACCCCACGGGTATGTTCGTCCGTCATCGCCCTGGCACGCACGTAGCCACTGCGCCTCCGTCGGCAGTCCTCCGCCGACCCACGCCGCATACGTCTGGGCCTGCGCGCGCGTCACATGCACCACCGGGTGATCGGTGAACGCGGCCCTCTCGTACTCGGTGGTCGCGCGAGGCTCGCTGCAGACGCCCGCTGCGACGCACCGCGCGTACTGCGCGTTGGTTACCTCGGTGCGCATGATCCTGAATGCTGCCACGCCATAGGCGGGCGGCACGGCCACGTACTCGGCGCCAGTGCGATCGGTGGCTGCAGCCGCCCCCGGCCCTGCCGTGGCGGTCGGCGCTGCGGGCGTGGCGGTCGGCGCTGCGGGCGTGGCGGTCACGCTGGGCAGCGCCACGGGCGGGCGCTGTGCATCAGACAACCATATTGCACCGCCGACGGCCACCACGGCCGCGAGTGCCGCCACGGCTACCACCATGCCAGCACCCGCCAACCAGGGGGGCCGGGGTGGCGGCGGCGGCGGCGGCGGTGGCCGCGCGATCAGCACTGCAGCGCCCGGCAGCAACTGCCGGAACGCGGCCACATCCTGCGGCCGGTCGGCCGGGTAGAGCGCCATGCCGCGCACGATCGCGGCATCGAGCCGGTCGTCGCCGGATTGCGGCGGCGGCAGCGGATCCGGGATTCGGTCCTTTCGCTCCAGCGCCATGGGCGGCGGCCGACCGGTCACCAGCACATACAGCGTCGTCGCCAGGCTATAGATGTCGCTGCGGGCATCGGTCGGGCCGTGGCCTGACTGCAACTGCTCGAGCGGTGCAAAACTTGTCGTAAAGCCGTGCCGGCTCGTCGGCCCATGCCCTTCTTTCATCAGGCCGAAATCCACCAGTTTGACGAGCCCCTCGGCGGTACGCCGGATGTTCGCCGGCTTGATGTCGCGATGAATCACCGGGGGCGTGCGCGTATGCAGGCATTCCAGTGCGTCGCACACCTGCCGCGCGACGTAGACCACGTCCTCGCGCGCCAGCCTGCCCTGGCGCTTGAGAGTCGCGGCCAGGTCCTCGCCGGGCACATATTCCATCACCAGGTAGCCATCGCCACGCGCGTCGACGAATCCCTCGCGGTAGCGCGGCAGGTTGTCATGCCACACATCCCGCAGCACGGCGCATTCGCGGACGAACCGCTGGGCTTCCTCCGGATCATGGCTCTGCTTCACGGCAACGGGCTGGCCGTTGCTGCGCCTGGCGCGCCAGACGGTGCCGAACCCACCGCTGCCGATGCGCTCCACCAGGGTGTACTGGTCCTCGCGCCCGATGAGGACGCGTTCGGGTGGATTCATGCGTACCTCGCACGCGTCACCGTAGACTCCGGACACGGCCCAATGCGCTGCGGTCTCGACGCCGCAACTATACCACACCGGTACGCGACGTGCCGGCGGCGCCGCCCGGCCAGCGGCCCGAGCATCACGGCCCGGGGCGGCAGGTCCGTCCCGAGCCCACCGCTGCCGCTGCGCTCCGCCAAGGTGTGGATGACGCGTTCGGGTGGATTCATGCGTACCTCGCGCGCGTCACCGTAGCCTCCGGGCGCGGGCCCGTCGCCATCGGCACACACCGGCGCGCCGCCCGGCCAGCGGCCTGCAGCGCGCACGCCCCGGCGGCAAGCGTTGACACAACCGCACCGGCGGATAACCTGGCGTTCATCCGGATTTCACACAGTCGGGCGATGCTACGGAACGATGCAGCATGTGGCCACCTGGCTGCCCGCGTGCGTCCGCGATGGTGCATGACACCTGCAGGGGAGGGGGAACGATGCGCGTGGCCGTGATCACCGAGACCTTTCTGCCCGATGTGAATGGCGTGGTGACGACGCTGTGCCGCGCGCTGGAGTACATGCAGCGGCGCGGCCACGAGGCGCTGGTGATCGCACCGTCGGGCGCACCGGGATCGTACGCCGGGCAGCAGATCATCAGCCTGCCGGGCGTGCCGCTGCCGCCCTACCCGGCGCTGCGCCTCACGCCATCGCAGCCGGGCATCACCGCGCCGATCCGGGCATTCGCGCCCGATGTGATCCACCTGGCCGGCGTGGTGGCGCTGGGAATCTCTGGCCGGCTGGTGGCGCGCCGGCTCGGCGTGCCGCTGGTCGGCGCGTATCACACCAACATTCCCAGCTACTGCGACCACTACGGGCTCGGCGCGCTGCGGCGCATGGCGTACGCCTACCTGCGCTGGATCCACAACGGCTGTCAGCTGACGTTATGTCCATCGCGCGCGACTGCCGCCGAGCTGCGGCGCGAGCGCTTCCGCCGCCTGCGGCTGTGGGGTCGCGGCGTCGACACCGAGCGGTTCCATCCGCGGCTGCGCAGCAGCGCCTGGCGGCAGTCGCTCGGCATCGACGATGACACGCCGATCATGCTGTACGTCGGGCGGGTCGCCGCCGAAAAGCGCGTCGATCTCCTGGCAGACCTGGCGCTGCGTGCGCCCGAGCGGCCGCTGGTGATCGTCGGCGATGGCCCGGCCCGGCCGGCGCTCGAGCGGCGGCTGGCCGGCACGCGCACGCGGTTCACCGGCTACCTGCGCGGCGCCGGGCTCGCCACCGCCTACGCCAGCGCCGACCTGTTCATCTTTCCGTCGGATACCGATACCTTCGGCCAGGTGGTGCAGGAAGCGATGGCCTCGGGGCTGCCGGTGGTCGCCGCCGCGACCGGTGGTGCGCCCGACATCCTGCGCCCCGGCGTGGACGGCGAGCTGTTTGCGCCGGGCGACGCGGCGATGCTGTGGCAGCAGGCCGATGGCCTCTACCGGGATGCCGTGCGCCGTCGGGCGCTGGGCGCTGCCGGGCGGCGTGCCGCCGAGGGACGCTCGTGGGATGTCGTGATGGACCAGCTGTTCGGGCACTACGCCGCGGCCCAGCGCCGCGCGCAACGATGGAGGGCACTCGGCCATGTCGTATTTCGCGGGCGCCGCTGACCTGCACGTGCATACATCCTGGAGTGACGGCCACAGCAGCGTGGCCGAGATCGTCGATCTGCTGGCGGCGATGCCGCGGCGGCTGATCGTGGCGATCACCGACCACGACACGATCGAGGGGGCGCGCGAGGCGCGCGAGCTCGGCCAGCGTCACGGCCTCGAGATCATCATCGGCGAAGAGATCAGCACCGCCGAGGGGCACCTGCTCGGCCTGTTCCTCGAGCGGCGCATCGCCCCCGGCGCGTCGATGGCGGCATCGATCCGCGCGGTGCACGCCCAGGGCGGCGTGGCGGTGGTGGCACACCCGTACGACTGGCTCACCGACTCGGCGGGCGAACTGGTGCGCACGCGCGCGGTGGTCGCGGGCGGCGACTGGGCGCTCGATGGCGTCGAGACGTTCAACGCCGCGCTGCCGCTGGCCGGCATGAACCGGCGCGCCGCGGCGCTGGCCCGCGCGCTGGCGCTCTGCCCGGTGGCGGGCAGCGATGCCCACCACGCCGCGATGATCGGCCGGGGCTGCACGCGGTTTCATGGCAGCACGGCGCGGCAGCTCAAGCAGGCGCTGCTGCGCGGCACGACCGTGGCCGATGGCCGGCCGTGGGGATGGCGCGGCACGGCGCAGTACCTCGCCAACAGCGCGCGGCGCGCGGTGTGGCGCCGCGAGCCACTGGCATCCTGACGCATCACCGCCATCGGGCTGGTGCGCGGCCCACGGCCACGCACCAGTGCCGCCTCACGCCGCCGCCGGCCCGGCGTGCTCCAGCCGGACGCGCCGCAGCCGCAGGCTGTTCGTCACCACAAACACCGAACTGCACGCCATCGCCGCCGCCGCCAGCACCGGATCCAGCTTGATGCCGAACGCCGGATACAGCGCGCCCGCCGCCACCGGGATCAGAACGACGTTGTAGATGAACGCCCAGAACAGATTCCAGCGGATCGTCTGCAGCGTGGCCCGGCTCAGCCGGATCGCCCGCGCCACGCTGTGCAGCTCGCCGCGCACCAGCGTCACGTCGGCCGCCTCGATCGCCACATCAGTGCCCGTGCCGATCGCCATGCCGATGTCCGCCCGCGCCAGCGCCGGCGCATCGTTGATGCCGTCTCCCACCATCGCCACCCGGCGCCCGTCCTGCTGCAGCCGGGCGATCACCTCGACCTTCTGCTCGGGCCGCATGCCAGCATGCACGTCGACGATGCCGACTGCCGCCGCGATGGCGCTGGCCGTCTGCGGATGATCACCGGTGACCAGCACCAGCCGCAACCCGCTGGCGCGCAGCGCCGCCAGCGCCGCACCGGCGTCGGGGCGCACGGTGTCGGCGATGCCGATCACCCCCACCGCCTGCTGCCCGCGACCCACCACCACCGCCGTCTGTGCGGCGCGCTGGATGCGCTCGATGTCGGCGTCGAGCGCGGCGAGATCGCAGCCGCGACCGGCCACGAACGACGGCGCGCCCACCACCACCGGCACGCCGTCGAGCATGCCGCTGACCCCCTGGCCCACCTGTGCCTGGACATCCGCCGCAGCCGCCGGCAGCGCGCCGCGCTGCTGCGCCGCCGCCACGATCGCCGCCGCCAGCGGATGCTCGCTGCTGCGTTCGACCGCCGCCGCCAGCGCCAGCACCGCATCGTCGCGCATGCCCACGCCGACCACCTCGGTCACCGCCGGGCGGCCTCGCGTCAGCGTGCCGGTCTTGTCGAAGGCCACCGTGTCGATCGCGGCCGCGCGCTCGAGGATGGCCGCATTGCGGATGAGCAGGCCATGGCTCGCGCCGACGCCGGTGCCCACCATGATCGCGGTGGGCGTCGCCAGGCCCAGCGCGCACGGGCATGCGATCACCAGCACTGCCGTGCCGAACAGCAGCGCCTGATCGAGCGGCACGCCACCGATCAGCCACCACGCGAGGAATGTCGCGACGGCGATCAGCAGCACCACCGGCACGAACACGGCGGAGATCTCATCGACCAGCCGCTGTACCGGCGCGCGGCTGCCCTGGGCATCGCGCACCAGCCGGATGATCTGTGCCAGCACCGTCTCGGCGCCGACGCGCTCGGCACGCATCTGCAATGCGCCCGCCCCATTCACCGTCGCGCCGATCAACCGGTCGCCCGGCCCCCTGGCCACCGGCATGCTCTCGCCGGTGACCATGCTCTCATCGATGCTGGTGGTGCCGCCGAGGATGGTGCCATCGACCGGAATGCGCTCGCCGGGGCGCACGACGACGATCTCGCCGGCGCGCACGGCTGCCACCGGCACGTCGACTTCGGCGCCGCCGCGGATGACGCGCGCCTGGCGCGGCTGCAGGTTGATCAGGGCGCGCAGCTCGGCGCCGGTGCGGCTGCGGGCGCTCGCCTCGAGATACTTCCCGACGAGGATCAGCGCGATGATCAGCGCGGCAGTCTCGAAGTAGACGTGACCGGCCCTGCCGGCGAACAGCACCACGGCGCTGTAGCCGTACGCCACCGATGAGCCCAGCGCCACCAGCGTGTCCATGTTGGCGGTGCGGGCGCGCAGCGCACTCCAGGCATGGCGATAGAAGTCGCGTCCGGCAATGAACTGCACCGGCGTCGCCAGCACGAGGAACAGCCAGTTCCACAGGTCGTCGCGGGCGGCGATGTGGTGCATCAGCTCACCGATGCCGGCGCCGGGCATGCTGGCGGCCATCGTGACGCCGGCGCCGATCAGCAGCGGCGCGATCAGGCCGAAGTCGCGCGCCATCGATGTGACGAACAGCGGCACCGCGCACCCAAGCGCCAGGATCAGCGTCCGGCGCCGCACCTCGCTCTCGGCGGCGCGTGCGCGCGCCTCGGCATCGACGACATCGCCGTCCGGCAGCGCGATCACGCCGTAGCCGGCGCGCTCGACCGCCTGGCGCAATGCGGCGGCATCGGTCATCGTCGGGATGCCGCGCACCAGCGCCTGCTCGCTGGCGAGGTTGACGCTCACCTCGAGGACGCCCGGCTGGGCGGCCAGGGCGCGCTCGACGCGCCGCACACAGCTCGCGCAGGTCATCCCGCTGATCGGTAGCTCGATGCGCTCGGTGATCACGCCGTATCCGGCGTGCTCGACCGCCGCGATCAGCTGGCTGGCGTCGGTCTGCGCCGCGTCGTAGGCGATATCGGCATGCTCGCTGGCGAGGTTGACGCGCACGTCGGCGACACCGTCGCGGCCGCGCAGCGCGCGCTCGACGCGCCGCACGCAGCTCGCGCAGGTCATGCCGCTGACGGGCAGGGTGATGGTGTGTTCAGCCATGATGGCACCTCAGTCCCGGACTCCCATATGGTGGAGCCCCGCCATCCATTATAGCGGGATCGCGGTTCCTGGGCGTCACACGAAGACACGAAAGGGCGGGAGACGGGCTCACACGAAGACACGAAGACACGAAGACACGGAGGCACGAAGGGGCGGGAGACGGGAGACGGGCTCACACGAAGACACGAAGACACGAAGGGGCGGGAGACGGGAGACGGGCTCACACGAAGGCACGAAGACACGAAGAGACGGAGGCACGAAGGGGCGGGAGACGGGAGACGGGCTCACACGAAGGCACGAAGACACGAAGAGACGGAGGCACGAAGGGGCG
>JAGWYG010000222.1 GCA_018969485.1 Chloroflexota bacterium
CGATGACAGGATTCGTGTAGAATGATGCCTGATCCGCACCTGATCCTGGCATGACACATGCATATGGCGTGATGCGTGCGCATAGCAGACATTTGGAGAGCGGCGGGCGAGATCCAGCGACACGTCGGGAGGTACTCGTTGAGCCACATGCATGCATCGTCGCGTGCGTTGCCGCTGCACGCACCCACACCGGGCGATCTGGTGCAGGTCCGTTCGCGGCGCTGGCTGGTCGAAGATGTCGTCGCGGCACCGATGCCCGGCCAGCCGACGCTGGTACAGCTCGCCGGCGCCGATGATGACGCCCAGGGCCAGGTGCTGGAGGTGTACTGGGAGTACGAGCTCGATCGCAGGATCCTGCAGGCGGAGGGCTGGGAGCAGCTCGCCGCCCGGGGCTTCGATGCGCCGCGGCAGTTCGCCGCATTTCTGCACACGCTGCGGTGGAATTGCGTCACGGCTACCGATCCATCGCTCTTTCAGGCGCCATTCCGCGCCGGGATCACCATCGACGCCTACCAGATGGAGCCACTGCGCAAGGCGCTGCGGCTGCCACGCGTCACGCTGCTCATCGCCGACGACACCGGGCTCGGCAAGACGATCGAGGCGGGGCTGATCGCGCGCGAACTGCTGCTGCGCAAGAAGGTCAGGACGATCGTCGTCGCCGCGCCGCCGTCGGTGCTCGAACAATGGAAGGCCGAGCTCGAAGAACGCTTCGGCCTGGTGTTCGAACTGCTCGATCGCGCCTATCTGGCCCGGATGCGTCGCGAGCGTGGCTTCGGCGTCAATCCGTGGCGGACGCACAGCCGGTTTCTGGTGTCGCATCGGCTGCTGATCGATCCGGTGTACGCTGACCCGATGCGTGAATGGCTCGGGTCGCTGCTGCCCGGCAGCCTGCTGATCCTCGACGAGGCGCATCATGCGGCTCCCGCGAGCGGCGGGCGCTACGGCATCGAGAGCCGATTCACCCGTGCGGTGCGCGACCTCGCCGGCCGTTTCGAGCACCGCCTGTTTCTCTCGGCGACGCCGCACAATGGTCATTCGAACAGCTTCGCCACGCTGCTCGAGCTGCTCGATCCGTATCGCTTCACGCGCGGCGTCGCGGTGCGCGGCAAGGATGCCAGGAAGTCGCTGGACGACGTGATGGTGCGTCGGCTCAAGGAGGACATCCGCGCGGTGCAGGGCGGGTTCCCGCAGCGCGTCGTCAGACGCATCGACATCGATGGACTGCCAGACGACGCGCCCGAGCTGGTGCTGTCGCGGCTGCTCGACGAGTACCGCACGGCGCGCGAGCAGCGCTTCGCGCAGGCCCCGGCCCGTGCGCAGGCCGCCGCCGGTCTGCTCGTCGTGGGCCTGCAGCAGCGGCTGCTCTCCTCGATCGAGGCATTTGCCCGCAGCCTGAAGGTGCATCGGGCGACGGTGGCACGCCAGTGGGGACAGGGGCAGGCGCCAGCCGCCACGTCAGCCGCGGCCGACGAGCGGGCGCGGCACTTCACCACCGCGCCCGATGCCGACGATGAGCGCGCCGAGTGGTCTGCCGAGATGCAGGACGCCGAGGACGCGACCGATGTCGCGGTCGTCACCGCCACAGCCGAAGCTGCCGCCCCCCCCCCCCACGATGCCGCGGCTGCGGCATGCTGGCGCCATGAGCAGGACATCCTCGATCGCATGCAGGCGGTCGCGGAGCAGTCGCGCCACCTGCCGGACGCCAAGCTGCGTGGGCTGATCGACTGGCTGCGC
>JAGWYG010000223.1 GCA_018969485.1 Chloroflexota bacterium
GCGAACAGCCACGCCAGCGCCGCCGTCGCCACGGCCGTGCCCACGTCCGACGCCGCCATGATCAGCCGACGGCTGTGCCGATCCACCAGCACGCCCGCCACCGGCCCGAGCAACATCTGCGGCAGCATGCCCGCCAGCACGCCGCCCGCCAGCACCGTCCCCGACCCCGACGTCATCGTCAGCCACCACACCAGCGCAAAACCCACCAGTGAGCTGCTGAACAGCGACAGCGCCTGCGCCGTCCACAACGTGAAAAAGCGCCACCGCCATGGCCCGCCGGCCGGAATCGTCGCCGCGTTCATCCGAGCGCCGCCAGCAGCTTGTCGGCCTGCTCGACCGTGATCTTCTTGTCGGCCAGCATGCGCAGCACCATCATGCGCTCTTCGCCGCTCGGTCCACCGGACGGCGGCGCGGGCGGCACAGATGGAATCGGCGGCGCGGGCGGAATCAGCCGGTCGAACCACCCACGCCGCGGCGCATCTGCGCCGGATTCGCTCGGCAGTGGTTCACCCTCGACGCCGCGCACCTTCGCGCGGCCGCCGCACTGAATCGACACGCGCCCGGCCCCGCCGCCGACGCGCACCTTCCGCCGGCCGCTGCCGTCGGACAACGTGAACACAGCGTCCGCATCCGGCGTCACCATGCAGTCGACGCTGCCGCCGGCGCGCAGCTCGATCTCCGCATCCGCGCGCGGCGCGATCTTCAGCGAGGCGCTGCCGCCGACGTTCAACGTGAAACTGCCCGTCAACGTCGCATCCGCCGCGCCCAACGCCCCACCGACGTTGCCCACGTGCAGTTCGCCGACCTCCCCCTCGATCGTCAGATTCCCGCCGACGTTCTCCAGGTGAACCGCCCCCCGCATCGCGCCGACGACGGCGCCGCCGCCCACGGCGCGACAATTCAGAGATCCATCGACCTCACGCACGCGCAGCCCGCCGCCAACCGCTTGAACGTTCAGCGCGCCGCGCACGCGCTCGGCGTCCAGCCCGCGATCAAGCCGCTCGCCGCGCACTTCCGCCACATCGCGCAGCGTCACGTCATGCTTCGCGCGCGCGATGTGCAGCGCACCGTCGAGGTTGCTCACGCGCAGCGCCCGGCACATCGCCACGTGCAGCGCCGCCGCACGCGGCACCCGCACCAGACCACCCCCTCCGCTCACCAGCACGCCGCCGTCCGGCCGCACCTTGACGCGCAAATCGCCCTTGACCTGCGCCTGATCGACTTCATCGCCGACGATCTCCAGATCGCCGTTCACCTCGAACAGAATCGTATTTGGATTGTTCATATTTCTCCTCATCCACCCAGCTGCTGCATCGCCTGGTCCGGCGTGATGCGACCCGCTTCCAGATCGTCGAGCACGCGCCGCCGCTCCGACTCGCTCAGCGCTCGCCGCCGCGGCTGCTCCTGCTCCTCTCGCCCGGGCTCGTACCCCATGCAACGGATGATCTCCGTCAGGCGCGCCCGAATCGTCGGATACGACATGTCCAGCTCCGCCTCCATCCGGTTGAGCCGGCCTTCGCACTTGACGAACACCTCCACGAAGCGCATCTGCTCGGCGTTCAGCGCCGCAAACGCCCCACGCTCCGGCACGAAGCCGCCCTGCACGCTCACATCGCACGCGCCGCATCGGAAACGCGTCACGATCACCTCGCTGCTCCCGCATATGGGACAGCGCCTAGTGAGATTATTCATATCGACCTCCATAAAATCAATTTCCAGTT
>JAGWYG010000119.1 GCA_018969485.1 Chloroflexota bacterium
ACACGAAGGCACGAAGACACGAAGGACGGGGGGCGGAGGCACACGCCGCCCGTCTCGCATTCCGCTCAACTGACGAACAGATGCGAGCTCGCCGTTGCATGCCGTAGCTGCGCGATCTCGAGCAGCGGCGCGCTGCTATGCATCGCCCGCCAGTCGAGCGCCGCGCCACGTGCAGCAGCGGCCACAATCAGCGGCCGACACGCCAGCGCCAGGCGTTGCGCCAGCAGGTAATCGATCGCCCCGAGGCGCACCGCCGCACTGATCAGGCTCGTCGTCAGATTATGCAGCTCAACGACCACGATCTCGTCGGCGGTCAGGCCGGCAGCGCTCCCCAGCAGCGCCATCGCGACCGTCTGGTGGCCAGGGGATGTGGCGGCGTCGACGCACGCGCGGTAGCGCGCCAGTCGCAGATCATCAGGAAACAGGTGCATCCCCAGTTCGAGCATGCGACCGCCACACCGTCGCGAGGCGAGGCGGACCTCGCTGGGCAGGCGCACGAGATCGAGCGCTTCGTCGATCGCCCCCACCAGCGTGAGATCGTGATCCACCGCCGCCAGCGCCACATGCCGCGCCGCCACGGCCTCGCAGGTCGCCGCGGCATCGAGCAGGTAGCACTCGATCACCTCGTGGAACGCCGCAAATCCCGTCAGACCTTCCTCGACCAGGAGCTCGAGGCCATGCGACTGGGTGTACATGCCGCCCGGGAACGCCGAATCGCCCAGTTGCAGCGCCAGCGCCAGGCGCAGCGCATCAGACATCGCCAGCCTCGCGGCTGCCGAGGCGTGCCCGCCATGCGCTGCGTGCGGCCGCCTGCGCCACGGGGCCCCGCGCCTGATACGCCGATGCCGCCGCATGCGCCATGACAAAGCGATCGTCGTCGCGTACGACCGCCGCGCCGATCTGCAGCGCCTCGGCGACCAGGCAATCATCGAGGCGGTGCGCGATGAAATCGCGGTTCAGGTGCGTCTGCGGATCGATCAGCCCGGCGAGATCGGCGATGCGCCCCCCCACGACCAATCCGTGGCGCACCGCCAGCGGGTCGATCAGCGTGCCATCGGCGGCAACATTGTCGGCGGCAGTCAGATGACGGATGCGCATGGCTCATCACACAATGTAGTACAGCTGCGTCAATGGCAGGCGCTCGGCCGGCGCGCACGTCGCCAGCACCCCATCGACTCGCACCTGATACGTCTCCGGATCGACGTCGATGCGTGGCGTGGCATCATTCAGCACCATGTCGCGCTTGCCCACCGTGCGACACCCGCGCACCGCCACGCAGCGCCGCTGCAGCCCAAGTTGGTGCGGCACGCCCAGATCGATGGCGGCCTGCGACATGAACGTGACCGATGTGTGGGTGCTGGCGCGGCCGAGTGCGCCAAACATCGGCCGGTAGAACACCGGCTGCGGCGTCGGAATCGAGGCATTGGGGTCGCCCATCGGCGCCCAGGCGATCATGCCGCCCTTGATGATCAACCGTGGCTTGGCGCCAAAGTATGCCGGATCCCACAGCACGATGTCGGCCAGTTTGCCGGGTTCGAGCGAGCCCACCTCGTGGGCGATGCCGTGTGTTCGCGCCGGATTGATGGTGAGCTTGGCGAGGTAGCGCAGTACACGCCGGTTGTCGTTCGCACCACGCTCTTCGGGCAGCCGGCCGCGCTGCTTGAGCATCTTGTCGGCGGTCTGGAAGGCGCGCGTCACGACTTCGCCCACCCGTCCCATCGCCTGCGAATCCGACGAATACATCGAGATGATCCCCAGATCATGCAGCACGTCCTCGGCAGCGATCGTCTCGGCGCGGATGCGGCTCTCGGCAAATGCGACATCCTCGGCGATCGCCGGATTGAGGTGATGGCACACGATCAGCATGTCGAGGTGTTCGGCCAGCGTATTGACCGTATAGGGTCGTGTCGGGTTCGTCGAGGAGGGCAGGATGTGCGGCAGCGCCGCGATCCTGATGATGTCGGGCGCATGCCCGCCACCGGCACCCTCGGTATGGTAGGTGTGGATCGCACGCCCCGCGATCGCCGCGATGGTGTCCTCGACGAAGCCACTCTCATTGAGCGTGTCGGTATGGATCGCCAGTTGCACGTCGTACTCATCGACCACGCGCAGCGAACAATCGATCACCGCCGGCGTCGTGCCCCAATCCTCATGATCTTTCAGGCCGCACGCTCCCGCCTCGATCTGCTCGCGCAGCGCATCGGGCCGGCTCGAATTGCCCTTGCCCAGCAGTCCCCAGTTGACTGGCAGCGCCTCGGCGGCTTCGAGCATGCGGGCGATATACCACGGCCCCGGCGTGCAGGTCGTCGCATTCGTGCCATCGGCCGGGCCGGTGCCACCACCAATCATCGTCGTGACGCCGTTCGAGATCGCCTCGTAAACCTGCTGCGGCGCGATCATGTGAATATGGCTGTCGATCGCCCCGGCCGTGGCGATGAGATGCTCGCCGGCGATCACCTCGGTGCCCGGGCCGATCACCAGATCGGGGCTGACGCCATCCATCGCTGCCGGATTGCCGGCCTTGCCGATGCCGACGATGCGCCCGTGGCGCACGCCCAGGTCCGCCTTGACCACGCCGATCTGCGGATCCAGCACGATGACGTTCGTGATCACCAGATCCAGCGCACCCTCGCGGCTGGTGCGCGTCGACTGCGCCATGCCGTCACGGATCGTCTTGCCGCCGCCAAAGACCGCCTCGTCGCCATGGGTCAGCAGGTCACGCTCGATCTGAATCAGCAGATCGGTGTCGGCGAGCCGCACCCGATCGCCGACGGTCGGGCCATACAATGCCGCATACTGGCGGCGCGAGATCCGCGTCATGGGTCCTCCTGATCAGCCGGGCCGTGCGCCACGGAATCCGGCGGCATGGGCGCGCTGCAGCGCCGCCTCCCGCGCAGCATCGCCCGTCGTCTCGCCGTTGGTGAGCCCATTGAAGCCGTGGGCCTGGCGCTCACCGCCCAGCGTGACAAGCTCGACCTCGCGCTCGTCGCCTGGTTCGAACCGGACGGCCAGGCCGGCGGGGATGTTGAGGCGCATGCCGAAGGCCCGGGCGCGCTCGAACAGCAGCGCACGGTTGGCCTCGAAGAAATGCACGTGGGACCCCACCTGGATCGGCCGGTCGCCGGTGTTGGCCACCATCACGCGGACGGTCGGCCGGCCGGCGTTGAGCTCGATCGGCTCGTCGGCCAGGAGATAACGGTCGGTCGCGCCTGCCATCGTGCTCCTCGCTGGTCAACTCAGATGATCGGATCGTGACACGAGATCAGCTTGGTGCCATCAGGGAATGTGGCCTCGACCTGGACGACCGTCAGCATCGCCGGGACGTCGTCCATCACCTGCTCGCGGGTGACGACATGGCGGCCGAACTCCATCAGTTCGGCGACGCTCCGTCCGTCGCGTGCACCCTCGAGCAGTGCCTCGCAGATCAGGGCGGTGGCTTCGGCAACATTCAGGCGCACGCCGCGATCGCGACGGCGGCGCGCCAGATCGGCGACGACGTAGATCATCAGCTTCTCTTGCTCGCGTGGCGTCAATCGCATGCCTTGCCTCCCGCTGGTCGGCGACCCGGTCGAGTATTGTTGCTGCCGCCCACTATACGGTCAATCGGGCAGCGGGTCAATCGTCGCCCGTCCGGGCGGCCCGGCGCGGCGGATGTGTGCACCTCACAGCACGACAGTGCCCCGGACGCAGGTCAGCGTCGCCCCGCCCACCCAGATGTCCCCGGCCGCATCACCAGCGATATGGACGCGCCCGGCCCGGCCGAGCACCTGGCCCTGGGCGACGACATAGGGCGCGTGTGCATAGCCGGCGCCGATCAGCCACTGCGCCAGCGAGGCATTCAGGCTGCCGGTCACCGGGTCTTCCAGCACGAAGCCGTGCTGCGGGAAGAATGCGCGGACCTCGAAGGCGGCGGGTGCGCCGGCAGGATATGCGCCGATGACGCCGACCGGCTGGCTCACCCGCACCGGATTCAGCGCCAGCACGGTGGCGGTGTCGGCGAGCAGCAGCCCCGCCCAACCCGGGCCATTATCGACCCAGGCGGCATCACGAACCTGCGCGTCATCGAGGTTCAACTCACCCAGCAACTGCGCACGGGTCGCGGCGTCGAGCGGGCCAGCGCGCCGCAGCGGCGGCGCCGCAAACGCCAGTCTGCCGTCCGGGCTACGGCGAATGCGCACCAGGCCGGCACCACACTGCTGGATGATCATGTCGGCCTGCCGTGGCACGCCGCCGGCGGCCAGCCAGGCGTGGCAGCTTCCCAGCGTCGGATGGCCAGCGAATGGCAACTCCTGCTGCGGTGTGAAGATACGCAGCCGATAATCAGCCGCCGCATCCGTCGGTGGGACGATGAAGGTCGTCTCCGACAGGTTGGTCCAACTGGCAAAACGCTGCATCGCCGCAGCACTCACCCCACCGGCGCGTGACACCACAGCCAGCGGATTGCCGTGGTACGGCTGGTCGGCGAAGACATCGACGACGGTGTATGGATGCTCAGTCATGCACTGCTCCTCGCGCTACCGGCGGCATCATGGCCGATCGCACGCCGTCGTCGGCCACTGATTGCCGGTGGCAGTCTAGCACAGGGTGCCGGGGCCGGGCGCACGGGCCGGCTCGGCCCGACCCACCGGCGCCGTCGCCGCCGTGGCGCGACGGCGCCCCGTCGCACGCCGCACCAGATCAGGCCGGTCCGCAGGGCCAGGTCAGCGTCACCTCCGGTGGAGGCGCAGGCTCACGGGGATAGGTTTTTTCGGTCGAGGCACGGGGTAACGCATCCTGATGCGGCAAACGCTCGTCCAGGCGTTGCGGGATGCCCGGCCAGGGCTCGAGCGCCAGGCGCTGTCGTTGGCCAGGCTCGCGGCGGTATCTCAACACCTCCCCGCGTATTCGTGTCTGTGTGCTGCTGGCGGCGAAGCCACCAGCAGCACACAGAGCACAGCGTCCGAGGCAAGGCTACGACAGCGTTGACGGCGCCCTGGCCAGTCCGGGCGGAAGTTGACAGACCAGGCGGCAGCGGCTACAATACGCGCAGTCGGGGCGTAGCGCAGACCGGTAGCGCACCTGAATGGGGTTCAGGAGGTCGCTGGTTCAAATCCAGTCGCCCCGACCAGCCTGAGCAGGCATAGCCACGCCGATGATCGCCTCCTGATCCGGCGCACCACGGCAGTTGCATCACCACCAGCCGCTGCCCGGCACTCCCCGGCAAAATCACACCCGTCATCGCATCCCATCTTGCCCACTGCGCGATAGTACGATATACTGTCACACGGAATGAGCCGCTGACATGCCTCGTGAAGTTGAGCGCGCCTGTACCCGCCGGCACACGTGTCCGACCCGGCGCGGTGCATCGTCCGTCTCACGGGGTTCCGGAGGATCGGCATGGCGAGCGTGAGCCTGCAGGTGGCGTGTGATCAAGCGCGGCAATGGCTTGAGAGCGGCGATGTCGATCGTGCCATGGGGCTCGCACGACACATCCTGGTGTCCCACCCGCACAATCTTGATGTTCATCGAATCATCGGTGAAGCACATCTCGCCTCGCGCAACCTGCAGGACGCACAGGCTGCATTCGAGACGGTATTGCGCGCCGATCCCGAGAATATCCCGGCACGGGTCAGCCTGGGGATCACCCACGAACGCCGCAACGAGGTCCCGCAGGCGATCGCCGCATTCGAGCTCGCCCTCGAGATCAAGCCCGATCTTGCGGAGCTGCGCAATCAGTTGTTGCGGCTCTACGCCGACGCCTGGGGCAATGAATATGCCCAACTGCGGCTGAGCCGCGCCGGGCTGGCGCGCCTCTACGCGCGGGGCAACATGCTCCCGCAGGCCATCAGCGAGTTTCAGCACGTCATCAACGAGGCGCCCGACCGCCTCGACATCCATGCCGCGCTCGCCGAGGCACTGTGGCGCAACGAAGACGAAGCCGAGGCGCTCCGGTTTTGTCGCGAGGTGTTGACGCATCACGCCGATCTGCTCAAGGCGAATCTGATCGTCGGCTTCCTCGAGATGGCCCACGGCAGCGTCGAGGGCGAGCGGTGCTGGGAACGTGCGCTCGCGCTGGATCCGTACCTCCAGGTGGCGCGAACGCTGTTCGATCGCATCCCGCCGCAGCGCGCAGTCGATCCGCTGGTCGAGGCGTGGGATGAGCAGCGCTGGGCGACGCCCCCGCCCGATGACGCATTGCAGCCCACACGAACGCTCGAGACGCCCACTGCCAACGCTGCGGTATACGCCCCGGGCACCGCTGCCGCGGCGCGACGGCCAGTCGTGCCAGCGGCACCGGCCGCCGATGCGTTCGACGCAGACTCGCTGCTGGCCGAACTGCTCGCAGCCCGTCCGGCCGAACGCCCGCCACAGCCCCCGACGGCAGAATCGCCCGACGCAGCGCCCGACGCAGCCGTGCGCTGGCCCGACGATCCGGCGCCACCAGCGCCGCCCCCGGTCGCCACGCCATCACAGCCACGCAGGACGACGCGCGAGCGGTCGCGGTCGACGCGCCCCGACGCGGCGCGCGCTGAGCCGACGCGCCCCGAGTCGACGCGGTACGATACCGCCGTCTCGCAGCTCGTGACGCTGGGCCGGCTGCAGGGGTTCATCGATATTGCCGATGTCATCGCCATCGTCGACAATGCCGAAGCCGAGCTCGAACGCATCGACCAGATCTGCCGGTTTCTCAACGCGAGCGGCATCGAGATTCGCGATGGCGATGAGGTGGTCGTGATCGAGCCGGATCGCCCGACGCCGTTGCCGACGATGCGGGTGCCACCGCTGGGCGATCATCTGCCGGATGCGCCGCCGCCATCGACGAGGCCAACGACGAGCGAACGCCCGTCACCGCCGTCGATCACCCCGCCGCCCCGTGCGACCCCAGCCACCGACGAGCGGCGCGTGGTGCCGCCGGTCGCCGACGAGCGGCGCGTGGTGCCGCCGGTCGCCGACGAGCGGCGCGTGGTGCCGCCGGTCGTGCACCGGGTCCCCGTGCCAGGCATGTCGCCACCCGACGACACGCCGACGCGTCCGGGGATTCCGATCGCAGACGACGCACCAGCCGGGGATGCCGATGATCCACTCAGCGAGGTGTTGCGTCTGATTGCGGCATCGCCGTACGATGCATCGCTGCGGCTCGGCGTCGCGCGCGCTGCCGTCCACCTCGGGCGAATCGAGATCGCCATCGAGCAGTATCGAGAGTTGCTGCGGCTCGGTCTGGCATCCGATGATGTCATCGACGAACTCAACGAACTCTGTCGCGATACCACCGATACCGCGGCACGGCGGAAGCTCTCGCGCATTCTGGGCGACGCATACGCCCGCGCCGGGCGCATCCGCGAAGCCGTCGACGCCTATGCCCGCGCGGGCGGGAAAGGGTAGCCCTCCACCGGATGGATCCCTGGTCGCAGTGTTTGTCAGGAGCCATGATGGAACGATCACTGATCATTCTCAAGCCCGATGCGCTTCAGCGCGGGCTCGTCGGTCCGATCATCACGCGGATCGAGCAGCGCGGGCTGCAGTTCATCGGCCTGAAGATGATGCACATCGATACGACCCTGGCGCGCCGCCACTACGGCGTGCACGAAGGCAAGCCATTTTTTGCCGGCCTGGTCGACTACATCACGTCGGGTCCGGTCGTTGTCATCGCCGTCAGCGGGAAGAGCGTCATCGAGGTCGTGCGCTCAATGGTCGGAGCGACCAATCCGGTCAAGGCGGCTCCCGGCACGATCCGCGGCGATCTGGCGCTGGATATCGGCCGAAATCTGATCCACGCGTCGGACTCGCCGGAGAATGGCGAGCAGGAGGTCGGGTTGTTCTTCCGGCCGGAAGAGTTGCTGCAGCACGAGCGCAGCGTCGATCGGTGGATCACCGAGTGACGCATGCGCGCCGGCGCGGCGCAGGGGTCAGGACAATGCTGGCGGCTGGCGTCACGTGTGGCGCCAGCCGCGGTGGTTTCGGCACGCTGCTGCGCGATGCCATCCTCACGGTATGCCGGCGCGCGGCTGATGCCAGGCGCGCCGCCCGGCCGCTCGCGCGCATCCCACGCCAGCCCACGCCTTCGTCGCGCCTGCAACCAAATGCCCGCCGCCGACGTCTCTTCTGTGCGAGAGTTGCGTTGTCCGCGAGGAATAGTGGCCGACAGGCTCGGGAGCGAAGGTGGCTGAGATTACCGGCGATGTCATTCTGCGAGCCCAGCGTGGTGACCGTGCGGCGTTCACCGAGATGATGTCGTACTATCAGAACTATGTCTACAGCATCGCCATGAGCGTCGTCAAGGATCCCGCCGATGCGGAGGACCTCACCCAGGAGGCCTTCATCCGGCTGCTGCGCGTGCTCCCCCAGTATAACGGCGACAGCCGCTTCAGCACCTGGCTCTATCGGCTCGTGATCAACCTCGGTCGCGATGAACTGCGCCGGCGCAGTCGGCGCGTCCGCCCGGCGCTGTCCGCCCCGACCACCGACGACGCGCCTGATCCGGTCGCCGAAATCGTCGATGACGACCGGCAGGTTGATCCGCCGTCGGCAGTGATACTGTCCGAGATGCAGCACGAGATGCGTCAGGCTATACTGCAACTCGACGAGCAGTATCGAACGGTCCTCACACTGCACTATTTTGACGACATGAAGTACGAGGAAATTTCCAAGGTACTCAATATTCCACTGAATACCGTCAAAAGTCACATTCGTCGCGGAAAAGAGCGTTTGATGGCAATCATCTACAAGCATCAGTACGAAACGCTTCAGCTGCGTAGATCTCTCGATTCAGCAACAAACTCATCGGTCACGGTGATGAAATATTGTGGAGAAGCAGTGTGAGTTCCTGTGACCAGTTTCGTGATGCGGTTGCGATCGATCATGTGACACTAAGTCGAATTCATGCTGATCATCGCGATGTATGCCCCGAGTGCGCAGAATACCTGGACATGATCGTATACATCGATATGCATGGCCCAGCAGCGACGCAGTATGTCGTATCTGACGCGTTCGCACAGCGATTACTGCAGTCTATCGATGATTACGCGCCGGTTTCAACTCATCATCCCATCGAATCGCCGCAGTGGCGGGTCTCTGCCATATTGGGATTGACCGCATTGCTATGCGGGATCGTCATGATGTTGCTCTTCAGCGTCGGCGCAGTGCTGGCAGGCATACCGCAGCTTCGTGCACTGCTGCCTGATGTGTCAGTGATTCAGTATTATGTCCAGCAGTATGGTCAATCCAGCACGATTCTTCTGCTGGCGCAGACGCTGCATGCCCAGACGATATGGATGATCGTCATCGTCATCGTCTGGCTCATCGTCAGCAACAGCGCGAAGCAGCGCCAGTTCGGCGTGATCAATCAGCACATCTCATGACGGGAGCCGGCGCAGCGCCCGCATGCCACGCGCAGTCGCCACCACGGTGCGCCGCGGTGGGTGCAGGCCGGCGGGCAGCGCGATCCGGCAGCCCCGCTCGCGCGACGACTGCGCCGCCCGGCGGAGTGCGGCACGCCTCACCGGCGCGCGTGGCATCCGGCCAACGCGCAGGGTCCGCCACCCGTTCCTGCTGCACATGGCGCACCGGTCTTCGTGGCCAAGCGTGCGCCACGCATCGGACGCACGCCTGGCAGATGCGGCGCCACCGGTCAGTCGCGCCGCGTGTCGTAGCGCACGTCCGAGATTTGCATGAGCTTGTCCCAGCGATGCCGTGACTCGATGTAGCGCACGGTGCCACTCGACGAGCGCATGACGACCGAGTGCGTGGTCGCGCCGCCGCTGACGAATTCCACGCCCTTGAGAAACTCACTCGAGGTGATGCCGGTGGCGGCGAACACGACGCTGTTGCTGCGCACCAGATCCTCGGTGCGCAGGATGCGCGACACGTCGATCTGCCGCTCGCGGACGAGTTGCCACTCATCTTCGTTGCGCGGCCAGAGGCGGCACTGTAGCTCGCCGCCGAGGCAGGTCAGCGCGCATGCAGTGATCACCGCCTCGGGTGCTCCGCCAATGCCCATCAGCATGTCGGCGGGCGGATGCTCGATCGCCGTCATCACGCCGGCTGAGACATCACCGTGCAAGATCGACTTGATGCGCGCACCGGTCTGGCGAATCTGCCGGATGAGATCGCGATGCCGTGGCCGATCGAGCACGACCACCGTCACCTCTTCGACGGGTTTGTCGAGCGCCTGGGCGACGCGCTGAATATTCTCGGCGACGGGCCGATCGATGTCGATCGCGCCGCGCGCGCGCGGACCAACCGCGAGCTTATCCATGTAGGCGACCCCCGACCAGTGGTACAGGCTGCCGCGTTCGGCGATCGCGACCACCGCGATTGCGCCGGGCATGCCCTCGGCGAGCAGCGTCGTTCCCTCGACGGGATCGACGGCGACGTCGACAGCCGGCTGCTCGCCGGTGCCGACGCGCTCGCCGATGTAGAGCATCGGCGCCTCGTCTTTCTCGCCTTCGCCGATGACGATGATGCCATCCATCGGGACGCTGTCGAGCACCAGGCGGAATGCGTCGACAGCCGCCTGATCGCCGGCGTCCTTGTCGCCGCGCCCCATCAGGCGCGCCGAGCGCATCGCAGCCGCCTCGGTACAGCGCACGAGATCCATTCCCAGATTGCGTTCGAGTCGCATGATTGCTCCCTGTGTCGGCCTGGCCGCTCGCGCGTGGCCGCGGCCGCCGACTGCCCACCGCCGACTGCCCACCGCCGACTGCCCACCGCCGACTGCCCACCGCCGACTGCCCACCGCCGACTGCCCACCGCCGACTGCCCACCGCCGACTGCCCACCGCCGACTGCCCACCGCCGACTGCC
>JAGWYG010000019.1 GCA_018969485.1 Chloroflexota bacterium
CCTTCATGCGCCGAGTGCCTCTTCCCACGCGAGGCGGATGTTCGGCAGCACCGAGATGCCGGCCACCATGCCACCCCAGATGTGCGCCGAGTCGTCGGCCAGCCCGTGTAGCTCGGCGACCGCAGCACGGCGCCGCGATGCGTCGATCACCCGGTGCCGCTCGAGAAAGCGCAACCACGCCGGCATCAGTTCGAGCAGCGCGGCTGCGACGCACCAGCGCGGCTGATGCAGCTCGAGCAACGCCTCAAGGTAGTATTCGAGCGTCACCCGGTCGGGGCAGACGAGCGGCAGTTGCAGGATGGCGACACCACGACGCGTGTATGGGTCGACCCACGGCAGGCCGCCGTGGGCGCGATCGAGCAGATAGCCCACCAGCGCGGTGCGCGCCAGACACGCCCGCGCCGGCGAGATCTGCTCGATGCGCGTGACCTCGCCGAGAAAGCAGAACGAGAGCTGCTCGAGCCAGGCGGCGAGCGACTGCTGGGCCGCCGGGCGCGGCCGTGGCGTGTAGCGGCCCATCAGCGCATCGATCCGCTGCCGCAGCCGCTGCTCGTCGATGATCCCGCCGCCCGGCAGCGCCAGGCGTATCCGTGGGTCGTCGGCGTGAACATCGCCACTGCGCCACCACAGGTCCAGCATCACGAAGGCGTCGGCCCGCGCTCCCAGCGCGCTACCCTCCGGGCGCGGCGCCAGGTGGCCGATCGTCTGCACGACCAGGCTCAGGCGGCCGAAGTAGGCCAGGCGGTCGATGATGTATTCGACGATCTCGGCGTCGCTGCCCGCGGCATGGACGATCTGCTCGCAGAGCGCCGGGAGCGCGCCGTCCCAGCCTTTGAGCAGGGCATCTTCGATCAGCCAGTCGAGGTAGTAGATCGCGTTGGCCGAGAAGAGCGTCGGCCGCAGGGTGCGGAGCATCGCGACCACCTCGGCGAAGGCTGTGCGGTCGCCGTCGTCGCGCAGGATCGCGATCAGGTCGAAGGCCGCCTCGGCGTTCAGCTGTGCGTTGCCCACCAGGATCTGCTGGATGATCGCGCGCCGCTCGGTGGGCGTGGCGCGCTCGATGCGCGCCAGAAATGCTGCGCCGACATAGTCACTGCTCTCGCCGGCAGAAGCGCCGATGCCGTCATCGGCACAGCACAGATCGCGCAGGTACCCGCTGCCACACGGGCACAGCTCTTCACGTGGCATTACACGGTCGCCCTTTGCGCAAGTCGCGGCATCTGTCTGCGCCCGATTATAGGCTATCTGTCAAGGGTTGTCACGCTCGTGTCACGAAGCGCCGATCACAGGGATTCGTCGCGACGCGCCACGAGCCGGCGCGCCAGCCCGCGCACGACCGTCTCGTCCGGATCACGGAAGATGTAGCCATAGGCACCCATCGCCCGGTGATCGAGCGCCGGCATCGCCTGGTGGTGCACCATGCGGGCGCCGACGGCGGCGAGCACCGCTGCATGGTCGAGCGCATGCGCGTGGCTGGACTTACGGCCGACGTACATCACGCACTGGTGGCGCGGCTGTTCGCCGGGCGCGCGGCCCGTCGCCAGCAGTTCAGCCCACAGGCGATAGCAATCGATGTCGGCGGTGTAGTTGAACATATCGATGCTCAGCCCGCCGGGCGGGCGCATGTTGACCTCGAGCGCCAGCAGGCCGCCGGCGTCGGTGCGAAAGAACTCGAAGTGGAAGAAGCGTTCGCGCACCGCATAGGCATCGAGGATGGCGCGGCCAGCGGCGGCCAGGTCCGCGGGAATGACGCGACGCGTCATGTAGTATACGTCGTCATCCTCGAGTACCACCTCCATGATGCCACGCGAATAGACCATCGAGGTCGCGAAGACCAGCCGGCCATCACGATCCACCAGCCCGTCGAAGGTCTCGATCGTCCCCCGCACGTACGGCTCGATGAACCAGTCATCGGCAGCCTGGCCAAGGAGCGCCTCGAGCGCCGCAGCATCGCGGACGGTCGTCGTGCGATTGGCGCCGACGCCGATATCGGGCTTGACGACCAGCGGAAACCCGACCTGCGCCGCGAAGGCATGGACGGCAGCGGCGTCGCCGAGCCGCATACCCGGGGCGCAGGGCACGCCAGCCGCGGCGAACATCGCCTTCATCGCCGATTTGCGCTTCATCGCCGGAATATCGGCCTCGCGCGGCCCGGCGACATTGAAGTCGGTGCGCAGTCGCGCCTCGAGCGCCAGCCAGTGCTCATTCAGCGAATCGATCCGGTCGATCCGGCCATAGCGATGGGTGAAATAGCCGAGTGCGCGCAGCACCGCATCGTACGATTCCAGATCGCTCACGCGATAGTACTCGGTGAGCACCTGGCGCAGATCATCGCCGAGCGCCTCCCACGGCCGTGCCGACACCCCCAGCACCGTGGCGCCACAGCGCCGCAGCGCCGCGCAGAAACGCGCCATCATCGGCGGGAAGTCGGGCGAGATGAACACGATATTCATCATCCCTCCGCCAGATTCAACACCAGCAACCGTGGCTCGGTCATACTCTCGATCGCATAGCGCAGCCCCTCGCGGCCGAAGCCCGAGGCCTTGACGCCACCATACGGCATCGGATCGACGCGCCACGTCGGCACATCGTTGACGATGACGCCACCGACGTCGAGCGTCTGGAACGCGCGCCAGGCGCGCCGCAGGTCGTTGGTGAACACGCCGGCCTGCAGGCCGAAGTCGCTGTCGTTGACCTGCGCCAGCGCGGCGCCGAAGTCATCGTATGGCTGCACCGTGACGACCGGCGCGAACACCTCGGCGCAGTTCACCGCGAGCCCGGGCGCAGCATCGGTGATCACGGTCGGCGCCACGCACCCGCCGGCGACGGTTCCGCCGACGGGGAAGCGTGCGCCAGCGGCGCGGGCTTCGGCAAACCACGCGGCGACGCGCGCCGCTTCGCGGTGATCGATCAGCGCCGACAGGTCGGCCTGCTCGTCGAGCGGATGGCCGACGCGCAATGCTGCCACGCGCGGCAGCAGCGCATCGAGGAATGCCGCATAGACCGATCGGGCGACGAAGATGCGCTGGACGCTGATGCAACTCTGGCCGGCGTGGCTGAAGCCGCCGACGGCGCAGCGCGCCGCGGCGAACGCCAGATCGGCGTCATCATGGACGATGCAGCCGGCATTGCCGCCGAGCTCGAGCACCACCTTCTTGCGGCCGGCCCGCGCCTTGATCGCCCAGCCGACCGCCGGCGATCCGGTGAAGCTCACCAGGCGCAGCCGCGGGTCCTCGATCAGCGGGGCAGCGTCGCGTGCCGGCAGCGGCAGCACGCTGCACGCCTCGCGCGGCCAGGCGGTCTCGGCGATGAGTTGTGCCAGCGCCAGCGCTGCGCCGGGCGTCTGGGACGCCGGCTTGACGATGAATGGGCAGCCGGCCGCGATCGCCGGCGCGACTTTGTGGGCCACGAGGTTGAGCGGAAAGTTGAATGGCGTGATCGCCGCGATCGGGCCGATCGGGAAGCGCCGCACGATGCCGTCGCGCCCCTCGCCGCCGGCGGCGGCGTCGAGGCGCAGGGCCTCATCGGCCGAGCGCGTGGCCTCGTCGGCGGCGGCGGTGAACGTGGCGATGCTGCGCTGCACCTCGATGCGCGCCTGGCGGATCGGCTTGGCCGCCTCGAGCGCGATGACCGTCGCGAACGACTCGGCGGTGTCGGCGATGCGCTGCGCGATCGTGCGCAGGATGCTGGCGCGCTGGTGGGCCGGCAAGGCGCGCGTCGCCGCAGTCGCGCGCGTCGCCGCCGCGATCGCCTGCTCCAGGTGCCACGGCGTGGCGACGTGCACCCGCGTCACTGCGGCGCCGTCGTACGGGCACGCGATCGTCTGCGGCACACCCTCGAGCAGTTCGCCGGCCAGCGCGATGCGCCACTCGCGCACCGCGCCCGCTGCTTCCGTCATCACATCCCTCCTGGGCAGCCGCCGAACCCGACGGCACGCGCGGGCCCGCGCCGCCCCGAGCGGCGGCGGCGCATGATGCCAGCCATCACAGCGCTTCCAGCCGCACCTCGGCACCTTCGGCGGCGCTCAGCAGCAGCGCCTCGAGCATCTGCTGGACGATCAGGCCGTGGCGCAGCGGGGCGGCGCACGGCGTGCCATCGAGGATGCATGCGGTGAAATGCGCCGCGATGCGCTCCCAGGTGTCGGGGCCAGTCGGCATCCTGACGCTGGTGTCGCACGGCGCGCCGTCGACGGTGCGCAGGATACGGATGGCCTCGACGCCCTCGCGGGCCGAGAACGGGTCGAGCCGGGCGCCCGCCTCGGTGCCGAACAGGTCGATCGCCGCCTCGTCAAGCTGGTGCGACGCCCAGAAACTCTCGATCTGCAGGCCGGCACCTCCAGCAAAACGCACGAACCCGCCGGCGTAGTCATCGGCAGCAAACGCCTGGCGAATGCTCTCGCTGGGCGCAGCGTACTCCCAGTACCCCTGCCCCCGCGGGCCGAACTCGGCACCGCTCACGCCGGTCACCGATACCGGCGCCGGGCGGCCCATCAGCCACCAGGCGGCATCGAGCATATGCACGCCCATGTCGCGCCAGGCGCCGCCGCCAGCCATGACGAACCCCGGGCTCCAACTGGGGATGCCGCTGCGCCGCACGCTGCGCGACCGCGCATAGTAGACCCGGCCGAGCTCGCCGCGGGCGATCAACTGGCCGAGGTACTGCGTGTTGGGATTGAAGCGGCCGGTGAGCGACATCATGTTCACGACCCCGGCAGCCTCGGCCTCGGCCACCATGGTGCGCGCTGGCTCCAGCGCGTCGGCCAGCGGCTTGGTCATCAGCACATGCTTGCCGTTGCGCACCGCCTCGAGCCCGACTGGCACGTGGAACTGGTTGGGCGTGCCGATGTAGATCGCGTCGATCTCCGGACTGCGGCAGAGTTCGCGGTAATCGGTGAAGAACGCCGGCGTGATCTGGTACTCATCGGCCACCGCCTGCATCCGCCCCCGGTCGAGGTCGCACAGTGCTGCCACCTCGCTGCGGGCGTGCCGAATGAACCCGCGTGCCTGAACCCGACCGATCCCCATGCCGACGATAGCGACGCGCAACATATCACTCATGATGCCTCCTTGTGCTCCGGGCGCTCAGCGCCAGGTGCGTGCCCGCAGATCGCGCCAGTTGTCGTATGCCAGCCGGCGCACATCGGTCTCGTCGAAGCTGCGGCGCCGCAATGCCTGCGCCAGATGCTGCAGCCGGCCGGCGTCGGCCAGCCCGGCGGGCATCAGCGCCCCAGCGAAATCCGAACCCGGGCCGACGTGCCCGATGCCGAGCCGCTCGACCAGCGCGACGAACTGGTCGACCACCACATCGTGCTCCGGGCGCTCAGCGCCAGGTGCGTGCCAGCAGATCGCGCCAGTTGTCGTATGCCAGCCGGCGCACATCGGCCTCGTCGAAGCCGCGGCGCCGCAATGCCTGCGCCAGATGCTGCAGCCGGCCGGCGTCGGCCAGCCCGGCGGGCATCAGCGCCCCATCGAAATCCGAGCCCAGGCCGACGTGCCCGATGCCGAGCCGCTCGACCAGCGCGACGAAATGGTCGACCACCACATCGAGTGGCGTGTCGCTCGTGCGCAGGCCATCGGGCCGCAGGAAGCCCACATGCAGATTGACCCCCACCATGCCGCCGGAGTCGCGAATGGCATCGAGCTGCCAAGCGGTGAGATTGCGCGGCGAAGGGCAGATGGCATGGACGTTCGAGTGGGTCGCCACCAGCGGCGCCCGGCTGTGGGCGGCGACGTCGCGAAACCCCGCCGCGTTCAGGTGCGACAGATCGATGACGATGCCGAGCTCGTTACAGGCGCGCACCAGCGCCTTGCCGGCGTCGCTCAGCCCGGGCCCGATGTCCGGATCGTGGGGAAAGCGGAATGGGACGCCGCTGCCGAAGCCGTTGGGGCGGCTCCAGACGATGCCGAGCGAGCGCACGCCCGCCTGATGATAGACCTCGAGCGCGTCGAGCGATTCGTCGATGGCGTCGGCGCCCTCGAGGTGCAGCACCGCCGCCAGCGCCCCGGCGTCCCGCGCCGCCGCGAGATCGTCGCTGGTGCGCACCACGCGCACCGCCCCCGATGCGGCGCGCTCGATGCGGTGCAGCGTCGCGATCATCGCGTGGGTCACCCGCTGGGCGTAGCCCGGCTCCAGCGCGGCCGGTAGCTCGCCGGCGGCGGCCGGCGGCTGCGCCGGATCGTTGGGAATGAACACCGCGAAGAACCCGGCGGCCAGCCCGCCGCTGCGCGCCAGTGGCAGATCGAGGTGCCCGCCGGTACCGCCGAGAAACGCCCCGGCGCCAGCCGCGCGCTCGTGCAGCAGCAGCAGCGTATCGTTATGGCCATCGAAGAACGGGACCAGCGCATCGTTCATGGCAAGGCCTTTCGTGTGAGCGGGGCAGCGCCGGCCGCCGGCGTCTGGCGCCGCTCGGGGCGTGTCGCCGACAGCGTCGCCAACCGCTCGGCGAGCTGTTCGAGGCTGATCAGGTTGTGCACCGGCAGGAAGTCATCGATGTGGGGCAGCGCCGCCTGCATGCCGCGGGTCAGCGGCTGATAGCCGGGGCTGCCGAGCAGCGGGTTGAGCCAGATCAGCCGATGGCACGAGCGTTGCAGCCGCGCCAGCTCGCCGCCGAGCAGCGCCGGATCGCCACGATCCCAGCCGTCGCTGATCAGCAGCACCACCGGGCTACGGCCGAGCACGCGGCGGCCCCACACGAAATTGAACGACTTCACGGCATCACCGATGCGCGTCCCGCCCGACCAATCGACGACCTGCCTGCTCACCAGCGAGACGGCGTCGTCGATGTCGCGGTGGCGCAGCAGGCGCGTGATGCGCGTCAGGCGCGTGCCGAAGACGAACGCCTCGACATGGCGCATGCCGGCCGAGATCGCATAGCAGAACTGCAGCAGCACCCGGCTGTAGCGATCCATCGAGCCGCTGATGTCGCACACCACCACCAGCGGCCGCGGCCGGACCCGCGGTGCGCGGCGGCGGATCTCGAGCGGCTCGCCGCCGAAACGCATGTTGCGGCGGAACATCCGGCGCAGATCGAGCGCCGAGCCACGCCGCGCCGGGCGCCGGCGACGCGTGCGCCGCGGCTCGATGCGCCACGACATGCGCCGCAGCAGCGCCCGGCACTGCTGCACCTCGTCGTGGCTGAACTGGCCAAAATCCTTGTGGCGCAGATTCTCCACCGCGCTGAACGTCAGCGTGGTGCCGACGCGCTCCTCGCGCTCATCGCGTGGCGTGCCATCGCCATCGCTGCCGCCCCGCGGCCGCGGCGGCAGGCGCAGCGCGCGCGTCTTGCTGCGCAGCAGCGGGATCGCCAGCATGCTCGGATCGAACTCGCTGCCGGTGCGCCAGTAGAAGCTGAACGCCGCATCGAACAGCGGCAGATCCTCGTGGCGGCAGATCAGCGTGCTGCGCGCGGCGCCACGAAAGTCATCGCGGCTGGTGATCGGCACGACCTCCAGCGCCCGCGCCAGATCGAGCGTCTGGCCATTGCTCACCTTGACGCCGGTGGCGCGCAGCAGGTGCACAAACGCCAGCACATGCTGCAGCAGATGGCCCCCGGCCGACGCATCGCCCGTCACACGCCCACCTTCTGCAGCAACGCCTTCAGGCCGTTGCCACGCACCTGGGCGATATCGTCCTGATACTTCAGGATCGCTCCCAGCGTATCATCGACCAGCTCGGCGCTCAGCTCGCGGGCATCGAGCGCCAGCAGGGCGCTGGTCCAGTCCAGCGTCTCGGCGACGCCCGGCAGCTTGAACAGCTCCATGCGGCGCAATTCCTGGACGAACAGCACGACCTGCTGCGACAGGCGCTCGCCGGCGCCGGGAATGCGCGTCGTGACGATCTGGAACTCGCGCGCCAGCGAGGGGTAGTCGACCCAGTAGAACAGGCAGCGACGCTTCAGGGCATCATGGACCTCGCGCGTGCGGTTGCTGGTGATGATCACGGTGGGTGGCACCGCGGCGCGTATCGTGCCGATCTCGGGGATGCTGATCTGCCAATCCGAGAGCAGCTCGAGCAGGAATGCCTCGAACTCCTCGTCGGCGCGATCGAGCTCGTCGATCAGCAGCACCGGCGACTGTGCGTGCGTGCCATCGATCGCCTGCAGCAGCGGCCGTCGGATCAGGAACTCGGGGCTGAAGATCTGCTCGAGCGCCGTCGCCGCCTGACCAGCGGCCTCGAGCATGCGAATCTGCAGGATCTGCCGGGTGTAGTTCCACTCGTAGATGGTGGTGGCGACGTCGAGGCCTTCGTAGCACTGCAGGCGGATGAGCGGGCGCTGCTGCAAGGCGGCCAGCGTCTTGGCGATCTCGGTCTTGCCGACACCGGCCTCGCCCTCGAGCAGCAGCGGCTTCTGCAGCTTGAGTGCCAGAAACAACGACGTGACCAGCTGACGATCGGCGACATACTGTCGTTCGAGCAATGCCTGCTGCAAGGCATCGATCGACGTGACTTCCATGGCGGCCATGTTTCCTCCCGCTGGACGACGGCACTCGTGCGTCGCCGTATCTTACACGGTGGTGCGCCCGACGGCAACTGCCGAACGGGTGCGGCGATGGGCGCCGCTCAGGCGCGTGCGGCGGTGATGAACGAGTCGAACATGCGGCGCCAGCGCGGATCGGCCGCCGCCCACAGCTCTTCGGGGTGACACTGCACCGCCAGCAGGTACGCGGCGCCGGCGCCCTCGATGCCCTCGACGACGCCATCGGGCGCGCGCGCCACCACCCGCACGCCGGGAGCGAGGTCGCGCAGCGCCTGATGATGCAGCGTATTCACAATCAGCTCGCCGCAATCCAGCACCCCGGCCAGCCGCGAGGCGGCATCGAGCTGCACGGGATGCGCCAGATATGCCATGTCGCGCTGGTGAATGCTGGCGCGGTGATCCAGCGCCCCCGGAAGCTCGGCGTCGATGTCCTGGTACAGCGAACCGCCGAGCGCCACGTTGAGCAGCTGGATGCCGCGGCAGATGCCCAGCACCGGCATGCCGTCGGCGACCGCGCGCCGCGCCAGCGTGATCTCGACGGCGTCCTGGGCCGGGTCGGTGGCCTCGAGCGCCGGATGCCGCGACGCCTGGTAGCTGGCCGGATCAACATCGACGCCACCGGCGAGCAGGAGCCCGTCGATGTGCTGGTACAGCGTGTCGAGCACTACCGAGTCGTCGCTCAGGTGGATGAGCAGCGGCACGCCGCCGGCGGCTTCGACGGCGCGCAGGTAGCTGATCGAGTTGCCGTTCGCCGGGGTGTACCAGGCCTCGGTGAACGCGCTGCAGGGAATGCCGATCACCGGCCGTCGTGTGGTCATCGTCGCCGCCCTCCTTCGTCGGTCGCGCGCCCGGGTGGCGCGCCGGCCCACAGTATAGGGCCAGACGGGCGGATGGCGTTGCGATCGCCCGGACGGGGGGTGCCGCCGGGTGTTCACCGGGCCGCGGCCCCGGCTGCACACCGGCAGGCAGCGCCGCTGCCGCGGGCGGCGCAATCTCCCGGCGCTGGCGGGGACAGCTGGCACGCCCGGCCCCATCACGGGGATACTTGCCCGGTCCGGCGGCGAATGCTACAATTCCGGCGCGATGACAGAGGGGAGGCCGCCATGCTCGAGACGATGACGCGTCAGCACGCCGGGGCCAGCGCTGGTCAGCCGCGCAACCATGGTGACACCTTCGACGAGGCGTACTTCTGCAGCGAGCGCGTGAACCGCAGCGCGGTCGAGCGGCGCATCGCCAGCCTGCCCGGGCGCCGCACCGTGAAGCAGCAATGGCAGGCGGCCTGGCTGGTGCGCGCCATCGAATGCCTCGACCTGACGACGCTGGCGGGCGATGACACGCCGGGCACCGTCGGGCGGCTGTGCGCCAAGGCGCGTCAGCCGGTGCGCCGCGACATCCAGCAGGCGCTCGGCCTCGCCGACCGCCCATTGCACGTGGGCGCCGTGTGCGTCTACCACGACATGATCGGCAGCGCGCTCGCCGCGCTGCGCGGCAGCGGCATTCCGGTCGCCGCCGTGTCGGCCGGTTTTCCCGCCGGGCTCAATCCGTTCGAGCTGCGCGTCCGCGAAATCGAAGCCTCGGTCGCCGCCGGCGCCGGCGAGATCGACATCGTCATCTCGCGCCGCCTGGTGCTGCGGGGCGACTGGCGCACCCTCTACGACGAGGTGCGCGCGTTTCGCGCCGCCTGCGGCCCGGCGCATCTCAAGACCATCCTGGCCACCGGCGAGCTCGGCACGCTGGCCCAGGTCTATCGCGCCAGCATGGTGTGCATGTTGGCGGGAGCCGACGTGATCAAGACATCGACCGGCAAGGAGAGCGTCAATGCCACGCTGCCGGTCGGCCTGACGATGGTGCGCGCCATCCGGCACTACCACCAGCGGACCGGTCAGGTCGTCGGCTTCAAGCCGGCCGGCGGCATCCGCAGCGCGCGGCAGGCGCTCGACTGGCTGATCCTGATCAAGGAGGAGCTCGGCACCGCCTGGATGCATCCGACGCGCTTCCGCATCGGCGCGAGCACGCTGCTCGGCGATATCGAGCGTCAGCTGGAGCACTACATCACTGGCGCCTACTCTGCCGGCCACCGCCATCCGCTGGCGTAGGGGGCGATGGTGCCGACGGGAGATTCACGATGAGCGACCGCATCAGCGACATCCTGCAGACGATGGCGTACGGCCCCGCGCCGGAGAGCGCCGCGCCGGCGCATGCCTGGCTTGACGGCCATCAGCGGCGCTTTGGGATGTTCATCGACGGCGCCTTCACCGGGCCCGATCCGGCCCGGGCCTTCGTCAGCAGCAATCCCACCGACGGCAGCGCGCTGGCGACCCTGACGCAGGCCAGCGCGGCCGAGCTCGACGCAGCCGTCGCCGCGGCACGCCGCGCGCAGCCCGGCTGGGCAGCCTGCCCGGCGCATCAGCGTGCGCGCCTGCTCTACGCACTGGCGCGACGCATCCAGCGCCACAGCCGGCTGTTCGCCGTCCTCGAGACCCTCGACACCGGCAAGCCGATCCGCGAGAGCCGCGACATCGACATTCCGCTGGTGGCGCGGCACTTCCTGCATCATGCCGGATGGGCCCAGTTGGGCGATGCCCAGTTTCGCGACGCGCGCCCGATCGGCGTCATCGGCCAGATCATCCCGTGGAACTTCCCGCTGCTGATGCTGGCGTGGAAGATCGCGCCGGCGCTGGCCGCCGGCAACACCGTCGTGCTCAAACCGGCCGAGTGGACGTCGCTGACGGCGCTGCTGTTCGCCGAGCAGTGCATCGCCGCGGGCGTTCCGCCCGGCGTGATCAACATCATCACCGGCGATGGCGACGTCGGCGCGGCGCTGGTGCGGCACCCGGGCATCGACAAGCTCGCCTTCACCGGCTCGACGGACGTCGGCCGCGACATTCGCCAGGCGACCGCCGGCAGTGGGCGGCAACTCACCCTCGAGCTCGGCGGCAAGTCGCCGTTCATCGTGTTCGATGACGCCGACCTCGAGGGCGCCATCGAGGGGGTCGTCGACGCAATCTGGTTCAACCAGGGGCAGGTCTGCTGCGCGGGGTCGCGGCTGCTGCTGCACGAGCCAATCGCGGCGCGTTTCCTGGATCGGCTGCGCGAACGCATGCTGGCGCTGCGCGTCGGCGATCCGCTCGAGAAGACCAGCGACATCGGGCCGGTGGTATCGCCCGTCCAGCATGCGCGCATCGACCGGCTGGTGTGTCTGGGCCGCGATGAGGGCGCGACGGTGTGGCAGGTGCCGATCGATGCGCCGGCTGGCGGCTGCTTCTACCCGCCGACGGTGCTCAGCGGGGTCGCGCCGGCCGCGACGGTGGCCCAGGAGGAGATCTTCGGCCCGGTGCTGGTGACGATGACGTTCCGCACGCACGATGAGGCGGTGCAGCTGGCGAACAACACCCGCTACGGCCTGGCGGCCAGCATCTGGAGCGAGGAGCTCAGCCGCGCGCTCGACGTCGCCCGGCGCATCAAGGCGGGCGTGGTGTGGATCAACAGCACCAACCTGTTCGACGCCGCCTCGGGGTTTGGCGGCTACCGCGAGAGCGGCTTCGGCCGCGAAGGCGGCCGCGAGGGCATGTGGGAATCGCTCGCAGTGTCGTACGGCGCGCCGGCAGCATTGCTGCCGCCGGCGGTGCCGCCCGCCTTCCCCGGCGGCATTGATCGGACCGCCAAGCTGTTCATCGCCGGCCGCCAGGCGCGCCCGGACTCGGGGTATAGCCTCGAGGTGTGCGATCCGGCCGGCCGGGTGGTCGCCGAGGTCGCCGCGGGCAATCGCAAGGATGTGCGCAATGCGGTCGAGGCGGCACGCGCCGCAGCCGAGGGATGGGCGGGGATGACGGCGCATGCGCGCGCGCAGATCCTGTACTACCTGGCCGAAAACCTCGATGGCCGCGCGGCGGTGCTGGCCGAGCGGCTGTGTGCCGGGGGCTATGATGGGACCGGCGAGGTACGGCTGGCGGTGGAGCTGCTGTTCAGTGCGGCGGCCTGGGCCGACAAGTACGATGGCGCGGTGCACCATACCACGGCGCGCACGCTCACGCTGGCGCTGCCCGAGCCGCTCGGCGTGCTGGGCATCGTGTGTGGCGATGCGGCGCCGCTGGCGGGCCTGGTGGCGCTGCTGGCCCCGGCGCTGGCGCTCGGCAATGCGGTCGTGCTGGTGCCGTCGGCGCGCTGGCCGCTGGCCGCCATCGATTGGTATGCGCTGCTCGAGACGAGCGATGTGCCGGCGGGGGTGGTGAACATCGTCACCGGCGCCGTCGGGCCGCTGGCGCTGACGCTGGCACAGCATGGCGATGTCGACGGCCTGTGGTATGTCGGCACGGCGTCTGCCGCACTCGAGCGCGCATCGGGCATCAATCTCAAGCGTACCTGGTGCCTCGCGCCCGAGGCACCGCTCGGCGCCGGCTTCACCGAGCATGCGCTGCGCGCGGCGAGCCAGTGGAAGAACGTCTGGGTGCCGTACGGTGCCTGATCACCGGCGCGCGCCGGGCGCGCGGCCGGCTCATTCCTGGCGGGCGCCATGCGCCCTCGGACGGAGGCGACCATGAGGCGGATCATCGTCACCGGCGGCAGCGGCAAGGCTGGCGAAGCCACCGTGCTGGATCTGCTCGATCACGGCTACGAGGTGCTGAACATCGACATTCGGCCACCCACCGTCGCGCACTGCCGCTTCCAGCAGGTCGATCTGACGCAACTCGGCGAGACCATCGAGGCGCTGCACGGCGCCGACGCAGTCGTGCACCTCGCGGCCAACCCCAACCCCACCGGCTGGAGCGAAGAGCGCATGTTTCGCCATAATGCCGGAACGACGTACAACGTCTTTCGTGCCGCCACCTTGCTGTCGCTCAGACGCGTGGTCTGGGCGTCGAGCGAGACGACGCTCGGGCTGCCGTTCGACCGCGTTGCGCCGGCGTATGCCCCCATCGACGAAGCCGCGGCGCTCATCCCCGAGAGCAGCTACGCGCTTGCGAAAGTCCTCGGCGAGACGATGGCGCAGCATTTCAGCCGCTGGAGCGGCATCCCATTCGTCGGGCTGCGGTTCTCGAATATCATGCGCCCGGAGGCGTATGCCCAGTTCCCCGGCTACTGGGCCGACCCGCAGCGGCGCAAGTGGAATCTGTGGGGTTACGTGGACGTGCGCGATGTTGCCCAGAGCTGCCGCCGTGGCCTCGAGGCCGACATCCAGGGTGCGCACGCGTTCATCATCGCGGCTGCCGATACGGTGATGAACCGGCCGAGCGCCGCATTGATGGCCGATGTCTACCCCGACGTACCGCTACTGCCGCTTGAGCATGCCTACGCGACATTGCTCGGGATCGGTGGTGCGCGGCGCCACCTGGGCTACGCACCACGCCATTCGTGGCGCGATCATCTGGAGGAGCACGGAGATGCTACGACACCTGGTGATGTTCCGCAAACACGACGCGACCGATGACGCCACCATCGACGCCATCATGGCGCGCCTCGAGGCACTCGTCGGCCAGATCCCCGGATTGGTCGCGCTGCGCTGCCACCGCAGCCTGCCCTCGCCGCGGCCGGTCGTCTGGACATTCGTCCTCGACAGCACCATCGAGGATGCTGCGCAGCTACCGGCGTATCTGGCACACCCGGCGCACGTCGCCGTCAACGAGTGGATGTCGCCGTACCTGGCGGATCGCGCTGTGATCGACTACGTGCTCACCGGGCGGGGGGACTGATGGCGGTGACACCGGCGGCGCGGCGCGCAGGCCGCGATGACGTGATCGCCCGGCTGCGTGCAGTGCTGCCGGCGCAGGCCCTGCTGACACATCCCGACGAGATGATGCTGTACGAATACGACGGATCGGCGCTCGACATGGCGCTACCCGATCTGGTGGTGGTGCCCGGCGATACGGCCGAGACCGCCGCCGCGGTGCGCATCGCGGCCGAGGCCGGCTGGCCGATCGTGGCGCGCGGCGCCGGCACTGGCCTGTCGGGCGGCTCGGTCGCCTCCGAGGGTGGGCTGGTGATCTCGGTAGCCCGGCTCGACCGCATCCTCGCGATCGATCCCGCCGGCCGCAGCGCACGCGTGCAGCCCGGCGTGGTGAACGTCGAGCTCAGCGAACGGGCCGCGCCCCATGGCCTGCATTTCGCCCCCGATCCCTCGAGCCAGAAATCATCGACCATCGGCGGCAACGCCGCCGAGAATGCCGGCGGACCGCACTGCCTGAAGTATGGCATCACCACCAATCACATCCTCGCCGCCACCCTGGTGCTCTCCGACGGCAGCATCGTCACGCTCGACCGCCAGGCGCCCGATGCGCCCGAGTACGACCTGCTCGGCGTCGTCGTCGGCAGCGAGGGCACGCTGGGCGTCATCACCGAGCTCGTCGTCCGGCTCACCCCCAACCCCGAGCGCATCCAGACCTTCCTGGCGGTCTATGATGCGCTCGATGCCGCCGCCGACACGGTCTCGGCGATCATCGCCGCCGGGATCATTCCGGCCGCCCTGGAGATGCTCGAGGGCGATGGCATCCGTGTCGTGGAAGAATCGGTGCATGCCGGCTATCCCATCGACGCCGAGGCCGTCCTGCTGATCGAGATCGACGGCCTGCACGAAGAGCTTGAGACCCAGGCCAGCGAGATCGCCGCGCTGTGCGATCGCCACGGCGCACGGGCGCTGCAGGTCGCCCGCGACGAGGAGCAGCGCCGGCGCCTGTGGGCCGGGCGCAAGGGCGCGCTGGCGGCGTGCGGGCGGCTCAAGCCCCACTATCACATCCAGGACGGCGTGGTGCCGCGTTCGCGGCTGAGCGAGGTGCTGCGGCTGACGCGCAGCGTCGCGGCGCGCCACGATCTGCTGATCGTGAACATCTTCCACGCCGGCGACGGCAACCTGCATCCGCTGCTGCTGTTCGACGTGCGCGAGCCAGGCGTCCGTGAGCGCGCGATCGCCGCCAGCGAGGAGATCCTGCGGGCGTGCGTCGCCGTCGGCGGCACGCTCAGCGGCGAGCATGGCATCGGCCTGGAGAAGCGCGACTACATGTCGTGGATCTTCAGCGATGCCGATATCGCCACCATGCTGGCGGTGCGCGCCGTCTTCGATCCACGCGATGTGATGAACCCATGCAAGCAATTGCCGACCGGCGCATCGTGTGGCGAGATCCGGCACGCTGCCGGCGCGGCGCGTGCGGTGGCCGCCGGCGCATGGATCTGACTGACGTCGCTCACCGGCCGTCCGGGCGTTGCCGAGAGGTCTATCGATGGAACTGATCAGTCCCACCTCGCCCGAGGAGCTTGCTGCGGTCCTGGCGCAGGCCAGCGCGGCTGCGCGTCCGGTCGTGCCGCTCGGCGCCGGGATCCATCAGCACCTGGTCGCGCCGCCGCCGCCCGACGCGCTGCGGCTGGGCACCACGGCGCTCGACCGCGTGCTGGAGCATGTGCCGGCCGACCTCACGCTGACGGTGCAGGCCGGCGCCCGCCTGGGGCAGGTTCAGGTGGTCCTGGCGGGCCATGGCCAGTGGCTGCCATGGGATCCGCCGGGCGGCGCTGCGGCGACGATCGGCGGATTGCTGGCGTGTGGCCTGGCCGGGCCGTTGCGCCAGGCCTACGGCACGCCGCGCGACTGGGTGCTGGGCGCGCGCATCGCGCTGGCCGATGGCACGCTGGTGAAGAGCGGTGGCAAGGTCGTGAAGAACGTCGCGGGCTATGATCTGCACAAGCTGCACATCGGCGCCTACGGCACCCTCGGCGTGATCGTCGAGGTCACCTTCAAGCTGGCGCCACAGCCGGCGGCGTGGCGCACGCTGCTGGCTGAGTCGGCTGACCTGGCCGGGGCGCTGGAGATGGCGGCGCGCCTGGCGGCGCCGCCGCTGGCGCCAGCGAGCGTGGTGGTGTGCGGCGGTGGCACGCACTACCGTGTGGCTGTGCGCTTCAGTGGCGTGCCGGCCGCCGTCGCGCGTCAGGGCCAATACGCCGCCGGGCTCGGCGCCACCGCGCTCGCCGATGCTGCTGCCGCCGCGCTGTGGCAATCGCTCAGCGACTTCGGCACGCCGCCCGACGCCCGGCCGCTGGTGCGCCTGGGCATCGCGCCGCAGCAGCGCGACGCATACCGCACCGCCATCGATGCGCTCGGCGCCCACGATGGCGTCTACCAGCCGACGATCGGTGCGGCCCGCATGCTGTGCGCCGATCTGGCCGGGCTGGCTGCGGCACGGGCGATCGTCGAGCCGCTCGGCGGCGCGGTGGTGGTCGAGCATGGCGCCGGTGATGCGCCACGCTGGGGGGCGGCGCGCGACAGCGCGCGGTTGATGCACGCGCTGCGCCAGCGCCTTGACCCCGCCGGCGTGCTCAATCCCGGCCGCGCCTTCGTCGACTGATGGGTTCGCCACAGATCAGGAGTGCCGTGTATGCCACCCGAGCCACTCAGCCCGGCCGACCACCAGGTCTTCGCGCAGGCGGTCGATGCTGCGCGCCGTCTCGCGCGCCCCGGCATCCAGGAGGTTGGCGCGGCCTTGCGGACTGGTGATGGCCAGATCTTCGCCGCCATCCACTTCGAGAGCGCCACCGGCTTTGCCACGGTGTGCGGCGAGGTGGCCGCACTCAGCCTGATGATCGCCGCCGGCCGGCGCGACGTGAACCTGATCGCGGCGGTGTGGCTCGACCAGGACGGCGTCGTCTATGCGCTGCCGCCATGTGGCCGCTGCCGCGAGCTCATCGCCGACTGCAACCCCGCAGCGCGGGTGATCGTCAGCCGTGACGACGACCACTGGCAGCCGCAGGCGAGCGCTGCGCTGGTCACGCTGCCGATCGATGAATTGCTGCCACGCAAGTCGCATCGCCTGCGCGGCTGAGCGCCGGCCGCGGGTGTGCTAGGATGACGCGGGCGCCGCCAACACGGCTGGCGTGAGACACGGGGGAACGATGAAGGGGATCATCCTGGCGGGTGGCGCCGGCACGCGCCTGCATCCGCTGACGCTCACCACCAGCAAGCAGTTGCTGCCGGTCTACAACAAGCCGATGATCTACTATCCGCTCTCGATCCTGATGATCGCCGGCATTCGCGACATTCTGATCATCACGACGCCCGAGGATCAGCCGGCGTTTCGCCGCCTGCTCGGCGATGGGGGCCAGTGGGGGTTGCGCTTCAGCTTTGCGGTGCAGCCAGAGCCACGCGGCCTGGCGCAGGCGTTCACCATCGGCGCCAACTTCATCGCCGGCGCGCCGGTATGCCTGATCCTCGGCGACAACATCTTCTACGGCGGCGGCATGGCGCGCACCGTCAGGCGCGCCGCCACGCTCGACGACGGCGCGCTGGTCTTCGCGTACAAGGTCAGCGATCCGCAGCGGTATGGCGTCGTCGAGTTCGATGACGACCAGCGGGCGATCAGCATTGAAGAGAAGCCGCCGCAGCCGCGCTCGCCCTATGCCGTGCCCGGGCTGTACTTCTACGGCGGGGACGTGGTCGAGTATGCCCACCGCGTGCGCCCATCGGCGCGCAACGAATACGAGATCACCGATCTGAACCGGCTGTACCTGGCCGATCGGCGGCTGCGCGTCGATCTGATCGGTCGCGGCGTGGCGTGGCTCGACGCCGGCACCCACGAGTCGCTGCTGCAGGCGAGCAATTTCGTCCAGGCCGTCGAGGAGCGTCAGGGTCTGATGATCGCATGCCCCGAGGAGCTAGCGTATCTGCTCGGCTACATCGGGCGCGACGCCCTCGCGGCGATGGGCGCCGCGCTGTCGAAGAACGCCTATGGCCAGTACCTGACGCGGCTGGCCCAGGACGACGAGCACCACGCGCCCGACTGGCTGGAGCACTGAGCGCCGGCGCCAGCGCTGCATCTGCGGCGCAGCCGCGCGGGCCGACCCGTCGCCCACGGCTGCGCCGCATTCATCAGAACAGGTCCTCGAGGGTCCCGGCGACCTTGAGTACCGGCGCAGGCACCATCGCATGGGCCATCTCGCTGGCGAAGCGCGCATCGTACGGCCGGGTGCGGATCGCCACCGGCATCGGCACCGCATGCCCCAGCACCAACGCCTGCTGCCTGCTGTCCAGCGTCGCCAGCACCGCCTTCAGCGCCGATGCGCCGCTCACGCCGCTGAACACCGCCGCGATATCCTTCTCGTCGTTCAGCAGCGCGCTGATGCGCGTCCCCAACTGACTCATCACCTCGTCATCGATCGACGACGGCCGCTGGTCGACGACCAGCAGCGTGACGTAGTACTTGCGCAGCTCGCGGGCGATCGTCCCAAAGATCGTCTGGCGCGCCAGCGACGGCTCGAGGAACTTGTGCGCCTCCTCGAGGGTGATCATCAGCTGGCGCGGCTGGTCGGCCGCCCTGCGGGTCCGCAGATACGTCTCGGCCAGCGCGACCCAATGCTGGTGGATGTGGCGGGTGAGGATGTTGGCCACCAGCATGTACGCCAGATCCGAGCTCTGCCGGCCGAACTCCAGGATGACGTGCTGCCCTCCCGCAAGGCGTAGCGTCAGCTGCCGGAGAACATTCGACTCGCTCTCGGCCACCACGAACGGCAGTCGTTCGAGTTGGGCGAGCTTGCGACGCAGCGCGCTGAGCGAGCCGGGATGCGCGCCAAGCTCGACCAATTCCTGCTGCTGGGCGGTATCCATCTGCAGCAACTGCCGCAGCCAGCGCTCGCCGTAGCGCTGCTGCACCATGAACGCTGTCTCGGCGGCCGTCGCGCTCAGGTTGAGCGCGTGGCTCAGCAGCATCACATCCTCCGGCTCAATCTGGTTCAGGCCGATGCACACGTGCTGATCGACCGCCGCGCCGCGCGCGCGCGATGAGTCGGGATCGAGGGTGTAGAGCAGCACCCGATCGGCGCCGAAAATCTGCCGCAGGCCCTTGACTACGCCGACGCGCTCCGCACGGATTTCATGGGCATATTCGCTGTGCATGTCGAACACCAGGTTCGACGCGGCATCGGCGCGGATGACCCCGGCCAGCAGCAGGCGCGTGAGAAAACTCTTGCCGGTGCCGCTCTTGCCGAACACACCATTCGAGCGTTCGACCAGCGGGCGCAGATCGATGCAGATCGGGATGTCGCTGTCGAGCGGCTGGCCGATCTCGAAGTGCCACTTGTCGGCAGCGCCGAACACCCGGGTGAAATCGTCCGGTTCGGCCTCGAACACCGGCGCAAAGTGCGCCGGCACCGCACGTGGCGGCTCGAGCGCCGCAGGATCGGTATGCGGCGACATCAACTGTGGGCGCAACGATACCGTGCCGTACGTCGCCGTCCCGGCCAGCACATCCGTCAGAAACGGATCGTCGATCGGCGGATCGCTCAGGAGCGCACGATCAGTCGCCTCGAGGGCGATGTCGCTGACCGTCGCGAAGAAGCGGTGGTGCGTGCCATGGATCACCACATACTGGCCGACGCGCAACCGTTCCACGGCGTAGTCTGGCGCAAGGCGCACCGTCAGGCCCTGCACCAGCGATCCCGAAGTCACCACGCCGATGCGCTGCTGCGTCATCGCATGCTCCTCACCCGCCATCACGGGTCTGGTGCGCGCACGCCGAGCACGACGGTGTCGGCTGGCACGACCCACTCGCCGGCCGCGGGCAGCGTACTCACCACCGCATACGGCGCGAATGCGTCATACACATCGGGAATGCGCTCGCGCGTCTGGTAATCGACGAAGATCGACGTGATGCCCAGCGCCGCCAGTTGTTCGCGCGCCTGGTTCTCGCCGAAGCGCTGCAGGTCGGGCATGCGGATCGCATCGGGCGCGGGCGGCGGCGCCGGCGCGGCATCGATCACCGTCGCCGCATCGCAGACCGGCAGGCGCTCGCGCGGGAACGCGATCGAGATCGCGCCGGGCACCCACGCGTTCAGGCTCTCCCAGGCGTACACCACGCGTTCGGCGGGATCGGGAGGCGGCAGGCGCCAGTTGAGCAGCGACACCGTGCGCCCGGCAGGCAGCAGCGCCGGATCGGGCGGCAGGCACACCTGGCCGGCGAGCGGGGCAGGATCGGTGAGAATGCTGCCCCGCGTGATCGGCTGCGTCGTCAGCAGCAGCGCCGGAATGACCTCGTAGGGTGGGCACGTCCCGGCCGCGACCACGGTGCCGGGCACAACCGTCGACGTCAGGATCGGTGACGCCCTGAGCATCGTATCGCTGAACAGCTCGCGCGTCGGCCCGCCGAACGGCCCGGCGATCGGGCAGACCGGGCGCTCGCGCACGAAGCTCGGCATCGGGAAGTCGCGTGGCACGATGCCGCGTGGCCACGGTTCGGCCAGCAGGGCCTGGTAGCGCGGCTCGGCGAACATCAACTCCATCACGTTATGCCAGATCACACCGCCGCCCGTCAGGCTCTCGACGCGCGCCGTCGCCTCATTGTTGTTGTTCCCCGTCCACACCCCGACCGTCGCGTGCGTCGTGAATCCGACCGCCCAGGCATCGCGCCAGTCGTTCGAGGTGCCCGTCTTGACCGCCGCCGGGCGCGAGAGGTTGAGCTTGCTGCCCAGGCCCCAGATCGGCCGACGCGCCTGGTCGTCGCTCATCATGTCGGTGATGATCGCGACCAGCGCCGGATCGACCACCAGCGGCGCCTGGGGCGGCGTGAAACGCCACAGCGTCTCGCCGGCATTCGTCGTCACCGAGAGGATCGCCGCCGGCGGATAATAGCGGCCGCCACTCGCCAGCGTGTTGTAGGCAGTCGTCAGTTCCAGCGGCGTCACCTCGCCGCCGCCGAGGGTCAGCGCCAGGCCATAGTATTCCTCGCCGCTGGTGAGCGAATTGATGCCGAGGCGTTCGAGCAGATCCAGGGTGTGCCCGATACCGGCAAACTTGAGCGCCTTGACCGCCGGCATGTTCAGCGAATTGGCCAGCGCGGCACGCATGCGCACCGGCCCGTTCCAGCGGCCGTTGTAGTTCTTCGGCTCGTACCACTCCCCCACCGACGGAAAGCGGGTCGGGACGTCCCAGAAGATCGTCTCGGGGGTGGCGCCCTGCTCGAGCGCGGCCAGGTAGGTGAACGGCTTGAGCGCCGAGCCGGGCTGGCGCAGCCGCGTCGCAACATTCACCTGGCCATCGATCACGTTGCCTTCCTCGCCGGGCGTGGTCGTCGGCACCGAGCGGTTGTAGTCGATGCTGCCGACCATCGCCAGGATCTGGCCGGTGTTGGGCTGCATCACGACGACAGCGGCGTTGTGGATGTTGCGTGCCTCGAGCTCGCCGATGCGTTCGGCAGCGATGCGCTGGACATCGCGCTGTAGCTGGAGATCGATGCTGGTGGTGACATTCAGCCCGGCATACGCGAACTCGGGGCCATACTGCTCCTCGAGCAGGCGCCGGACATGAAATACGAAGTGCGGCGCGTTGATCGGCACGTCCTGGCTGGCGAACACCAGATCCTGGGCGGCTGCGCTGCGGGCCTGCTGTTCGGAGATGAACGCCTGATCGACCATCTGGCGCAACACCGCGATCTGGCGCCATTTGGGCGGCGAGATACCGCTCGGCAGCTTGTCGCCACCCGTCAGCCAGCCATCGCTCAGCACCACGCCCGGCAGCACGCCGTCCTGCAGGTGATTGAACGGATCATAGACGCTCGGAAGCTGCGGCAGGCCGGCGAGGAGCGCGCTCTGCGGCAGATCCAGCTCGGCAGCGCTGCGGTCGAAATACACGTTGGCCGCGGCCTCGATGCCGTATGCCAGGTTGCCGTAGTAGATCTCATTGAGGTACAGCTCGAGGATCTCGGGCTTCTCGTAGCGGTCCGACAGCTCCTGCGCCAGGATGATCTCGGTCAGCTTGCGCTGGTAGCGATTCTCGTACTTGCGTTCCTCATCATCGAGGATCAGCGCCTTGATCAACTGCTGGGTGATCGTCGACGCGCCGCCGGTCTCCTCACCAGCGCTCAGGCTGGCCAGCAAGGTGCGGGCGATGCCCAGATAATCGACGCCAGGATTCTCGAAGAACGACTGATCCTCGATCGCGATCGTGCCGCTGAGCACCGGGGTGGCGATGGCGGCGAGCGGCACCCTGGTGCGCTTGCCCGTCCCGAAGAACTCGTAGAGCAGGACGCCATTGCGATCGAACAGCCGGGTTGTCTGGAAGTCATCGCCGCTGCCGAGGCGTTCGAGGCGCGGCGTGAGGCTGTCGGCCAGGTCGCGGTAGGCGCCGTAGGTCACCGTCACGCCACCGAGGCCGACGAGCAGCACGGCGGCGCTGGCGCCGAGCAGCAGCAGCGCCAGCAGGCGCGTCAGCGGCGATGTCGCCGGCGCGGCGCGCAGCATCGCCGGGGTCGGGCGCAGCCGTGGGAGCGCGCGCCCGGTCAGCGAGCGACGGAGGCGGCGATCACGTGGATCGGGGCGTTCAGGCATCGTGGGTCGCTCTCATGAACGCATGAAGGATCCATCGAAGGGTCATGGCGCATTCATCCGCGCCTGGGCCTGCCGGATCTCGGGTGGCCACGTGCTGACGATGAAGCTCAGGACGGCGACGATGTCGCGATCGCTGAGCACCCCGGCGAAGCCGGGCATGCCATTGGGCCGGCCGGGCGTGAATGCCGCACCCCCCTCGCGGGTCACCGCGATCAGGTAGGCGTCGTCGTGATGCCAGGTATGGCCCGAGGCATCGTGAGGTGGCGCGGGCATCGCCCCGGTCGCCAGCGGCGTCTGCCAGTCGGCGGCGCCGGCGAGATCGGCGCCATGGCACGACGCGCAGTGGCTTGCGTAGAGTGTGCGCCCCGCGCTCACGAGCGCCGCGTCGTCGGCGTCGATGCGCAGGCCGACCCGCGCCGGCCCGGAGCCAGGGCGGACCAGGCTGGCCAGAATGATCAACAGCATGCCGGCCAGCAGACCGGCGATGAGCAGTTGGCGTGCGCCGGCGCGCCGTACACGCGTCGTGGTCGTCTTCATGACGCCAGTATACACCAGCACGGCGCCGCGTGGGTGCATGATCACCCGAAGTGTGATAGAGTAGCGCCGACGCGATGGCCATGGGAGCCGCGATGAACGATGCAGCCGAACGCGCCTGGCGACGTGGCGCGATGATCGCCACCATCGGGTCGCGCCGGGTCGGCTCCCGGAGCCGGTGGGTCCTCGGCGGGCAACTCGACCAGGCGCTCGCCATGCTCGAACAGGAGCTCGATCAGACATGGCAGGCGTTCCAGCGCCCGGTGATCGTCACCGAGTTTGGTGCTGATACCTACGCCGGCATGCACGGCCATACGGCAGTGATGTGGACCGAAGAGTATCAGGCCGCCTACATTCGTGGCCATCGCGCCGTGGCCGCGCGCAAGCCATACGTCGCCGGCATGCAGGTGTGGAACTTCGCCAATTTCGCCGCAGTACAGAGCATCATGCGCGTCGGCGGCCTGAACATGAAAGGCGTGTTCACCCGCACGCGCACACCCAAGATGGCGGCTCACGTACTGCGCGAGTTCTGGTCGCGTGGCTGAGGCCCACAACGGAAACAGAACAGGAACGACATGCGCATCTGGTTGACACAGGATGGCGAGCCAGTGCCTGGCGTCGAGCCAGGCACCAGGCCATGGCGTACCGCGATGCTCGGCATGGCACTGGCAGATGCTGGCCACGAAGTCTTGTGGTGGGCCTCGACGCTGAACTTCGCGACGCGACGATTCTGGTTTGACCGGCCGACAATCAGAACCATTCAACCCGGTCTCGAGGTCTATCTGCTGCATGGGCCCGGCTACACCACGACGAAGTCACTTGCGCGATGGGTTCATCAGCGCACGATCGCGCGCCAGTTCCGCGAGCAGGCGGCGCTGCGGCCCCTGCCCGATCTGATCTTCGCCAGCCTGCCGACGCTCGAGCTTGTCGAGCAGGCGGTGCAACTCGGCCGGCAGCACACCATCCCGGTGATCGTCGACATCCGAGACCTCTGGCCCGACCACTACCTCACGATGGCGCCGGCGCCGCTGCGACCACTGGTACGTGTGGCGCTGCACAGCGAGTTCCGCCGGGCTGCTCGCGGATTGACCGGTGCCACCGGCCTGACATCGATCACGGCGACGTTTCTCGGCTGGGGTCTGGCTAGGGCCAGACGCGCGCAGCACCTCGACGATGCCGTGTTCCCGATGGGGTACCTTCCGCCGGCCCACACGCTGTCGGCGCATGTGCGTCCCGACGTCGGCGACGCGGTGATGCCGCTGGTCTATGCCGGGACGATGGGATCGGCATTCAATTTCGATACGGTCATCGAGGCAGCACGACAGCTCGCGGCGGCGCAGCGCACCGATGTACTATTCATCATCACGGGGGCAGGCTATCAGGACGCACGGATTCGTGCGTTGGCCGATGGCTTGCCCAACGTGCGCTTCACCGGCTGGATCGCCCATGACGAGGTACACCGCCTGCTGGGGCATGGCGCGGTCGGGTTAGCGTGCTACGCCAATGGCGAGACGATTCATGGTTCGATGCCGAACAAGATGTTCGAGTACATGGCGGCGGGCGTGCCGCTGCTCTCGTCGATGCGCGGCGAGATGGAAACTTTCCTTGCGGCAGAACGGATCGGATTGACATACGAGTCAGTGGATCACGAGTCGTTGCTGGCGCAGATCCAGTGGTTCGTCGAGCATCCCGCCGAGCGCCGCGCGATGGGCCAGCGTGCGCGCCAGCTGTTTTTCGAACGCTTCGACGCGTCGCGTGTCTATCCGGCGATGGTGCAGCACCTCGAGGGCGTCGTGGAACGTGCGCGCCAGCGACAGAGGAGAACACAATGATGCAGCGTCGTCGTTTCATCCGGGCATGGCTGGCAGCGTGGGGGCTGGCGCTGGGCGGATGCGGCGCCGCCGACACCCGCGCCGAGACGGGCAGTCGCGCCGGGGCTGCGCCAGCAGCGTGGCTGCCGACGGTCGACGCGCCGGCGGATGGTGCCCGACGGGTGGTGGTGGTGGGCGCCGGCATGGCCGGGCTGGCGGCGGCGCGCGAGCTTCAGGCGTGGGGCGACACGGTCGTCGTCATCGAGGCGCGCGATCGCGCGGGCGGGCGGACGTGGACCAGCGCTGCCTGGCCGGACCTGCCGCTGGACCTGGGGGCCTCGTGGATCCATGGCGTCGATGGGAACCCGATGTCGGATCTGGCGGCGCTGGCCGGTGCGCGGCTCGTGCCGATCGATCTGGAGGCGAATCGCGTCTTCAGCTCGTTCGCCGGCGAGATCGCTGATGCGACGCTCGCCCCGTGGCGCGAACGGCTGGAATCGATCATCAGCGACGCCCAGGACGCTGATGACGATGCGTCGGTTCACGATGTCGTCGCCGCATCGCTCGACTGGGAATCACTGGCGGATACGGATCGCTGGACGGTGCTGTATCTGCTGAACAGCATGCTGGAACACGAGTATGCGGGCAGCATCGAACGGCTTTCGACCTACTGGTATGACGATGCTGGCGAATACGGCGGCGGCGATGCCTTCCTCGCGCCGGGCTATGGCGCGATCGTCGATCTGCTGGCGAGCGAGCTGACCATCGAGTATCAGCAGCCGGTGCGGCAGATTCGGTGGGACGATGCCGGAGTGACGGTGGTGAGCGCTGGCGCAAGCTGGCAGGCGGACCAGGTGGTGATCACGGTGCCGCTGGGTGTGCTGCGCGCCGGCAGCATCGAATTCGTGCCGGCGCTGCCGGCGAGCCATCGGGCGGCGATTGCGGCGCTGGAGATGGGCACGCTCAACAAGTGCTATCTCCGCTTCGCCGAGGTGTTCTGGCCCACCGACGCCGACTGGCTCGGGTACATCTCGCCCGAGCGCGGCCTGTGGGCCGAGTGGGTCAGCCTGGCGCGCGTGCTCGGGCAGCCGGTGCTGCTCGGCTTCAATGCCGCCGACCAGGGGCGCGACATCGAGCGGCTGAGCGACGGGCAGATCGTGGCGAGCGCGCTTGATGCGCTGGGCACGATGTTCGACATCGACGTGCCGCAGCCGTTGGCGGTACAGATCACGCGCTGGGCGAGTGACCCGTTCGCCGGCGGCTCGTATTCGTACAATCCGGTGGGCGCCGATCCGGCACTACGCGATGCGCTCGCCGCGCCGGTGCGCGACCGGCTGTTCATCGCCGGCGAGGCGACGCACCGCGAGCACCACGCGACGACCCATGGTGCGTATCTGTCGGGCATGCGCGCGGCGCAACTGGCGCGCGACGCCCGCTGAAATGGGGAGCTGATGACGACGATCGTCGATGACCTGTACGACCGCTATGGCGCCGACGAGGTGCTGCCCGGCGCCATCGACCATCCGGTGGTGCGGCACATCCTGCAGCACCGCTCGGTGCGCGCATTCCGTGATGCCGCCCTGCCATCGCACACGCTGGAGACCCTCGTCGCCGCAGCGCAGTCGGCGGCGACGTCGTCGAATCTGCAGGCCTGGAGCGTGGTGGCGGTGAATGATCCGGCGCGGCGCGTCCGCTTCGCCGAATGGTGTGGCCAGCAATCGCACATCGTCAGGTGCCCGCTGTTTCTGGTGTGGCTGGCCGATCTCGCGCGTCTGGCGCGCATCGCCGATGGGCGCGGACTGCCGTCGGCGGCGCTCGACTACACCGAGATGTTCGTCCTCGGCGTGATCGATGCGGCGCTGGCCGCCCAGAATGCGGTGCTCGCCGCCGAGGCGCTCGGCCTGGGAACGGTGTACATCGGCGCGGTGCGCAATCGCCCGCTCGAGGTCGCCGCCGAACTGCGGCTGCCGCCCCGCGTGTTTCCGGTGTTCGGCCTGTGCGTCGGCTGGCCCGACGAGGCCGAGGCGACGGCCGTCAAACCGCGCCTGCCGCAGGCGGCCGTGTTGCATCACGAGACATACCATGACGATGCGGATGCGGTGACGCGGTACAACCAGGCGATGGCGCACTTCTATGCCGCCCAGCAGATGCGCGTGCGCGGCGACTGGTCGGAACATTCGGCGCGCCGCGTCGCCGGCCCCGAAGCGCTCACGGGGCGCGATGTGCTGCGCGCTGCGATCGAGCAGCGTGGCTTTCCGCTGCTGTGATGGCGCTGGCGGCGCGGCGGCCGGGCATGCTCGGCGCAGCGCCGGTCGCCGTCGTTGACGATGCCGACATGAAACAGGGAGGACTCGCATGCCCAAGCAGCTGATCGCGCCGGCCGATGGCCCGGCGCCCGGGGGCGCCTACTCGCCCGGCATCCGCGCCGGTGACTGGCTGTTCGTCGCCGGCCAGGGGCCGACGGATCCGGCGACCGGGCAGCTTGCCGGCGCGACGATCGAGGAGCAGACGCGCCAGGTGCTCGAGAATGTGCGCCGCATCCTGCTCGCCGGTGGCGCCGACATGCATCAGGTGGTGCGCGCGACGGTACATCTGGCCGATCTGACGCACTTCCAGCGCTTCAATGCCGTCTATGCCGAGTACTTCCCCGTGCCGCGCCCGGTACGCACGACGGTCGGCAGCGCACTGCCGGGGATCCTGGTCGAGATCGACGTGATCGCCTATCTGGGCGAGTGATCGAACATGCCTGAACCACGACGCTTCCCGCCCGGGTTTCTCTGGGGAACCGCGACGGCGGCCCACCAGGTCGAGGGCGGCAATCAGCAGAATCAGTGGGCGCAGTGGGAACGCCGGCCGGGGCGCATTCGGGCTGGCGATACTGCCGGCGATGCCTGCGGCTGGTGGCGCTCGGCGAGCCGCGATCTGGCGCTCGCCGCCGAACTGGGCACCAACGCGCACCGCCTGTCGCTCGAGTGGAGCCGGATTGAGCCGGTCGATGGCCGCTTCGATGCGGCGGCGATCGAGCGCTACCGCGAACTGCTCGGCGAGCTGCGCAGCCTCGGCATCCGGCCGATGGTGACGCTGCATCACTTCACCCATCCGCTCTGGTTCGATGCGCAGGGCGCCTGGGCGGCCGCCGACGCCGTCGAACGATTCACACGGTATGTCAACTACACCGTCGCGGCCCTCTGCGATCTGTGCGACCTGTGGGTGACGATCAACGAGCCGACGATCTTCGCGGTGCAGGGCTATCTGGCGGGGGTGTGGCCGCCGGGGCGGCGTTCGGCGCCCGAGACGCTCGCGACGATCGCCACGCTGACGCGGGCGCACGCCGCCGCTGCCGACGCCATTCACCGCATCGATAGCGGCCTGCAGGTCGGCTTGGCCCATCACATCCGCCTGATGGACCCGGCGAGCCGGCACCCGCTCGACCGGCTGCTGACCGGGGTGCTTGACCGGGCGCTCAACCTGGCGCTGCTCGATGCGCTGCGCACCGGCCACCTGGCCCTACCGTACGGCGTCGGGCAACGCATCGCCGGCCTGCGCGGCTCGTGCGATTTCATCGGGATCAACTACTACACCCGTGATCACGTGGCGTTCGATCCCAGGGCGCCGCAGGCATTCTTTGCGCGGCGGTTCGTCCCGGCTGGCGCACCGGTGAGCGCTGCCACCCACGACGGCACCCCCTATGGCGAGGTGTACCCGCAGGGCGTCGCGCGCGCCATCGCCATGGCGGCCCGCGTCGGCCTGCCGCTGTATCTCACCGAGGTCGGCATGCCCGACCGCGACGATCTCCAGCGGCCGGAGATGCTGCTGGCCACGCTGGGTGCGGTGCACCGGATGATCGGCGCCGGCCATGACGTGCGCGGCGTGTTCTGGTGGACGCTGGTGGATAATTTTGAGTGGGCGGAGGGCTGGCAGCTACCATTTGGCCTGATCGCCCTGGATCGCGCCAGCGGTACGCGCCGGGTGCGGCGCAGCGGGGCGCTGTATGCGGCGGTGGCGCGGGCCAACGCGCTGCCAGCGGCCAACGAGCGAGGTGTCGAATGACCGGACATGTCGCGCCAGCCGGGCTGATCGCACGCTCACTGGCCGAGAGCCATGCCACGCTGATGCAGGTGGCGCAGCAGGCCGATGCGGTCGCCGCCGTCGCCGCACCGATCCTCGCCACGCTCGCCGGCGGCGGCAAGCTGCTGCTGTGCGGCAATGGCGGCAGCGCCGCCGATGCCCAGCACGTCGCGGCCGAGCTGGTCGTGCGCTTCCGCCGCGAACGCCGGGCGTTGCCGGCGATCGCGCTGACCACCGACACCTCGCAGCTCACGGCGATCGGCAACGACTACGATTTCACCCGCCTGTTCGCGCGCCAGGTCGAGGCGCTGGCACGGCCGGGCGATCTGCTGGTCGCCATCTCGACCAGCGGCAACTCGCCGAATGTCCTGGCGGCGGTCGCGACGGCACGCCAGCTCGGCGTCGCGACGCTCGGCTTCAGCGGGACACCGGGCGGCGCGCTGGCGCGCAGCGCCGACTGCTGCTACCTCGCGCCGTCGGCGGTCACGGCCCGCATCCAGGAGGCGCACATCGTGGTGTGGCACGCGATCTGCGAGTGCATCGACGCGCACTTCGCCGACTGATGCCGCGCTCAGTGGTGCTGGTCGATGCCCCAGTGCCCGAGCACCTCGTGGGGCACGATGCCGTGGCTGGCGCGCTGGTGTGCCCAGTCCAGCAGCGTGCGTGCTGCGTCGGTGCACAGCTTGTGGGGCCTCGGCGTGATGCCGACGCGCCCGAGATCCAGCCGGTCGGCATCCCAGCACACCTGCATCGTGGGATCGCCCGCCACCAGGCCGTCGGTGTGCAGCCGGCACGCCTCGTAGAGCAGCTCGAAGCGCGCGTCGTCGAGGTGCACCAGCTGGCCGCGCAGGCTGCGCGCGAGCGCGCCGCCGCGCAGGCCATGCGCGTCATCGGTGTATTCGTTGACGCGCCGCGAGTCGTGGAACAGCGCGAACAGCCGCACCACCTCGTGGTCGACGCCCGGCGTGGCGTCGGCCAGGCGCAGCCCGGTCTCGAGGACGCGCGCCCAGTGTACGACACCATGCGTGCCGCGCACTGGAAGCTGGTACTGCGCCAGGATCACCCGGGTGATTGCCCGAACATCGTGCATTCCAACCTCCTCACGTCGGCCGACGCCGCCCGATGGTTCACGCCGTCAGCGCCGGCGTGCGGTACAGCGTGCGCCCGCGCACTTCGATGACGACGTCGACAAGATACGGCGCCAGCCGTTCGACAGCGACCTCGATGCCCAGTCCCGGGCCTGCGGGCAGATGGATGAAGCCATCCGCATCGGGCACCAGGTGGCTGCGGGTGATGTCGAGCGCCAACTGCCGTGGCTCGACCGGGTACTCGCAGATCGCGCCCGGCGCGCTGGCGGCATACGGCTGCAGCGACGCGCTCAATGCCAGATGCGACGTGAACGTGTGGTTGACATACGTCACACCCGCTGCCCGCGCCGCCTCGGCGACCCGCCGCGCCACGCTGATGCCGCCGATACGGCCGGCGTCGATCTGGATATACCCCAGATCGGCATGGTGCAGCAGCTGCTCGGCCATCGAGAAGGTGTGACACCCCTCGCCGGCGGCCAGCCGAACCGCACCCGAGCGCCGCGCCAGCGTGCGATACGCCCCCAGCGCGCCCGAGATGAACGGCTCCTCGAGCCAGCGCACCCCGGCCGCCTGCAACGCCGGCATGCGTGCCTCGGCCAGGGCCACGTCATCGAGCCACACCGTCCCCGCATCGATCAGCAGCACTCCTTCGTCGCCCAAGCCCTCGCGCGCCGCCACCACCTGCGCCGCGTCGTCGGCTACGCTGCCGCGGCCGTACGGGCCCCAGCCAAACTTGGCCGCACGGTAACCGGCACGACGCACCCGCTGCGCCAGCGCGTACGTCGCCGCCGGATCATCGCCGAACAGCTGCGATGCATACGGCAGCTTCGGCGTCGCCACCGCATCGCCCAGCAGACGGTGCACCGGCTCGCCCCGCACGCGGCCCAGCAGATCCCACAGCGCGATGTCGATCCCCGACAGCGTGTGCTCGGCCTGCAGCAGGTCCAGGCTCTGCGCCCGCGTCAGGTCGCCGATGCGCCGGATGTCGTCGGGACCGTCGATGCGCTGACCGAGCACCGAATCGCGCACCGGCTTGCACGCGCTGTGCGACATCGGACAGACGAAGCTGGCGATCGAGACCAGCGGCGCTGCCTCGCACTCGCCCCATCCGACATGACCATCGGCGACGACGCGCACCAGCAGCGCATCCTGGCTGCCATCGCCGACATCGAGCACTTCGGGCATCGACAGATAGAAAAAGTCCACCGCCTCGATCCGCATCGCGCCGCTCCTCGTCTCGCTGGTCGCCCCGGCCCATCCGGCGCAAGGCACCGTCGCGGCTGGCCTCATCCCGCACCTTCCCGCTCCCGCGTGGCGCGCGTGACGGCGTCCGACGCCGCGGCACGCCCCGGCCCGCTTGACAACGAGACGGTTCCGCCGTAGCATGGGTGCAGTGGTCGATGGCTTAGGCCATAGGCCAGAGTATACCACGGCTGGCGAGGGTGAGGGCCCGGTGACCCGCGGATACATCACCGCCGACGAGGTGCGGCATGCGCTGATCGATCGCATCACCACCGGAGTCTATCCGGCTGGCGACCCGCTGCCATCGCACCGGCGGCTCGCCGAGGACCTCGGCGCCAACCGCAACACCATCCAGAAGGCCTGCCGCAGCCTGGTCGACCAGGGGGTACTCGAGAGCGTACCGGGGCAGCGCGCCACGATCGTCCGGCGCGTGCCGGGCGCATGGGGCGTCGGCGAGCTAGTCCGCGAGCGGATGCGTGGCGCCATCTGGCAGGCGATGGTCGGCGGCATGCCGCGCGAGCGGCTGCTCGAGGAGGTCGTCCGGCTGGTCGATGACGTGTACAGCACCAGCGGTGTGCGCATCTGGTTCGCCGAATGCAACGCCCATGAGAGCGCCGCGCTCGCCGCCGAGCTCGGCCGGCTGCTGGGCATGTCGGTCGAAGCCGGGCTGGTGAGCGAGCTGGGCCAGCCGGGGCGCTGGCGCCAGGCGCATCTGCTGGTGACCACATTCCACCACCTGGCCGAGGCCAGCGCACTGCTCGGCGACGCCCGCGAGCGACTGGTCGGCGTCGACACCCGGCTGGCGCCGGCGACGGCGCTGGGGATCGCGCGTCTCGCACAGCCGCGCATCGGCCTGGTCTGCACGCTGGCATCGACGGCGGCGAGCCTGCGCTACGTGATCCTGAGCTATCTGCCGGGGCGGCAGATCGACGTAGCGCTGATCGACGCGGCCGACGACGTCGCGCGGATCGCCGCCACGTGCGGCCACCTGGTCGTGACACACAACTGCGTGGCCGAGTGTGCGCGGATCACGCCACGGCGGCCAGACGTCGTCATCGAATTCACCATCGAGCCGCAATCGATGGACTACCTGCGGCAGCGGATCGCGCTGGCACGGCGCGCAGCGGGGCGGTGAGGCGATGGGGCATCCTGCGATGACACTCGCGCTGGGCGGTGCGACCCTGACTGTGGGTCCGGGCATCGGCCTGTCCGGGTGGCCCGGGCTGGCCGGCACGGCGCCGCTGTTCCAGCTGATCTGCGACGGCGACTGCATCGACGGCAGCAGCGTACAGCCCGCTGGCATGCCCGGGCAGCAGCGGCAGCACGACCGGCACCAGGTGAGCGTCCCGCTGCGGCATGCCAGCGGGCTCGCCATCACGGTGCATCTGGCCAGCTATGCCGGCGGCGCCCTGCTCGAGAGCTGGCTCGAGGTGCGCAACACCGGCGATGCAGTGCGGCGCATCAGCCGGATCGACAGCTTCGTCGCCGACCTCGACCGCGCCGCGCCGCTGGTCTCCTGGTTCACCGGCGCCTGGGGCCTCGAGTTCGAGCCGCAGCAGGCACGCCTGCGCAGCGACGAGCACTGGATCGCGCAGAGCCGTTCGGGCCGCTCGAGCCATGGCGACCAGCCGTGGTGTGCCATCGACGGCGGGCCCGGCGTGCTGGCAGTCGCCGTGGCGTGGTCGGGTAACTGGGCGATCCGGCTTGAGCCGCACGCCACGACCCACCGGCTGAGCGCCGGCATCCACGACTGGGCGTTCTTCGTCGATCTGGCGCCCGGCGAGCAGTTCGAGGCGCCGGCAGTCGTCATCGCCGGTGCACCGGATCTCAACGCGGCATCGCAGGCGTTCGCCGACGCCGGCAGACGCCACTGGTATCCGCACAGCCCACTCGCCGACCGGCTGCCGGTCGAATGGAACCACTGGTGGAGCTACGAAGACAAGACGCTCGACGATGCGGTGTTCCGGGAGAATGCCGTCGCTGCCGCCCGGCTGGGCATCGAGGTCTGCACGCTCGACGCCGGCTGGTTCGGGCCGGGCGGCGACGCGACCGGCTGGTATGCGCGCCGCGGTGACTGGGATCTGGTCGATGCCGGGCGGTTTCCTGCCGGCATCCGCGCGGTGAGCGATGCCGTCCATGCGTTGGGCATGGCGTTCGGCCTGTGGTGCGAGATCGAGGGCCTGGGCACAGCGGCCCGGCTGGCCGTCGCGCAGCCCGAGCTCGTGGCGCGGCGTGATGCGGCGCCGCTGGGGTATGTCTGCCTGGGCAGCCAGGCCGGGCGCGACTGGGCGTTCGCCACCCTCGATCGCCTGATCACCAGCTATCGGTGTGACTGGATCAAGCTGGATTTCAACCTCGATCCGGGTGCCGGCTGTAATCGCACCGACCACGGCCACGGTGCCGGCGATGGGCTGTATCGGCACTATCGCGGCTACTATGCCCTGCTCGATGTCATTCGCGCACGTCATCCCCACGTCGTCCTCGAGAACTGCTCGTCGGGCGGCCTGCGCATCGACCTGGGCATCGCGCGGCACACGCACATGGCGTTCCAGAGCGATCCCGACTGGCCCGAACACAGCCTGTCGCTGTTCTGGGGTGGTACCACGCTGCTGGCCCCCGAAGCCCTGCTGCACTGGGGGTTCTGCGAGTGGGCCCATACGCAGCATCGCTGCCAGACGTTCGATCCGGGCGATCCGGCGCTGACGCCGACGCGGCTCGACTACTACACGCGGATTTCGATGCTGCGCCGGTTTGGCTTCTCGCAGCGCCTGCCCAACCTGCCGGCGTGGGTGGCACAGCGCTACGCGCAGCACATCGCCGCGTACCGGCAGCATGTCCGGCGCCTGATGCCGCACAGTACGGTGCGACGGCTCGACCCGCAGCCGCTACGCGAGGGGCGTGGCTGCCGCTGGGCTGGCATTCACTACGCGCATGCCACCAGCGGCGAGCATCTGCTGGCGGTCTTCCGCCTGCCTGGCGGCGAGCCGACGCGCCACTACCGGCTGCACGGCATCGTGCGCGACCAGATGTACCGTCTCACCTGGCTGGCCGACGATCGCCACCAGCTATTGCCTGGTGCCGTCCTGGCCGATGGGCTGCAGTTCACCGAGATCGCCGAGGAGGGCTCAGCGCTCATCCTGATCGAGCCGCTGGCGTCATGACGCGCGCGCAGTGCTGCGCAGGGAGCATGCGATGATCGAGAGCAATCGGGCCGCACCCCCCGCGACCAGCCCCCGGCGCCGCTCGGTGCGGCAGCGCGAGGCGCTGCACGGCTATGTGTTCATGGCACCGGCCATCCTCGGCCTGCTGCTGTTCACGCTCGGCCCGGTGATCGCCTCGCTGGCACTGAGCTTCACCGACTACGGCCTGCTCACCGACCCCGAATGGGTCGGCCTCGAAAACTACCGCGACATGATCGGCGAAGAGCTGTTCTGGCAGGCGTTGCGCGTCAGCACGACGTACTCGCTGGTCAGCGTGCCGCTCGGCCTCGTCGCCGGCCTGGGCCTGGCCGTCCTGCTCAACCGGCGTATGCGCGGCGTGACGCTGTTCCGCTCGATCTACTACCTGCCGACGGTGATCTCGGGCGTCGGCGTGGCGATGCTGTGGCGCTGGCTGTTCAACGCCGAGTTTGGCATCATCAACGTGCTGCTGGGCTTCATCGGCATCGAAGGGCCGGCTTGGCTCACCAACGAGCGCTGGGCGCTGCCGGCGCTGATCATCACCAGTCTGTGGGGCGTCGGCTCGACGACGCTGATCTTTCTCGCCGGGCTGCAGGGCATCCCGGGCGAGCTCTACGAAGCCGCCGAGATGGACGGCGCCGGCCAACTGCGGCAGTTCCGGCACATCACCCTGCCGCTGATCTCGCACGTCACCTTCTTCAACCTGGTGCTCGGCATCATCGGTGCGCTCCAGGTGTTCACCGATGCCTTCGTCATCACGCGCGGCGGCCCGAACCACGCGACATTGTTCCTGGCGCTGTATCTGTACAACCATGCATTCAAATACCTGAACATGGGGTATGCCGCAGCCATCGCCTGGGTCATGTTCATCATCGTGATGCTGCTCACGCTGCTGGTCTTCCGCTCATCGGCGCTGTGGGTCTTCTACGAGCAGGAGCGACAGGGGAAGAACGCATGACGACGCAACGGTTCCGACCACCATGGTGGCGTTCGCGCCGCGGCCAGGATGCGCTGACGACGGCGGCGGTGCGTCTGGTGCTCAGCGCCGGAGCGGTGATCATCCTGCTGCCATTCTTCTGGATGATCTCGACGTCGCTCAAGCAACCGGCCGAGGTCTACCTGTCGCCGCCGATCTGGATTCCGAGCCCGCCACAGTTCGAGAATTATGTCACTGCGCTCACACGCGTCCGGTTTCACATCTATGCGCTGAACACCGCCATCATCGTCTCGACGGTGATGCTCGGCACGATGCTCTCGTGCTCATTTGCCGCCTATGGCTTTGCGCGGCTGCGTGCACCCGGGCGCGATCTGATCTTCATGCTGGTGCTGGCCACGCTGATGCTGCCGGGGGCTGTCACGCTGGTGCCGACCTATCTGATGTTCAACGCGATCGGCTGGATCAACACCTTCCTACCGCTGATCGTCCCGGCATACTTCGGCAGCGCGTTCTTCATCTTCATGCTGCGGCAATTCTATCTCACCATCCCAGTCGAGCTCGAGGAAGCCGCACGCATCGACGGCGCCGGCGTCTATCGCATCTGGTGGAGCATCATCGTACCGCTGAGCCGACCGGTGCTGGCCACCGTCGCCGTCTTCACCTTCGTGGGCACCTACAACGACTTCTTCAACCCGCTGATCTATCTGTCGCGCGATGAACAACGCACCATCGCCGTCGCCCTGTCGTATTTCTCGGGCTCACCACGCATCGGGCCGCAGATGCACCTGATGATGGCAGCCGTCGCCGCGTCGATCGTCCCGCCGATGGTGCTGTTCCTGGGCGCGCAGCGCTACTTCGTGCGGGGGATCGTGTTGTCAGGAATCAAGGGGTAGCAGCCGCGTCGCCGCTGCCACGCACGCGCCCGGAACGTCATCAGATCGAGGAGGAACCACATGTCTCTGCGAGACGACGACCAGCCGCAACGCCTCAGCCGCCGCAGCTTCCTGCGTGGCGTGGCGTTCGGCGCCGCCGCACTGGCCGCAGGCGCCCTGGCGGCCTGTGGTGGTGCCACCACACCGCCACCCGCCGCAGCACCGACCGCTGCACCCGATGCGGCGCCGGCCGAGGCGCCGGCCGAGGTGCCGACCGCTGCCCCACCGGTCACGTCGGGCGAACCGATGAAGATCACCGGCATGATGTGGAACAACAGCCCCGTGCTGGACGAAAACTTCATGCTGCGCGCCCAGATGTTCAACGAGAAGTATGCCGGCACCTACGAGATCGACCTGCAACTGATGCCGTATGGTGATTACTGGACCAAGCTGGACCTGCAGTATGCCGCGAAGACGCCGATCGATGTCTATATGTGGGACGTGCAGGCCTACAGCCACTACAAGGCTGGATTGCTGCGCAACCTGCAGGACGATGTCGCCCTCGTGCCGGACTTCGCCGATGCCAGCCAGTACCCGCTCGAGCAGTACAACTACTGGCGGTTCGACGGCGCCAATCTGTACGGTGTCCCCGAGAACCTGCAGATGATGGCGCTGTACTACAACAAGGACATCTTCGACAAGGCGGGCATCGCCTATCCCGACGCCACGTGGACCTACGACAAGGTGCTCGAGGTGGCCAAGGAGTTGACCATCGTCGAGGGCGACGAGGTGGTGCAGTGGGGCTTCGACAAGGGCGCGCTCGGCGCCTGGTGGGGCTCGCAGACGTTCGGCTGGGCGGCGGGCGCGGGGTACTACGACAGGATCATCGAGCCGACCAAGTTCACGGTCAGCGATGAGCGCAATGTCGCGGGCCTGCAGTGGCTGCAGGATCTGGTGTACGTCCAGAAGGTGGCGCCGGACGCGACCCAGGCGGCGGCGATCGCGCAGGACGTCTCGCTGTTCCAGACCGGCAAACTGGCGATGGTCGCCGACGGCACCTGGTACATGTCGAGCAATGCCGATTCGTCGTTCCAGTGGGATATGGCGCCGCTGCCGCTGTGGCAGGGCAAACGCGTGCCGCCGTTCTGGTTCGGCGGCTGGGTGATCGCCCAGGGATCGCAGGCGCCCGAGGCGGCAGTCGCGTGGGCGACGTGGTCGGCGACGGAGTACCAGAAGGAGTTGGCGGTCAACCGCGACTGGATCCCGATCCGCAAGGCGGAGCGCGATTCGCAGGAGTACCTGTCGGGCCTGCCGTCGGGCTTCAAGTCGGTGGTGGATACGGTGACCGATGCCCGCATCGGCGACCTGTATCACGGCAGCGCGGCGCAGCTGGTGAACGAGATCATGGGACCGACGTTCGACCAGGTGTGGAGCAATGCCATGACGCCGGCGGACGCGGCGGCGGAGATCGATGCCAAGGCCAACGAACTGCTGGCGAAGGGCTGAGCGGCCGGCCGGGCCGCCGGGTGGCGCGCGCGCCGCGCACCGCCCGGTGGCCACGGCCACATCACACTCGCGCACACGCGGCGCAGGGCCCGGGAACAGCGATGGAATGACACGAGATGCGGGGGATGCGATGCGCTGGCAGATGGCAGGAGACGGGCTGGATGTCACGGTGGAGTGGCGCGATGGCGCGCTGCTGGCGATGGTTCAACGCGCGGGAATCACTGGCACGCCACAGCCGCTGGGATTAGTGTCGCTCGATGGCCAGCCGCTGCGCCTCGCGCCGCCGCACCGGGTCGAGCACGGCGATGGAGTACGCGGCGCCCGGCGGCTGACGCTCGAGGCCGCCAGCGAGCCGGACGGCCTGCTCTATCGCCAGATCGTCGAAGTCACGCCCGACCGGCCATTCGCCCGCTTCGCCGGCGAACTGCACAACGCCGGCACACGCACCATCCACGTGACGGCCGCCACGTTCATGCAGCTGGCAGTCGTCGGCGCGCCGAGCCACGTCTTTCATGTCGAACAGTTCAGCTGGCAGTATCGCCGCGATTTCTTCAGCCAGAACCAGGTCCTGCTCGAGATCGCCCGCGCGCCACACCGCATCGCAATGGGATCACATCCGTCGCACTACTGGGCGCCGTCGAGCTGCGCCTGGCTGGCGCTGCGCCCCGCGACGCCCCACGCCCACGGCGCCGAGATCGCCGCCGGGCCGGGGCTGGTCGTCGGGTTCGAGTTCAATGGCAAATTCCACGCCAGCGCTTGGGCCGAACCGCACCAGACCCACGTGAGCGCGACGATCGATGCGCTCAACCATCGGCTCGCGCCCGGCGCCACCTTCGACCTGCCCGCCTGGTTCGTCGGCGCCTATGATGGCGACTGGGACGAAGCCGGCTATGTGACACAGCGCTTCAGCGAGGCGTATATCGCGCCACCACTCCCCGATGCGCGCTATCCGTGGGTTCAGTACAACTCATGGAAGTATGGCCGCGAGATCGATGAGCAACAGCAGCTCGCCGTCATCGAGCGCTGCGCCCAACTCGGCATCGAGTTGGTCGTCCTCGATCTCGGCTGGTCGGCAGCGATCGGCGACTGGCGCCCCGATCCGGTCAAGTTCCCCCGCGGGCTGCGGCCGCTGGCCGAACGCGCGCGCGCGCTGGGCATGCGCTTCGGCGTCCATCTGGCGCTGCCACAATGCAGTGTGTCGGCGCCGATCGCGCAGCAGCATCCCGAGTGGATCATCTGCCCCGAGGTCGACGACTACTTTGGCGCCGGATCGCTGTGCCTCGGCCATGAACCATGCCGCGACTGGCTGATCGGTGAGATCCTGCGCCTGATTGACGAGGAAGGCATCGAGTACATCATCCATGATGGCGAGGACATGGTGAAGTACTGTACACGCACCGACCATAGCCATGCGCCGGGCGACAGCAACTATGCCAACTCGCAGCGCGGCATCGATGTGGTGATGTCGACGGTGCGCCGCGAACGGCCCGATGTGGTGCTGGAGAACTGCGAGGACGGCGGATGCATGATGACCTTCAGGATGGTGCGCACCTACGACACCAGCATCACCGTCGACAACATTGCCACCTATGCGACGCGCCAGGGCATCTACGGCGCGTCCTACCCGTTCTCGCCGCGCTACAGCGTCCGCTACATGGAGGATGACCCGACGCCGTACACGCTGCGCAGCTCGATCTTCGGCGGTCCGCTGATCCTGATGCAGCGGCTCACCGAGTGGAGCGACGCCGACCTGGCGCTGACGATCGAGGCGATCGCGCAGTACAAGCGGCTGCGCGGCCTGATCCGCGACGCGCGCATCCTGCACCTGGTGCCACCACGCGCCAACGTCGAGCGGCGTGGCATCGGCTGGGACGCCATCGGCGCCCTGCAGGCCGACGGGCAGCGCGCGGTGGTGTTCGTCTTTCGCGCGCTCGGTGGGCCCGACCGGTTCGCGGTGCGGCTGCGCGCGCTCGATCCGGCGGCGTCCTACGCGGTGTCCGGCAGCGATGCCGGCGCGCTGGGGGTGTATCGTGGCGCGGCGCTCATGGCCGAGGGCATCACGCTTCAACTCGGCGAGGAGTCGGCCGAAATCCTCGAGCTCGAACGACAGGCGGCCGACGGAGGTGTGGCATGACGGTGCGCGTCGCCACCGACTGGAGCTTCCACGGGTTCCGGGCGGTGATCCTCGAGAACGCCGCGCTGCGCGTGGTGGTGCTGCCCGAGCTCGGCGCAAAGATCTGGTCGATCGTCGACAAGCGCGCCGACCGCGAGGTGCTGTGGCACCATCCACGCGTGCCACCGCGCCCGGTTGCCTATGGTGCCGCCTACGACGACTGGTTCTGTGGCGGGTGGGACGAGCTGTTCCCCAATGATGCGCCGGCCAGCGTCGCCGGCGATGCGTATCCGGATCACGGCGAGTGGTGGTCGATGCCGTTCACCTGGCGCGTCGATGCCGATGCCCGGCGCGCCGAACTGGTGGTCGGGCGTGCGGGCGTGGTCACGGCGACGCGCGTCGAGCGGCGGATCGTGCTGGAGGCTGATGCTGCGCAGCTGCGCATCACGATGACGCTGTGGAACGATGGCCCGGCGCCGCTCGACTTCCTGTGGAAGCTGCATCCGGCGCTGGCGGTGCACGCCGGCTGCCGGATCGATCTGCCGGCGCGCACCGTTCTGACCGATCCGGGGTTTCGCGATCGGCTGGCGGTCGAGCGCTTCGTGTGGCCATTCGCCAGCGACCATCAGGGTGCGCCGGTGGATCTGCGGCAGGTGCCGCCGATCAGCGCGGCGACCTGCGACTTCTACTATGCGGTGGAGCTGGACGCCGGCTGGTGCGCGCTCACCGACGCCCGGGCGCGGGCGGGCTTCGCGCTGGCGTTCGATCCGGCGGTGTTCCGCTCGGTGTGGGTGTTCGGTGCCTATGGCGGCTGGCGTGGCCTCTACACCACCATCCTCGAGCCGTGCACCGGCTATCCCTATCGCCTCGAGGACGCGATCGCCGCCGGGACGGCCAGCCGCCTCGCACCTGGTGCGACCCTGAGCACCGAGATCTGCGCGGTGGTGTACCACGGTCTCGATGCGGTGCAGCATGTCGACGCCGGCGGGGGTGTGCGATGAACACCGCGCGCGTCGCACTGGTCACGGGCGCCGCGAGCGGGATCGGGCGCGCGACGGCGCTGGCGCTGGCGCGCGACGGCCTGGCGGTGATGATCGCCGATGTGCAGGACGCCAGCGACAGCGTGGCGGCGGTGCATGCTGACGGCGGCCAGGCAGCGGCGATCCGCGCCGATGTCCGCCACGATGCGGCGGCGATGGTCGCGGCGGCGGTGCAGGCGTTCGGCCGGCTGGATGTGCTGGTGAACAACGCCGGAGTGTTCTACCCGATCGACATGCTCACCGCCGCGTTTGAGGAGTGGCGGCGCGCGGTGGACATCATGTACTTTGGCGCATTCCATTGCGCGCAGGCGGCGGCACGTGCGATGGTCGCCCAGGGCCAGGGCGGTCGTATCATCAACATCTCGTCGGTCAACGCGTTCCTCGGCGCGCCGCTGTCATCGCACTACAACAGCGCCAAGGGCGCCATCGACCAACTCACGCGCTGTCTGGCGGTGGAACTGGCGCCGCACCACATCCTGGTGAACGGCGTGGCGCCCGGCTTCGTCGAGACGCCGATGGCGCTGGTGAATGGGGTGAACGAACACGAGACCGAGGAGTTCCGCGCGTTCTATGTGGCGCGGCGCCGCATCCCGCTGGCGCGCCCCGCCGAGCCCGACGAGATCGCCGATGTGGTGGCGTTCCTCGCCGGCCCGAGGTGCCGCTACATCACCGGCCACACGATCGTGGTCGATGGCGGATTGTCGGCGACGTTCTGATGCCCGCTCCACAGCCTGTACGGCGCGTGGTGGCTACGGGCACGTGGCTGCGCGCCAGCGCACGGCCGACGGCTGGCAGACCGGCTCGCGGGCCCGGGCTGGCGTGGTCGCATCAGCCGGGCGCGTCGAGCGGCTGCCGCGCCAGCGCGACGCAGGCATCGGCCACCGCCGGCACGATCGCCGCCAGCCAGCGCGCACCGAGGGCGGCGCTCGCCCGCGCCGGGCTGTCGGTATAGCCATCGATCGCCTGCCACCAGCCGGATCGGGCCACCCGCAGCGCCTCGACGCCGCGCGGATCGCCGGCGGGTGCGTCATCGCGCTGCGGCAGCGTCGCGGCGACGAGCTGCGGCGCCACCGCCAGCATCAGCGCCGTCTCGAACGCGCCGGCATGGCCTGGCACCGGCGCGACAGCGTGCGCTCCGGCGGCGGCCAGCGCATCCCAGGCGATCGTCCAGTACGGCGCGGCGGCCGCCAGGAGCGTATGCCGCAGCGCCGCATCGCGCACGGCCACCTGCAGCAACTCGGTGTTGCCACCATGGCCATTGAGGATCAGGACACGCCGTGCGCCCGATTGCACCAGGCTCTCCAGCAGATCGCCGATCACCTGCAGGTAACCGGCAGTCGCCAGCGACAGCGTCCCGCCGAACGGCAGATGATGCGGCGAACTGCCGAACGGCAGGGTCGGCGCCAGCACGACCGGCACCGTCGCCGCCGCGCGCGCCGCCGCCGCCTGCGCGACCGCCTCGACGAGCATGCGGTCGGTGCCGACCGGCAGATGCGGGCCGTGCTGCTCGGTCGCAGCCACCGGCAGCAGCACCACGCCGTCGGCCAACTGTCGGCGGCATGTTGCGCGATCGAGCTCGTCAAACCGCACCAGCATCTGTCCCTCCCGGTCGCGCGAGCGGCGCCCAGCCGAGCTGCTGCCGCGCCTTGCTCATCACCATGATCCGCTCGGCGTAGTCGCCGCTGGTGGTGAATGCCTGAAATCCGTCGCGATGACGCAGGGCCGCCTCGAGCAGCCGCGCCAGATCGCTGGCGGCCGTCGCCAGGATCGGTCCGTCGGTCGCCACCGCCTCGCGCTGCCACGCGGCGTCATCGAGCGGGAAGCACAGGCGCAATGCGTTGACGCTGAGCCCCCAGCGGCGCACGGCGCTCTGGCACACCGCCTCGCCGAGGCGCTTGGCCAGCCCATACACGTGATCCGAATCCGGTGGCAGCGACTCGTCGCCGAACCGTCGGGCGAGCAGGTCGCCACCGTAGACCGACATCGTGCTGGCGTAGACCAGGTGCGGCACGCCGCTGCGGTGCATCGCGTCGAGGACGAGATGCAGCCCGACGACGGCCACCTCGAGATTGGAGTGGGCTGCCTCGACCAGTTCGAAGCGCTTGTCACCCATCGCCAGGAAGATCACCGCGTCGATCTCGCGCAGCGCGACACAGAGCGCCTGATGGTCGGTGACTTGGGCCACCGTATGGGCGGACCGCGCATCGGCGGGTGGTTGCCGGTCGAAGATGTGGATGTCGTGCCGTGGCGCGAGCAGCGGCACCACCAGGCTCGCCACGTAGCCCGCGCCGCCAACCACCAGTAGTCGCATCGTGTGCTCCGTTCCCGTGATCAGGACGCATCCACCGGACCGGCATCAGTCATCGGCCAGGCATCGTCAGAAGATGCGATCCTGCGCCGTCGGAATGTCATCATGATCCGGCCGGGGATGATGCGGCCAGTGACCGCTCGGATCGCTGCCGCGGGCGATGATCGCATTGCGCCGCCACCCTTTGAGCTCGCGCACCTCCGGCGAGACGAAACGCATCGTCAGGCCGCAGCGCCGGCGATCCGAGTGGTTTGGCTCGGAGCCGTGCAGCAGCAGATCCGAGTGCAGCGACATCTGACCGGCCCGCATCGTGAACGCTACCGGCGCATCACCGTAGCTCTCCGGCGATCGGACGCTCTGGCTCAGGACATTGTTCTCCTCGGAGGTGCTCTCCTCGAAGTCAAGCTGGCCATGGACGTGCGAGCCGGGGATGACCGTCATCGGACCGTTCTCGAGATCGACATCGTCGATCGCCAGCCAGACGGTCACCGTCCTGCTGGGCGTCAGTGGCCAGTACGACGCGTCCTGGTGCCAGCTGATGCGCTTGCCGTCGCCCGGCAGCTTGGCGAAATAGTGCGTCGCCCAGCAGATGAGCGTCTCGCCCAGCAGGTCCTGCACGTAGTCGAGCACCCGGGGATGGGTCACCAGGTCGTAGATGCCGGGGCAGCGCGCCTGCCAGCCGTTGATCGCGTAGTTGTTCCAGCCAGCCGCCATCGTCCGGGCCAGCAGTTGTTCGAAATAGGCGCGATGCCCGACAATTTCTGCCGGCGTCAGCACGTCCAGCGGCACGATATATCCCTTTGCGTTGTAGTGATCGATCTGTGCCGCCGTCAGCGACCGGGGCGAACGGTTGGTCACGGGGTGGAACTGCAGGTCGCGCTGCAGCTCGGGAAACGCGTTGCCAGACATCGTCACTCCTTCTGAAGCCTCGCAGCCATCGGGCCAGCCCTGTGCCGAACGGGGTGGTGCGTCGGGGGCGTCACGCCGCGCCACCCAGATAATCGATGATGGTGCGCACGTACGTGCGGGCGATCGGCAGCAGCGTGCTGAGCTGCACATACTCATTCGCCATGCAGGTATTCCCGCCATCCGGGCCACAGATCAGCGTGGGAATGCCGCCGTGCACCGCGAAGTGGCTGGTATCGGCCACGCTGCGCCCCAGCACCAGCCGCACCGGGCCGCCGTGCTCCGCCTCGAGGTGACGCTGCACCAGTTGCACCAGCGGCGACCCGGGCGGCACGAGGAACGCGCCGGGCGCCGGCGTCGGGCGCTCGTCCCACGTCAGGGCGTAGTGCCCCTCGATGCCGGCCTGTGCCACCACCGCGTGCAGCTGTGCCGCCGCATCGGCGACCGTCTGCCCCGGCAGCAGATGGCGGTCGATGAACAGGTCGGCCGCCTCGGGCACGACGATCAGCGTGCCGCCGCCGTGCAGGCCGATCACGCACAGGCTGCCCGACAGATCGAACGCCGGATCGTAGCCGAGCTCGACGGCCGCCGGATCGGCCAGCAGCGCCGCGATCCGCGCCGCATCGCTGACCGCATTGATGCCGCGGCCGAAGGCGGCGTGCATGCTCTGGCCGTGCAGGCGGATGCGAAACACGTGGCGCCCGCGCTGCCCGATCGTCAGCGTGCCGGTCGCCGATGGCTCCGGCACGAGGCAGGCGCCGCACCGCGCCAGCAGCCCGCTGTCGAGCAGCGCATGCGCTCCGCGCGACCAGTTCTCCTCGTCGCTGGTGCCCGACACGATGAGCGTGCCGCCGAGCGGTACGCCCGACCGGATCACCGCCTCGACGGCGGCCAGCAGGCAGGCGGCGCCACCCTTCATGTCGTGCGCGCCCAGGCCATACAGCCGGTCGCCGATGGTCGTCGGCGTGAACGGGGGCGTCTGCCAGCCGGCGAACGCGTCGAACGTGTCGAGGTGCAGGTTGAGCATCAGCACCGGGCCGTCGGCCGGGCCGTCCCAGCGGCCGAAGACGGTGTCGCCCGCCTCGGGCACCGCCAGACGCTGGACCATGCTCGCCCGGTTGGTGTGCAGGAATGCCGCCAGCCAGTCGGCCATCGCCTGCTCGTTGCCGGTGACCGACGGAATCGCGACGAGGGTCTCGGTGAGCTCGACGAGCCGGGCGTGGCTCAGGCGGGCGAGTGGCTCCCGATGCATGCAGGTGCTCCTCTCCATGGGCTGGCAGGTCGGCCATCGGTGCATCAGGCTGCCCCGGGCGCCAGCACGGTCGCCACCATCGCGCACCGGGCAGCCAATCATCCGTCAGCGGCAACCGGAACGATCGGCGGCGACCCGAACCAGCGGGCCCGGCGGCTGGCGCCGAACTGCAACTTCTCGGCGACCAGGTCGATCGAGGGTTCAGTGAAACGTCCCGTCGGCGGACCCGCGAGAAACTCGACATCGACCCGTCCGACACGGTCGGCGCCGAACTCGACGTAGCAGGAGCCGACCCCGCGATAGGCGGCGGGCCTCGCGCCGCCCCGGATGTCGGCGATGATCGCCTCTGCCACCGTGCGCGCCGCACCTTCGGCGAACACCCCCGCTTTGGGTGTTCCCACACTTGTCACATCGCCCACTGCATACACCCCCGGAAAGCGGGTCTTGAGCGTCGCCGGGTCGACTGGAATCCAGCCATCCACAGTCATTCCGCTCGCCGCGACAACCTCGGGCACGCGATGCTTCGGTACGCCCAGGAACATGTCATACGGCAGTTCGCTCCCGTCGTCAAGCACTGCGACGCGGCGTGCCGGATCAAGCGCGCACACCAACCGGTTGGGGACAAAGGTGATGCCTCGTTCGGCAAACGCGGCGAGCAGCGCCGCCGAAGTAACCGGTGACGGTGGAACCGGCGTGCCAAACGGCATGACCAGGCTGATCTCGCAGTCAGCGCGCACACCCCGTCTCACCAGATAGTCGTGCAGCAGCAGCGTGGCTTCGCTGGGTGCGGGTGGGCACTTGAACGGGGTCGACGTGATGCCGACGATGGCGTGACCTCGGGAAAACGCGGGCAGCATGCTCCGCACACGTTCGGCGCCGGCGAACGAGTAGAACTCATTGCCACCCTCAACCAGCCCGGGCGTGGCGCCCTGATCGTAATCAGCGCCGAGCGCGATCACCAGCACGTCAGCATCATAGATCCCCTGGTCGGTTGTGACACGGCGTGCTGCGGGATCGATGGCAGTGATCACTTCCTGGCGGAATTGCACGCCGGGCTTCGCGATGGCGCGATACGGCAGGCGGATCGCTTCGGGAGTTTCACGCCCAAACATCATGTCGAGCTTCGAAAAGCCGAAAGAAAACGAGGCGTGCTTGTCGAGCATGACGAGGTCGAGCTGTTCGCCGAGCGCATCGGATAACAGTGTGCAGCATTCGAGTCCACCAAATCCTGCGCCGAGAACCACTGCACGTAGCCGCATCGTCAATCTCCATCCCAGTCGTTCGTATCACATCCGGTGTCGCGCCAGACAATCGGCTGGAGCGCCTCAGGCGTACTCGACCAGTGGCCGGAGCGACGCCCTGGCGTAGCGCTCGGCCCACTCCGGCGAGCCATCGTCGTCATGTAGCGTCATCGTCACGCCGCGCTCCTGCACCGGGTGATTGCCGGCAAAGTGATCATCCCAGCACTGGGGCCGCATCGACGTGTAGTGGACGGTGCGGCCGTGCGCCCAGCGCACCGTCATCAGCTGCCGCGGCGGCGTCGCCGCGTACGGCGGCGCCATGCGCAGCCGCCCGAGCGCGTCCTCGTCGATGCGCACTCCCAGACCGGGCCCGTCGGGAACCCGCACCAGGCCGTGGCGGATCGTCAGCGGCTCGCACAGCAGGTCATCGCTGTAGTTATTCAGGCAGCTCACCGCCGGCCAGCGCGCGTGGCTCAGCACCGCTCCCAGGTGCGCCGAAAACGCCGTCGTCAGCCCGGTTCCCACCAGCTGTAGCCAGAACGCCTTCTCGAACGCCGCCGCCAGCGCCGCCTGGCGCATGACAGTGGCGACGCCACCCGACACCACAAAGCCATCGCAGACATCATGGCGCATCGCCGTCGGGAACGGCGGATCGCCGAAGTGCAGCGCGATCGGCCGCGTCGTCTTCTGGCGCAGCAGACGCTGGCCGGCGACGTCGTGCTGCACGATCGGCGATTCGTAGATCGCCACGCGCGGATACGCGTCGAGCGCCGCCAGCACCGCGGCGGCATGGCCGGCGTGGATCAGCATGGTATTCCAGTCGAGGTCCAGCTGGAACGTCGGCGGCGTCACCGCGCTGATCGCCTCGACCTGGGCGTAGACGTCCCACCACGGCCGCGCCTTGATCTTGTAGGCGGTGTAGCCGGCCGCCAGCGCCGCGCCCGCCTCGGCGGCCAGGGCGTCGGCAGGCATGTCGATGTTCCACCACGAGATCGGGCACCACTCGCGCACCTGCGGCAGGCCGAGCAGCCGGTGCAGTGGCACCTCGAGCGCCTGGCCGACGAGGTCGTAGACCGCCATCTGCAGCCCGGCGCCGAGCGAGTCGTCGCCGAGCAGCGTGATGGGATCAGCGCCGCGCACACGCGCCAGCGCCGCATCGCTGACGCGCCCCCAGGTATAGTGCGGCAGCGTCTCGCCATACCCGACCAGCCCGGGGCGGTCGGTGGTGAGCCGAATGAGCTCGACGACCTGCCAGTTGAAGATCTCGCGCGCGTTCCAGTGGGCGCAGCGCGGCGTGAACGGCACCCACAGCGTGATGCGCTCGGCATCGCGGATTCGTGGCAACGGCGCCATGACGCTCTCCTCGCATCGATCAACGATGACCGCGATACGCCGCTCGTACCACGCGTGGCGCCCAGCGGCCGGGCAGCGACGGCCGAGCGCTCAGGTGCCCTCGTGCCACGTCTGCAGATAGCGCTGCTGGTCGGCAGTCAGCACATCGATGGCGATGCCGAGCGCCTCGAGCTTGAGGCTGGCGATCCGTCGATCGATGTCGGCGGGCAACCGATGCACGCCAGCGCC
>JAGWYG010000120.1 GCA_018969485.1 Chloroflexota bacterium
CCACGCCCGCTCCCCGCACCCCACGCCCCGTCCCAGAGGCCAGAGCGCGGGCGCGCCTGCGGCGACGCCCGCCAGAGGCCAGAGATTCAGGGCCCGGGGGAGACAACGCGAAATCCCACGTTGTAGCCGTCGAGGCCGCCGCCCTCGAACCGCGCGCCACACACCACATTGGCCGCAACGAAGTTGAACGCGCCCCCGCGCACGATGAAGCGCCCGTCATCGCCATCGTCCGCCTCGACCCACTCCCACACGTTGCCCGCCATGTCCAGCGCGCCGTACGGGCTGGCCCCAGCCGGATAGCTGCCCACCGCCGTCGTGTCGCCATAGTCATTGTCACTCGTGTCGCCGTCCTGCGCCGGATCATAGAAGTTCGCCAGGCGCCCGTCCGGCGCCGCATCACCCCACGGATACGTCCACCCGTCGTCGCCCTGGCACGCCCGCGTCCATTCCGTGTCCGTCGGCAGCCGCCCGCCCGCCCATGCCGCGTACTCACGCGCCTGCTCGCGCGTCACCCACACCACCGGATGCTCGGCATACGCCGCATCGCCGTAGCGCGATACCCAATACTTCTCGGGATACCCGCTCTCACGCAACGAAGCAGCAATATCCTCAGGCACCACCGGCACCGTGCAGGCCCCGGCCGCCACGCACTGCGCATACTGCGCGTTGGTCACCTCGGTGCGCCCGATGCGGAACGCCGCCACGCCAGCGCCCGCCGGCACGTCCACCAGCCCCCCGCCCAGCCGCGCCGCCAGCTCGTCCACCAGCCCCTCCAGCACCCCCACCGCCGTCGCCGTCGGCGCCGCCTCCGGCACTTCTGCCACCGCCTCCCGCGCTCCCTCCTGCCGCGCCCGCGCCACCTCCCGCGCCAGCACCAGCGGGATCACCTGCCCCCCCGCCGTCGCGCTACACCGCAGCACCGCCCGCTCGCGCCAGTCGCAGTCGAACACCACCTCCGCCACCCCCGTCAGCAGCTCCGCGCTCGCGTTGGTATCCAGCCGCAGCAGGATCCGCTCCGCGCTCACGCTGTAGCGCGCCACCTGCACCTGCCCGCTCCCCTGCGTGATGATCAGCTCGCCATTCGGCAGCAGCTCCCACGCCGTCCCGTTCGCGTCGTACCACACCCCAAGCTGCGCGCCACCCGCTGCTTCACCGCTGCCGCCCGGCCGCAGCCACACCAGCGCCGCAATCACGCCCACTGCAAACACGAGCATCACGCCGAGCACGCCAGTGATCACCAGTAACGTACGATTCATCACTCCCCCGCTTCGTTGTCGTCGCGCACGCCAGCGATCGACTGCTGCGCAACGCGCCATGACTGCAATGCACCGTTCGCCGGCGACGCCAGCGATGCGCATACCGCAGTATAGCACTGTGGCTCCCGATCGACGCGTCGCTGCCATCATCATCGCCGAAGGCGCCGATGAGCAGCAGTTCGCCGGCATCGCATGCCTGTGGTGCGCCGACATTGATTCAGGCGTAGGTGGGGGTATTCATGGCCCGTGCGATGCACGCCGGGCCCGCGCACCCAGCATGGCGGCCGGGGGCGCGGGCCTCTGGCCCGCACGCAGTCCTCCATGCAGCACGCTGCACGCCGCAGATTCACGCTGCCGGGGACGCACGGTGGATTGCGCGTTCGGGCTGCGGGCCGGAGGCCCGCGCACGCGGGATGGTGGGCTGGCGCACGGAGTCAGGCGCGCGCCAGCTGTGGTGGCTGACCCCGGCCGCGGTGGCCGGGGCGCCGCCGGCTCACCCAGGCCGGGTGAGGTCGTCCAGCTCGGCGCGCTGCGCTGCGCTGAGCCCCTGCTCCCCGGCGGTGAACACCTGGTCGACGTGGGCGGGTGTGCGCGCACCGATCAGGACGCACGTGATGCCGGGGCGGCCGAGGACCCAGGCGAGCGCCAGCTGTGGCAGCGGCAGCCCCCACGCCGTGGCGCAGCGGCGCAACCCGTCGAGGATGGTGAAGTTGCGCTCGGAGAAGTAGATCTCGTCATGGCCGGGCGCGACGGCGAAGCGCGTGCCGGCCGGCAGCGCGGCGTCGCGCTGGTATTTGCCGGTGAGGAAGCCGGCGCCCAGCGGGCTGTAGCTGAGCACCCCCAGCCCCTGATCCGCCGCCAGCGGCAGATGCTCGCGCTCGATGTCGCGGACGACCAGGTTGTAGTTGAGCTGCACCGTGCGCAGCGGCGTGGCGCCCCGCCGGTCCTGCAGCCACAGCGCCTTCGCCACCTGCCACGCCGCGTAGTTGCTCACGCCCACCGCGCGCGCCAGGCCGCGCTGCACGAGCGCCTCGAGCGCGCCCAGCGTCTCGTCCAGCGGCACGTCAGGATCCCAGCGGTGCAGCTGGAACAGATCCACCGCGTCGGTCTGCAGTCGGCGGCAGCTCGCCTCGGCCGAGGCCAGCACCCGTTCGCGGGTGAGCGCGCCGGCCACCTTGGTGGCCAGAACCACCTGCTGCCGCGCGCCGCGCGCCGCCAGCCACTCGCCGACGATCGTCTCCGATGCGCCGCGGGCATACACCTCGGCGGTATCGAACAGCGTGATGCCCCGCTCGAGCGCGCGGTCCATCACGGCGAATGCCGCGTCGCGGTCGATCTCACGGCCGAACGTGACACATCCCAGCCCGAGCGGGCTCACCAGCGGGCCATCGCGCCCGAGCGTCCGCAATTCCATCAGTTCACCCCCGTACTCGCTGAAACACCAGCGCTGCCGCGACGAGCAGCAGCGCCCCTGTGACGAAGATCGCCGCATCGGCGACGCCCAGCCGGATCAGGCCGGCGCTGGCCAGCGGCGCCACCAGGCCGCGCGCGCCGATGATCAGCTGCTGTGCCGCCGCATAGGCCGCCACCCGCGTGGCGCCCGCCAGCTGAAACACGGCGTTCTTCATGCCCAGATCGAAGCCGGCGTACACCAGCCCCTGGAGAATGAACGCCGGCGCCAGGCTCCAGGCATCGACGGCCGCGAGGTAGACCAGCGGCACGCCGGCCGAGCACAGCGCGCCGATGACCACCACCGTGAGCGCGCCGTGCCGGTCGATCACGCGCCCCCACAGGACGAAGCCGGCCAGCCAGCACAGCGACTGCACCAGCGTGAGCGTCCCGATGGTGGTGTAGCTCAGCTGCAGCCGGTCGACATGCACGATCGGGTACAGCGGCGTGCCGATGATGCCGCCGAAGCCGAACAGGATCACCCCGCACAGATACACCAGGAAGCGCCGGTCGTCGCGGATCGCCGCGATCATGCCCGGCGCCGCCCGCGGATCGGCCGCGCCGTGCGCCGCTGGTGCCGCGGCGCGGAAGCGGGCAAAGTTGAGCGCGCCGAGCACGCCGACGCCGGCCGCGAGCGGCAGCAGGACCGCCGGCCCGACGCGGTCGAGCGCCATGCCGGCCAGCGGCGTGACCACGATCATCGCCGCCACCATCACCATGCGGGTCGCCGACATCGCCCGCCCGCGCACCTCGAGCGGGTAGGCTTCGTGGATCAGGCGCGCGTAGGCCGGCGCCGGGAACAGCTCGATGATGGAGAACACGGTGACGACGGCGATCACCGCCCAGGGGCTGCTGGCGGCGGCCAGCGCGATGAACACCAGCCGCGCCGCCACCCAGCAGCCGACGACGAGCCGCAGCGGCGTGGTGTGGCGCAGCGCCGGCAGGCTCAGCGGCGCCAGCAGCTCGCCGACATAGGTGAGCGTGATGTACAGCGCCAGCAGGTCGGCGCCGGCGCCCAGCCGCCGCATGATCACCGGCAGGAATGCCAGGCCAGCCGCATAGAACACGCCGTACGCCAGCGTCGTGCGCGCCTCGATGGCGACGTTTGCGCTGATGGACGGCGGCAGCGGCCCGGTGATCGCAGCGAGCAGCCTGCTCCAGCCAGCTCGCGGCATCGCACACCTCGCTCTCCGGCGATCTGGCCGCCGCTACGGCGCGGCCCGCCGGTATGGCACGAAACATCCCGCCGCCAGCACCAGCAGGCCGATCCCGACGGCGAAGACCAGCGTGTCGGCATAGCCGATGCCGAGCAGCGCGGCGGCCAGCAGCGGCGCCAGCATGCCACGCACCCCGATCACCACATGCTGCACCGCAGCGTAGGCCAGCACGCGCCCCGGCGGCGCCAGCGCGATCGCGGCGGTGCTCGCGCCGAGGTCGAACCCGGCGAAGACCAGCCCCTGCGCGATGCACGCCGGGATCAGGAGCCACACCGTGTCGGCCATGGCGTAGCACAGCGGCACGACGATGGCGATCAGCGACGTGCCCAGCATCACCACCGTCGGCCCCACGCGGTCGATCACGCGCCCCCAGAGCAGGAACCCCGCCATCCAGCAGACGGATTGCACGACGCCCAGCAGGCCGATGACGCCGTACGACAGCTGCAGCCGGTCGACCTGGACCAGCGGGAACAGCGGGATGCTGATGATGTTGCCGAGGCCGAACAGCGCGATGCCGGCCAGGTACACGAGGAAGCGCCGATCGCCGCCGACCAGCGCGAGCGCCGCCGTGAGCGATGGCTGGGCCGGACCATCGGCATCGCCGGCGGGCAGGCGCAGGCGGCTGCATGCCAGCGCGGCGATGACGCCGGCGACGGCGGCGAGCGGCAGCAGCGTGCGATGCCCGCCGATGTCGAGCAGCACGCCCGCCACCGGCGTGACCAGCGTCAGCGCGGCCACCATCACGGCGCGCACCAGCGCCATCGCACGGCCGCGCACGTCGGCGGGGTAGGCCAGCTGGATCACGCGGGCGTAGGCCGGCGCCGGCGCATGCTCGCCGATCCAGAACAGCGTGATCACCAGCAGCATCAGCCACGGGTCGCTGGTGAACGCGAGCAGCACCATGCAGCCGCGCGCCAGCGCCCAGCTGACGACCACCAGCGACAGCGGCTGCATGCGCCGCAGCAGCAGCAGGCTCAGCGGCGCGAGCAGCGAGCCGACGTAGCTCAGCGTGATCTGCAGCGCGATGATGTCGGCGCCGGCGCCCAGCCGCCGCAGGATGACCGGCACGTAGCTGATGCCGGCGGCGAAGAACACGCCGTACGCCAGCGCGGCCAGCGCCTCGACCGTGAGATTGGCGCGGGCGCCGGCGGGCAGCGGGCCGGCCAGCGCCAGCCATGCCCGGCCGGCATGGGCGCGCAGCATGTTCACCCGGCCGCTCAGATCCGCGCCGGCATGCCGGCGAGCACCGCGCGCGCCGCGTCCAGCGTGCGGTCGATGTCCTCGTCAGTGTGCGCCGCACTGACGTGGTTGCGCTTCATCGCCACCGGCAGCATGAAGATGCCGCGGGCGCACATCTGGCTGCGAAACCAGACATCGCGCGCGGTGTCGTTGGCCAGCAGCGCCTCGTAGCTGCGCAGCGGCGCGTGCGCCGGATCGATGAAGTACGGCACGAAGACCGAGCCGAACTGCACGACCGTCAGCGGGATGCCGAGCCCGGCGGCGATCTCGCGGATGCCCTGCGCGGCGCGCTCGGCGAGCCGCCGGCAATGCGCATGCACCCGGCCGTCCTGCAGCTCGGCGATCGTCGCCAGCGCTGCGGTGACGCCGACCGGATGGGCATTGTAGGTGCCGGCGAAGGTCACGCCGCCGCCGGGGGCAAAGCGCTCCATCAGCGCCGCGCGCCCCGCCAGCGCCGCGATCGGGTAGCCGTTGGCCATCGCCTTGGCGAACGTCGCCAGGTCTGGCGTGACGCCACACAGGCTCTGGTAGCCGCCGAGCGCGTGGCGAAAGCCGGTGATCACCTCGTCGAAGATCAGCACGATGCCGTACTGCGTGGTCAGCTGCCGCAGTGCCGCGAGAAACGCCGCCTCGGGCAGGACGCACCCGATGTTGTGCGGGATGATCTCGACCAGGATCGCCGCGATCGTATCGCCGCGCTGCTGCAGCACCTCGGTCAGCGCGTCGACGTCGTTGAACGGCAGGACCAGCGTCGCGTCGATCGTGCTCTGCAGCATGCCCAGCGAGAGCGGGTCCTTCTTGCCGATCCTGTCGGGCGGTGAGATGACGTTCATCAGCACCGCATCGTGCCAGCCGTGGTACGTGCCCTGAAACTTGATGATCGTATCGCGCCGGGTGACGGCCCGCGCCAGACGCAGCGCCGCGTACGTCGCCTCGGACCCCGAGTTGGTCAGCAGCACGCGCTCGGCGCACGGGATGTGCTGCACCAGCGTCTCGGCCAGCTCGACCTCGATGTCGGTGACGCCGATGCCGACGATGTCGAGGCGATCGATCACCTGGTGCACCGCCGCATTGACGCGGGGATGGTTGTGGCCGAGGATCAGCGGGCCGAACGCCGCGTGATAGTCGAGCAGTTGCTGGCCGTCGGCGTCGGTGAAGGTGGCGCCCGATGCGGCGGTGACGCCCAGCGGCCAGGCGATCCGGCGGTTGCCCGAATTGACCCCGCCCGGGATGACCGCCTCGGCACGGGCGGCCAGATCGGCACTCGATGAGACCAGCGACATCATCTGCCTCCTGTGGCGGATCACGCGACTTCGACGATCATCTCGATCTCGACGGCATAGTTGAGCGGCAGGGTCATGCCGACGGCGCTGCGCGCATGCCGGCCGGCGTCGCCGAACACCTCGATGAGCAGGTCGCTGCAGCCATGGATGACGCCGGGCGTGTCGACGAAGCCCGGCGCGACGTTGACCATGCCCAGCACCTTGACGATGCGGCGGACGGCGTCGAGCGAGCCGGTGACCGCCTTGACGGCGCGCAGGCAGTTGAGCGCCGACATGCGCGCCGCAGCATACCCCTGCTCGACGGTCAGCTCGGCGCCCAGACGCCCGCGGATCTCGTCGTCGCCCCAGCGCGAGACCTGCCCCGAGGTGAACACCAGATTGCCGCTGCGGACAGCATGTACCAGCCGGCCGGCGTCGAGCGCCACCGGCTCGACGATGTACCCAAGTGCGCTCAGCCGCGCTTCGTACGACATGGATTCCTCCTTCCGGACGCGCTCAGCGCAGCCCCAGCAGCTGCAGCGCGTCGCGCTCGATCAGGGCCTCGATGGCGTCCTCGGGGACGCGCGGCAGTGACGTGCCGGCGACGACGCGGTTGACGCCGCGCAGTCCGTCGATCGTCTCCTGGATGGTGGTGACGGGGTAGTCGCTGCCGAGCAGCAGCTTGTGCAGCACGTTCCATTCGGTGGCGCGCACGAGCTGCTCCCAGAAGGCATAGGGGCGGTAGAAGTTGGCCGAGATGTCGGCGTAGACGTTCGGGTGCTTGCGGATGACCACACAGGTATCGGCCTGCCACGGGTGCCCCATGTGCGCCATGATGATCGTCAGGTCCGGATAGCGCATCGCGATCTCGTCCATCAGCAGCGGGTGCGCCAGCCGGATGGGCGCGTCGCGCACCGGCGAGGTGCCCTGGTGGAACAGGATCGGCAGACCCTCGCGCTGGGCGCGCTCGTAGATCGCCAGCGCCCGCGCCTCGAGCGGGTCGAAGTTCTGGTAGTTGGCGCCCAGCTTGATGCCGCGCAGCCCGAGGTCGCCGCGGCAGCGCTCGAGCTCGTCGAGGCAGTGCGGATCGTGCGGGTGCAGCGCCATGAAGCCGATCAGCCGCTCGGGATGCGCCCGCACGAACGTCGCCGTCGCGTCATTCACGTTGCCCTGGTACCAGCTGGTATCGCCGATCTCGCGCCCGCTCAGCCGCGGCACCGTCAGGCCCGGATGCCACGCGACGGCGAAGACCAGCGAGACCGCCGCCGGCGCCTGGTGCGCCAGGTAATCGTCCCAGCTCACGCTCGAGATCACCGGGCGGTCGGGGCGCCAGGCGGTGTTGACGACCAGCTCATCGGCGGGGACGGCGTCGCGATATTGTGGGGTATGGGTATGGACATCGACGATCATCGGCTCACTCCCCGGCGATGCTGAACAGGCGGGCCGCGTTCCCCCAGAAGATCGCCGCGAGCTCCGGCGCGCCGAGGCGCAGGCGCTGGAACGCCAGGCCGAGGCTGCGCAGCGACTCGAGGCCGATCAGCACCGGCTCGAGGCCGGCGTGCTTCTCGTGCAGGTCCATCTGGTCGGCATACAGCCAGTGGAATGAGTCGCCGAGCGCGACGCATCGGCCGCGGATCTGGCTGACCGGATAATCGGTGCCGTACAGCAGCCGCCCGACGCCCATCGTCTCGATGATCGCCTCGAACGCCCCGGCCTCGGTGACGGCGCTGGTGTCGAAGTAGACGTTGTCGAGGCCGGCCAGGCTGTGGATGCCCTCGATGGTGTGCCATGGGTTGAAGCCGCGCGCCGCATGGGCCAGGATGAGCCGCATGTCGGGATAGGCCCGGCAGTAGCGCTGGATGGTGGCCTGGTTGACCGGATCGGCCAGCGCGCGATCGCGCACCATGTGCAGCGTGATCGTCAGGCGCTCATCGTGGGCGACGGCCACCAGCGGCTCGGGCAGGTACGCCTCGATCGGCGCGTGGAACGTCGGGCCGGCGACCCGCGCCATCACGTGGTAGCACTTGAGGCCGCGCCAGCCCTCGCGGCGCACCTGCGCCCGCACCTGCTCGGCATCATCGTCGGGGCTGACCAGCAGCGCGCCGTAGGCCGGCGCGCCGGCGGCGCGGGCGGCGGCGAGCTCGGCGGCGACAAACGCATTGTTGCCGGCGCGGTCGCCGAGGAATGCCAGGCCGAAGAACAGGCCGCCGCGGGTGCGCTGCCCGGGGTGCAGCCACTCGATGGTGCGCAGGTACTCGGCATAGCCGTAGGCGTCGACCCCGTCGTCGAGATACCAGGGCTCGGGCTGTGGCGCATAGTGGCGCCGATGATACAGATGCGCATGCGCATCGAAGATCCGCTCCGGTAACCACGACGCCACCCAGCGCGCATACAGCGCGCGGTCGCGGTCGTGCTGCTCCCAACGTGCCATCAGAACCCCCACGTCATTGTCAGGGCGATCACAGTGCGGCGTGCAACACGCGGAGCCAGTTTCCGTGCATCACCGCCGCCACATCGGCTGGCGCATAGCCACGGCGCGCCAGCAGGTCGCCGATCCGCTGCAGATCGGCGATGGTGTCGAGGTCGGCCGGCCCCTGTTCCAGCCCGAAGCCGCCGTCGAGGTCGCTGCCGATCGCGACGTGCCGCGCATTGCCCGACAGTTGGCAGATGTGATCGATGTGATCACACACCGTCTCGAGCGTGACCCGTGGATTGGCCGGATCGGGGCGCGCGCCGGGCACCCAGGCTGCCGACAGCATCCAGGCGTCGAGCGCGGCGCCGATGACGCCATCGCGCGCCACCAGGGCGCGCAGCTGGGCATCGCTGAACTGCCGCTGGTGTGGCACCAGCGCACGACAGTTGTTGTGGCTCGCCACCACGGTGCCATCGAAGGCGTCGAGACACTCGAAGAATGCCCGGTCCGAGCAGTGCGTCAGATCCAGGATCATGCCGAGCCGCGCCATCGCCGCGAGCAGCGCCGGCCCCAGCCCGGTCAGGCCCGACTCGGTGCCGGTGCCGCCGGCGTAGCGCCCCGGCCCGTAATGCGTGATGCCCAGCCAGCGCAGGCCCGCGGCATGCCATTCGTCGAGCGTCGCCGGGTGCAGGATCGGATCGGCGCCCTCCATGCCGATCACCACGCCCGGCGGCGGCGGCGGCGCGGCATCGTCGTGCTCCCACGCCTGCCATGCGGCCCAGTGCTGCGCCAGCCCGGCGCCGTCGGTCACGATGCGCAGCGCCCCAAGTTGCTCGAGGGCGCGATAGTACGCCAGCTGGCCGTGGGCCACCCCATAGGCCTGCGCCGCCGAGCCGTAATCGATGTAGGGCACCGCCCGCCCGGTCGAGCGCGCCAGCAGCGTCGCCACCGAGAGCGCCACGCGCCCGGCGCGCATCTCGGGCAGCGCGACGGTCCCCAGGCCACGCGCCTTGCCGCCCTGCCCACCCTCGAGCGTGCGGATCGTCGGCACCGCGCACAGCAGGTCGCGGTTCCACTGCAAGGCATTCCACGACAGGTCGAGATGCGCATCGATGATCAACATGCCGTCATGTCTCCGTCGTCTCGCCGCCGAGCGCCTGATGCACCAGACGCTCCTCGAAGGCCATGTGCTGCTCCATCGCCGCCGCCGCCGCCGCCCCGTCGCGCCGCGCGATCGTCTCGCAGATCGCCTGGTGGATCCGCACCTCGACCTGCAGGATGTGCTGTGGCCCGGGTTCACCCAGCGTGATGAACTCGGTCTCGCGCAGGCCCTGCGGAATGGCCCGCAGCAGCGTCTCGACGACCGGCGTGTAGAACGGATTGAGCGTCATCTCGGCGATGGTGATGTGGAAGTCGTGGTGCGGCCCCGAGAGCGAGCGCTGGTACGAACCGTGCAGCGTCGTCTCGCGGTAGTCGGCGAAGATCGCCTCGAGCCGCGCGATCGCCTCGTCGCTGGCGCGCTCGGCTGCCAGCCGCGCGGTGGTGCACTCGACGGTGCGCCGCGCCTCGATCAGCTTCAGCCGCATGTCGCGCTGCAGCGTCGCCGAGATGCCGGCCCGGCCGATGTTCGGCACCATCAGGTGCAGCCGGTCGCTGACGAAGGTGCCCTGCCCCGGCCGGCTCTCGATCAGCCCCATCATCGCCAGGCCCTGCAGCGCCTCGCGTACCGATGAACGGCTGACGCGCAGGATTTCGATCAACTGCCGCTCTGAGGGCAACCGATCGCCCGGGCTGATCGTGCCGGCCTGGATCTGCCGCACGATCTGCTCGACGATCGATTCGACGACCGTGACTTTGCGTGGCTGCTCGAGGATCAATTCGGGCTTCATCTCGGTTGCCCCTG
>JAGWYG010000224.1 GCA_018969485.1 Chloroflexota bacterium
AGGGTCGCGAGGCTGCCGCCGGCGGAGTCGCCGCCCACCGCCAGTCGCGTCGGGTCGATGCCGAGCGCCGCAGCACGTTCGCGCACCGCGCGGGTCGCGGCGAGGCAGTCCTCCAGCGCGGCCGGGAAAGGATGTTCTGGCGCCAGCCGGTAGTCGATGGCAATCACGCTGAAATCACCGGCCAGCGCGAGATGCCGGCACAGATGATCGTGGGTGTCGAGATCGCCCGCCGACCAGCCGCCGCCATGGTAGTAGACGAGGCAAGGCCGTCCTGCGGCTGGCGCAGCGCTCACCGGCTCGTACAGCCGGGCCGGAATTGTCCCGGCCGGCCCGGGCAGGCTGAGATTCTCGACCCGCCCGAGCGGACCCGGGTCGTAGCTGAAATTCGGGGTGCCCGCGAGATAGGCGCTGCGCACCGCCAGCGCATCGCCCGCGCCAAAAGGGGCACCGGCCCGGGCGACGGCGTCAAGCAGGGCGGCGCATTGGGGATGCAGGGGCATCGGGATCTCCTTGGACCAAAGGGGTGCCGGCACGATAGCCGCGGCGACCGGGATTGTCATGGCGTGCGCCGTTCAGGGCGTGGCGTCCTGCCGGCGGGGCTCGGGAAAGCGATCCATGGTGTGCAATTCCGGAAACAGCTTCATGAAGGTGGCCACCACGCCGAGCGTCGCCACCCCGCCCAGCACCACCGCCGGCACCAGCCCGAACAGCCTGGCGGTGAGACCGGATTCGAACTCGCCAAGTTCATTGGACGATCCGATGAAAATCGCGTTGACCGCGCTTACCCGGCCGCGGATGGCGTCCGGCGTCTCGAGCTGCACCAGCATGTGCCGGATATAGATGCTGATCATGTCGCCGGCACCGAGGCAGACCAGCGCCAGCAGGGACAGCCGGAAATCGGTCGAGGCGCCGAAGGCGATCGTCGACAGACCGAACACCGCGACGCCGCCGAACATCCAGCGTCCGACGTGTCGGCCGATCGGGCGCAGCGCGAGCAGCGCCGCCATCAGCACGGCGCCGAGCCCGGGTGCCGCTCGCAAAGCGCCTAGCCCGGCCGGGCCGACGTGCCGGACGTCCGCCGCGTAAATCGGCAGCAAGGCGGTGGCGCCGCCGAACAGCACGGCAAAGAGGTCGAGTGAGATCGCGCCCAGCACAATGCGCTGGCGGAACACGAAGCGCAGGCCATCGAGGGTGTCGCGCAGCTGCCACGCCGCGCGCGCGCTGGCGGCCATCGGTGTGATGCTGAGCACCAGCACCATCGCCAGCACGAGCAGCGCGGTGACCACGCCGTAAACCACGTCCGCGCCCAGCAGGTAGAGCAGCCCGCCGAGTCCCGGCCCGCCGACCGCGGCGGCCTGAAACAAGGTGCTGTTGATGGCGACGGCCGCCGGGAACAGGGCGGGCGGCACCAGCTTGGGCGTGATCGCCTGCCCGGTCGGCATCCAGAACGCCCGGCCGGCCCCGAAGAAGGCCATCGCCAGATACACCGCCCAGACATGCGGCTGGCCGGACCACACCAGCCACAGCAGCACGCCGGCACTCACCACTTCGCAGGCGTAGGCCGCGACCAGCACGAGGCGCCGGTCGGCGACGTCCGCGATCTGGCCCGCCGGCAGCACCAGCGCGACGAACGGCAGGAACTGGGCGAGCCCGGCGAGGCCCAGCGCCAGCGGGTCGCGGGTCATGGCGTAGAGCTGCCA
>JAGWYG010000225.1 GCA_018969485.1 Chloroflexota bacterium
ATCTCGAGCAGGGCCGGATCGCACAGATCGGGCCGGACGATCAGGTCGAGGTGCCGGGCGCGGGCGTGCTCGTACACATTCGCGATCAGGCCGCGCAGCAGGCTCACGACCTGCCGCGCGCGCATCGGCGTCAGACCTGCCGGCGGCCGGATCTCCTGGCGCCGCAGCACCGGCCCACCGATCAGCGTACGGATGCGTTCGACATCGGCGGCCACCGTCGCGGCGATATCCGGCGTCACTGTGTTGCCATACCACAGCGCAATCAGCGATTCGGTCGTCTGTTCACACTGCTGTACCGCCGCCAGCAGCTGCGTGGCATCCGTCACCAGCGCCGACGCATGCTGGCCCGCCTGCCGCGACACCTGCTGCGCCATGAGGCGCAACGCCAGCAGTGATGATGTCAGGGTGTTGTGCAGCTCGCCGGCCGCATGGCGCTGCTGGTCGCGGATCAACTGCTCGACGTCGCGCACCTCGGCCAGCGTCTCGACGATCACCCGCAGCAACAGGTCGATCAGCGGTTGTCGGCTGGAACTGCCGTAGATCTTGGCATTGGCAAGGATGAGTGCCCCCCATTCCAGCGGCCGGCACACCGCTGGTGCCCGCTGTTGAAATGGCTGGGGCGGCAGGCTCGTGAGCTCCAGCGGCGGATCAAAGGCTGCCGCGTTCACGGTGATCGCCACGCCGACACCGGTCGATGCGGCGATCCGTGCGACCATGCCATCGATGACGCCGGCAAGATCGGTGCGCTGCTGCACCGGCCGGCGCAGCTCCTCGATGCGGGAGAGAATGCCGATGACCTCGGCCGACGTGTACGGCGTCGCGTTCCCAAGCCACCATCGCATCGCAGCGGTCCGTTTCGTGACGCCGATGGTGCGATATGCCGCGCGTAGATGCGTGCGGACTGTCGCGATTGAAAGAGTCAGCGCATCGGCGATTTCCTCGTCGGCCTTGCCGGTGGCCACGAGCGCGAGGACATCGCACTGGCGCGGCGTCAGCTCGGTGCCATCGGCGACCTGCAGCATGGCGCGCGATGCCGGGCAAATGTAGTCACCGCCCTGTAGTACACGCCTCAGAACGTCGAGCAATTGCGTGCCGGTGAGTGGTTCGGATTTGGCGATGAGCCCGCGTGCGCCGGCAGCATGGGCACGCCACAGCGATTGCGATTGCGTGAAACCCGTGAGGACGACGACTGGAATCGGCTGATGCCGCTCCGATGCCCGGCGGATGAGCTCGATCCCCCCGTCGAGGCCGTCGGCGCCGAGATGCAGATCGGTGAGTATGATATCGCATCCGCCAAACAATACCAGCGCACTCGCAAGACTATTGGCCTGGCTGATTGTGATGCGCTGGCCACCCGCGCGCCCGAGCTCGTCTACCAGCAACGTCCGAACCATCGAGTGGTCATCAACCACCAGAATACGCATCGCTCACTCCCGTCATTCGTCTGGTCATGATAGCGTTCGACTGCCTGACAGCCGCTGATGGCATGCGTCATGGCGGCGGCGCGCACGATCACACCGCAGGCTGGCGTACACGATGTCTGCGCATCATCATAGCACGACATACCGATCGCTGCTCGCGCATGCAGCCAGACCGAGGTGCGGCCCACACGCCGGGAAACACACGCATGCCATGTTCAGGATCGCACTGTCTGCCATGTCGCACCGCCTGGGCGCGTGC
>JAGWYG010000226.1 GCA_018969485.1 Chloroflexota bacterium
CTGTCTCGTCCGCGACCGCGCCGCTGCGGCTGCTGGTGGTGGGCGGAAGCCGGGGTGCGCGCCGATTGAATACCGTGCTTCCCGCCGCCGTGGCGCGCCTCCCCACCGGCACGCTGGATGTCTGGCATCAGACCGGCGAGGCGGATCTCGGCGCGACCCGCACGGCCTACGCAGATGCTGGCCTTACGGCGCGGGTCGACCCGTTCATCACGGATATGCCCGCCGCCTATCGCTGGGCGGACGCGGTTGTGTGCCGGGCAGGGGCCATGACGATCGCCGAACTCGCGGCCGCCGGCTTGCCGGCGGTGCTCGTGCCTTTTCCGCACGCCGTTGACGACCATCAGACGGCCAACGCGCGCTACCTCGCCGACGCCGGCGCCGCGGTGCTGGTCGCCGACGCCGCCCTCAACGCCGAGGCGCTGGCCGCCCAGCTGCAGGACTGGGCGCAGGATCGCGAACGGCTCCAGGGCATGGGCGCGCGGGCGCGAATGCTCGCCCTGCCGGACGCGGCGAGCACGGTCGCCACGCATTGTCTGGAGCTCATGCATGCATAGGCCCGACACCTTGCCCATGCATAACGTGCGGCGTATTCATTTCGTCGGGATCGGCGGCGCCGGCATGGGCGGGCTTGCCGAGGTCTTCCATAACCTCGGTTACGCCATCTCGGGCTCCGATCAGTCCGCCAACCGGATGACGGAACAACTGTCCCGGCTGGGCGTCGCGATTGCGGTCGGTCACGCCGCCGAACACGCGGCCAGCGCCGACGTGGTGGTCTATTCGAGCGCCATCCCCGCCGATAATCCGGAACTGCTGGCCGCCCGCGCGCGGCGCGTGCCCATCGTGCCGCGGGCGGAAATGCTGGCCGAACTGATGCGCTTCAGGAGCGGCATCGCCATCGCTGGCACCCACGGCAAGACGACCACCACCAGCCTGATGGCCAGCGTGCTCGCCGAGGGCGGGCTCGACCCCACCTTTGTAATCGGCGGGCTGCTGCACAGCGCGGACTCGCATGCACGCCTTGGCACTGGCCACTATCTGGTGGCGGAAGCCGACGAGAGCGACGCGTCCTTTCTGCTGCTTAACCCGCTGATGGCGGTGTTGACCAACATCGACGCCGATCACATGGATACCTACCAGCAGGATTTCGAGCGCCTGCGCGGCAGCTTCCGCGATTTCTTTCGACGCCTGCCGTTCTACGGCGTGGCGGTCATCTGTACGGACGACCCTAACGCCGCGTCGCTGATCGACCAGCTGCATACCCGCGTCATCACCTACGGCCAGCAGCAGGCCGCCGACATTCAGGGCTACGACATCGAACTGCGCGGCACGCGGTCGACTTTTCGCGTGCGGCGCCGCGGGCTCGCGGAGGATCTGCAGGTCACGCTGAACATGCCGGGGCGCCACAACGCGCTGAATGCGCTGGCGGCGATTGCCGTGGCCGGCGAACTCGGCATTCCCGATGCTGCCGTGGCGCGCGCACTGGGCAGCTTTCAGGGCGTTGGCCGCCGCTGTCAGGTGCGTGGTCGCACCCGGATTGGCAGCGCGCTGGTCACGCTGATCGACGACTACGGCCACCACCCGCGCGAACTGGCCGCAATGATCCGGACCGCGCGCGAGAGCTGGGCGGGTTCCCGGCTGGTGCTCGCCTTCCAGCCGCATCGCTACAGCCGCACGCG
>JAGWYG010000227.1 GCA_018969485.1 Chloroflexota bacterium
ATGCACGACGCACCGCTGCCCGATCACGCCGACGCACAGTTCACGCACGACCCGAGCCTGGTGTGCGACCGCGGCGCCATTTTGTTAAAAATGGGCAAGCCCCTGCGCACAGGGGAAGAAGATGCGCAGGCGGTGTCGTTTTCCCGCTATGGCGTGCCGATTCACGCCCGATTGCAGGGCGAGGCGCAGGGTGAGGGCGGCGACATGCTGTGGCTGGACGAGCGAACACTGCTGGTCGGCGTCGGCTTTCGCACGAACGAGGCGGCAGTGGAGCAGTTGCGCGCGGTCTTGCCGGGCGTCGACGTGTTGCCGTTCGACATGCCCTACGACATGGGCAGCGCTGCGTGCCTGCACATCATGTCGTTCATCAGCCTGCTCGACCACGACCTGGCGGTGGTGCATCTGCCGCTGATGCCGGTGCGGCTCTTCCAACTGCTGCGCGCGCGCGGCGTGCACATGGTCGAAGTGCCGGCGCACGAATACGTCACCATGGCCACCAACGTGCTGGCCGTAGCGCCGCGCGACTGCATCATGCTGCAGGGCAATCCGATCACGCGTGCGCGGCTGGAGGCGGCGGGCTGTCGTGTGCGCACCTACAAGGGCGACGAAATATCACTCAAGGCAGAAGGTGGGGCGACGTGCCTGACCCGGCCGGTGTTGCGGGGCGCGCGATGAAAACCGTGCGCCTGCTGTTGTGCGGCATGGGCAACGTGCACCGCAATTTCCTGCGCATTCTTGAATCGCAGCGTGATCTGCTGCAGGAACGGCATGAGCTCAATCTGGTCGTCGTCGGCGTCACAGATTCGGGTGGCGCGGCATTCGACGGCACCGGACTCGAAGTACACGCAATTCTGACGGCCAAGGCTGCCGGCCGCAGCGTGGCGACGCTGCCGGGCGGGCGCGCCGGCATGGGCGGCGTGGCGCTGCTCGACGTCGTGTCGGCCGACCTGCTGCTCGAGGCGACGACGGTGAGCCTGCGCGACGGCCAGCCTGGCCTGAACGCGGTGCGTGCGGCGCTGCGGCGCGGCGCGTCCGTCGTGCTGGCGAACAAGGGGCCGCTGGCGCTGGCCTTTCAGGAGTTGGATGCACTCGCTCGGCAGAACCGTGCGCGCATGAGCTACAGCGCGTGCGTCGGCGGTGCGCTGCCGACGATCAACATCGGCGTGCGCGACCTGGCCGGGGCGCGCGTGACGAAGGTCGAGGCGATGGTGAACGGCACGTGTCAGGGCATCCTGCGCCTGATGGAGACTGGGCGCAGCTTCGAAGATGCACTGGCGGAGATGCAGAGCCGCGGCGTCGTCGAGGCCGATCCGTCATTGGACATCGACGGCTGGGATGCGGCGGCGAAGCTGACGATCATCGCCAACGCCGTGCTGCGCCGCCCGACGACGATCGCCGACGTGCGCGTCTCCGGCATACGCGGGTTGAGCGCGGCGGACCTGCGCGCAGCCACAGCGCGCGGCGAGCGCTGGGTGCTGCTGGGGCGGGCTGAGCGTCGCGGCGGTGCCCCCGACGGCGACTGGGACCTGTCGGTGGCGGCGGAGCCCGTGCCGCAGACGCATCCGCTGGCGCGCATGAGCGGCGACGAGATGGGTGTGGTGTATCACACCGACATTTCCGGGGTGATCAGCGCGGCCGTGCTCGAAACCGATGCGATGCCGACCGCCGCGGCGAT
>JAGWYG010000228.1 GCA_018969485.1 Chloroflexota bacterium
CTGCGCGCGGGACAGCCGGTTCAATTCTTCAGCCAGCCCGCCCAGCCCATGCGCCTCCAGTGCGGCGGCATAGGCAGGCGTCGAGCCGTAGAACGCGATTCGTCCCCGGATCTCCTCCCGCTTGCGCAGGACCGTGGCCTCATCCGGCCCGGTCGCCACCAGCGGCGCCACCGCGACCGAGAAATTCTCCAGCGTTCGCCCGCGGCGGGCGGCCCCCCGTTCAATTGCCGGCCACATCACGCGCTGCACGTAGTGCGGCGTACAGATGGGGTGGACGCAGACCCCGTCGGCAAGTTCCCCGGCGACCTGACACATGTAGGGATTGACCGCGGCCAGCTGTAGCCGGATGCCGCCGCTGCGGAGCGGCGCCGGCGTGAATACCGGAACGTTGAGATTGATCTCGTAATGGCTGCTCCGGTGATTCACCGGCTCGCCCGCCTGCCATGCGCCCCACAGGTCGCGCAGCGCCTGCAGGTAATCCCGCATCCACGGCCCTGGCGCCGACCAGCGCATGCCGAAACGGCGCTCGATGTGCCCTTTGACCTGACTGCCGAGCCCCAGCACGAAGCGCCCGCCGGACAGTCGCGCCAGACTCCAGGCCGCCATCGCGGTGACCGTGGGGCTGCGCGGGAAGGCGATGGCGACCGCGGTGCTGACCTGCAGTCGGGTACTCGCCTGCAGCGCGAGCGTCGAAAGAATGTAGGGGTCGTCCTTGTTGTCGCGCACCGTCAGACCGTCGTAGCCCAGACGTTCCACCAGCGCGGCATCAGACGCCACGTTTGCGATATCGATCGCGCCGTCGCTCGTTTTCAGGCCCGAATCGGCCTTGCCCAGCGGTAACACAGTTTCAACGAACATCCCCGACACCTCCCGAAGAATCGATTCAGACAAGGCCGCGCGCGGCAGCGACGGCGGCGGCCTCGCCGCAGCGCCACGCGCCGTGCGCGTCCCCCATCGCGGTCAATGAAGTCGCCTCGCCGGCGAAAAAAATCCGCTCGGCCACCGGCATGGCGAGCGCTGCCCGCGCGTCAGCGTCGCCCGGGCCGGGGGCCGCGACATAGCCGCGAACCCAGGGCGCCTCGTCCCAGTTGACCAGCAGCGCGGCCGGCGCGAGCGCCTGCCTGAGGGCGGCGCCGAACAGCCCGACCAACTGCGTCAGCACCAGATCGCGCGCGGCCTCGACCCCCGCGGCCGCCAGCGCACGTCCAAAATCGCCGCTCATGACGGCGACCGCGAGTTCGCGGCCGCCCGGTCGGATCAGCAGTTCCAGCGGCGCCGCGTCGGCACCGGCGGGCACCAGCAGGGCCGGGTCGTCGTCGCCAAACACCGGGCGCGTGAATGCCAGCGCCAGCTTGTTGCAATGGCCCATCGGCAATCGGTGAATTGCCTCCCGCGTCGCGGGCGGCAAGGCAGGCCGGAACCGCAGGGCGTTGCTCGCCAGCACCCCGGTCGAGACCGTCACGATCACGCGACGGCAAGTCAGGGTGCCGCGCGGTCCGCTGATCTTCACCCGCGCCGCCTCGTGCCAGTCGATCTGCGTTACCGCGCTGTCGAACGCGATCGGCAGCCCGGCAGCCAGCCGGCCGAGCAAGTCCCCGAAGCCGTCGATCAGCGGCAAGTCCTCGCCCTGCCAGACATAGCGCGCGAAATCGCGA
>JAGWYG010000121.1 GCA_018969485.1 Chloroflexota bacterium
GCGACGCCGACCGCCGCCGCGACGGCCGGCCCGGGGCCGACGGCCGGCCCGACGGCGCCTGGCTGCGCGACGGGCTTCGCCGCCGAGGCGCCGACCCCGGCGCAGCCCGTGGTCGCGAACCTCGATGCGCCGATCCTCGGCCCGGCGTCGGGCAGCGTCGAGCAGGCGGTGGCCTGGCTCACGCCGCGCACCAGCGGCTACGACGCCGCGGCGCTGCGCGAGATCGCCGGTGGCTACCGCGATGTCGGCGACGCCGTCGGGATCGACTGGTTCCTCGCGATGGCCCAGTGCTGCCACGAGACCGGCCACCTCACCAGTTTCTGGAGCCAGCGGCCGCAGCGCAATCCGGCCGGCATCGGCGTCACCGGCCAGTGGCAGTGCGCCCAGCCGTCGTATCTGGCGGGCTGGGCGCTGAATACCCAGCGCAATCGCTGGGAGCGTGGCATCAGCTTCGGCAGTTGGGTCGGCGAGGCGATCCCGGCGCACCTCGGCCGCCTGCTGGCCTATGCCCTGACCGATGCCCAGGCCGCGCCGATCCAGCGCGAGCTCATCGCGTACGCGCTGTCGGTGCGCTCGCTGCCGGCCGACCGCCGGGGCATCGCGCCGACGATCGTCGGCCTGAATGGCTCGTGGGCCGTGCCCGGCACCTCGTACGGCCAGACGATCGTGTTCCTGCGCGATCAGATGCACGCCTGATCGCCCGGGCCCGCGCGGCGCGTCAGAGCTCGCGGCGCCCCTCGATCGCCTGGCCGAGCGTGCCAGGGTCGGCCCATTCGAGATCGCCACCCGTGGGCAGGCCGCGCGCCAGCCGCGTGACGCGCACGCCCAGCGGCACCAGCGCCCGCTGCAGGTGGAACGCCGTCGCCTCGCCCTCGAGGTTGGGATTGGTCGCCAGGATGACCTCCTCGACCGGTTCGGCGTGGATGCGGGCCAGCAGTTCATCGAAGCGCAGATGCTCGCGATGAATCCCCTCGAGCGGCGCGATCCGGCCGTGCAGCACGTGGTACTGCCCGCGAAATGCGCCGCTGCGCTCGATCGCCAGCACGTCGAGCGGCTCCTCGACGACGCAGATCACGCGCGCGTCGCGCGACGCATCGCTGCAGATCGCACAGGTCGCTGCCTCGGCGATGAAGAAACACCGTTCGCAGAACCGCACCCGCTGCCGCAGGTCGGCCAGCGCCTCGGTCAGCTGCCGCGTGCGCTCGTCGGGCGCGCGCAGCAGGTAGAACACGAGGCGCGAGGCGGTCTTCGGCCCGATGCCGGGCAATCGGCCGAACGCCTCGGCCAGCCGTGCGACCGGCGCGATCAGCAGCGGATCACCGGTGGCGGGCACTAGAACATCCCCGGCAGCTTCATGCCGCCCGCCAGCGGCCCCATGCGCTGCTCGGTCAGCGCCTGCGCCTTCTGCGACGCGTCGGTGATCGCCGCGACGATCAGGTCCTGCAGCGTCTCGATATCGTTCGGATCGACGACGTCGGGCGCGATGGTGATCGCCCGAATCTCGCGGTGGCCGTTCATCGTCACCGTGACGTAGCTGCCGGCCCTGCCTTCGACCAGTTCGTTGGCCAGCTCGGCCTGGATCTTCTGCATCTGGCGCTGCATCTGCTGTGCCATCTGCTGCAACTGCCGTGGATTCATCGGGAAACCTCCATCATCATGATCGTTCCGGTGGTGGTTCGATGCCGACGATGTCGGCGTCGAATATGTTGAGCGCCGCCTTCACCAGCGGATCCGTGCGGGCGTCGCGCATCTGCTCGCGCAAGGCTGCGGCGCTGTCGCGCGATGACTCGCTGCCGAGCACCGCCTCGATCGTGCAGGCCATCCCCAGCACCGCGCTGATGATCTCTTCGACGGGCTGGCGCACGGCCGGTTTCTCGAATTGGGTGAGCAGGAATTTGCTGGCGACCTGCAGGATGACGCGCTGATCGCGCACTGCCATCGGCTGCACGCCGCTGTTGAGCAGCGCCTGCAGCGTTTTGCTGCGCACGCGCACGTCGCGCAGGATGGCCGGCCAGCGCGCTGCGAGCAGCGCGAAGCCGGTCAGGGCGGCATCATCGACCACGTCGTCCTGCAGGTCGTCGGCGAACGGCGGGCTGGGGCGCTGCTCCAGCGCCGGCAACGCGCGGCCGACCGGTTCATCGACGGGCACGTGCCGGCGCACGGGGGCGGCGGGCGGCGGCGGTGCCGGCGGCGCGGCGGGTGGTGGCGCGGCGGGTGGTGGCGCGGCGGTGCGCGTGCCAGCCCGCTGCAGCGTCGGCGTGGCGGCGGCTTCGGCCGGCGCGCGGGGGCGGGCGGCGGCGGGCGCCTCGGGTGGCGCCAGGATCGCCTCGAGCACCGCGATCTCGAGCGGCAACTGGCCGTGTGGGCTGATGCGCAGCTGCTGGTCGAGCTCGCTGAACAGGCGCAGCCAGCGCAGCCCCTCGGCCATGCGCAGGCGCGGCACGCGCTGCTGCAGCGCCGCGCGCTCCTCGTCGCCCAGCTCGAGCACCGTCGGATCGGCGCCGGCCCGCAGCAGCAGCAGTGCGCGCAGCTGTTCGACCAGCTCGCGGGCAAACTGGCGGACGTCGCGCCCCTCGTCGACCACCGCCTGGATGGCCGCCAGGGCCGCCGGGGCATCGTTCGCCAGCAGGCCGTCGAGCAGCGCGCCGACTTCGGCGGCGGCCGAGGTGCCGAGCAGCGCGCGCACCTGCGCCAGCGCGATCGGCGAACTGCCATACGACATCAGCTGATCCAGCACGCTCAGGGCGTCGCGCATGCTGCCCGTCGCGGCGCGGCCGATGGCCACGGCGGCGCCGTCGGCGAGCGCGAAGCCCTCGGCGGCGGCGACCCGGTGCAGGTGTGCCGCGATGACGTCGACCGAGTGGCGCCGGAAGGTGAAGCGCTGGCAGCGCGAGAGGATCGTCTCGGGGACGCGATGCACTTCGGTGGTGGCGAGGATGAACACGGCGTGGCCCGGTGGCTCCTCGAGCGTCTTCAGCAGCGCATTGAACGCCGCCGTCGAGAGCATGTGGACTTCGTCGATGATGTGCACTTTGTAGCTGCCGAGCGTCGGGCGAAACTGGACCCGCTCGATGATCTCGCGCGCATCCTCGACGCTGGTGTGCGAGGCGGCGTCCATCTCGATGACGTCGACGGCACGCCCATCGGCGACGGCGCGGCAGGCGTCGCATTGGCCACAGGGGCGCTGCGCTGCGGCGGCGGTGCAGCTGAGCGCCTTCGCCAGCAACCGCGCGACCGTCGTCTTGCCGACGCCGCGCGGCCCGGTGAACAGGTAGGCGTGCGCCACCCGCCCGTCGCGCAGGGCGTGGTGGAGCGTCTGGACGATGTGCTCCTGCCCGATCAGTTCGTCGAAGGTCTGCGAGCGATACCGGCGGTAGAGCGCTTGTGCGGCCATCTGCACCCCGCGACACGGCTTCCGGTGTTCATTATATACTGCATGACGGACGTCTGGCGTGACTGGTCCGCGCGGCGTGACGGAACCAGGGCGCGGTGCGGCGCGTCGATACACTGGACGACGGCGTGCTGCCACTGCCGCCGATGGATGGAGGAGGTCGACGATGAAGCGCATCTGGTGGATTCTCGCGCTGGGCGCACTGCTGCTCGCCGCCTGCGGCGCCGCCAGCGCACCCGAGAGCATGTCGGGCGGCGCGCCGGCGATGGAGCCGGCGGTGGAAGCCCCGATGCCTGCCGAAGCGCCGGCGATGGACCGCCTCAGCGGCGAGGCGCTGCCGCTGGAGTCGGGGGCGGCGCCCGGCGCCAACCAGGCGACCGGCGAGAGCGGCACGCGGCTGATCATCCGCACCGCCAACCTGTCGCTCGAGGTTGAGTCGACTGCTGCGGCCGAGGCCTCGATCCGCGCCAGCGCCGCCGCCAACCAGGGCTACGTCGTCTCGGTCGAGACGAGCGGCGCGGTGGGCTACGAATACACGATCATCACCATCCGCGTGCCGGCCGAGCGGTTCGATGCGGTGCTCGGCGGCGTCGAGGGCCTCGCGTCACGCGTGATCTCGCGCTCGATCAGCGGGCAGGACGTGACCGAGGAGTACGTCGACCTCGAGTCGCGGCTGCGCAATCTCGAGGCGACGCGGACGCGCCTGCTCGACCTGCTCGAGCGCGCCAATCGCGTCGAGGACGCCCTGAATGTCAACAACGCCCTCACCGATGTCCAGGGGCAGATCGAGGTGATCACCGGCCGGATGCAGTACCTGCGCCAGAGTTCGGCGATGTCGACGATCACGGCCCAGCTGCAGCCGGTGCGCAGCGAGCCGATCATCGAGCAGGGCGGCTGGCGGCCGCTCGAGGTTGCCGCCGATGCGCTGGGCGAACTGGTGGCGCTGGGCCAGGAGCTGATCAACCTGCTGATCGTGACCGCCGTCTTCACGCCGGTCTGGCTGCCGCCGGTGCTGCTGATCCGCTGGCTGCTGCGCCGCCGCCGCAAGGCCGCTGCCGCTGCCGCGCCACCGCCGCCGGCCGGGTGAGCGCGGGCGCAGGAAACGGCGGCGCTGCATGCATGCGGCCGGACGACTGGGCGCGTCCGGCCGTGTGGTTCGCTGGTGATCGTGCGGCGTGCCGCAGCCGGGCGCCCCTCAGCGGCCGCGGCGCTCGCGTCCCTCGCGGGTGATCGGTATCACCGGGCGCTCACGGGGATTGATCATGGCCGGGCCCGACTCATCGAACAGGATATTGAGCATCAGGCGGTCGTCTTCCTGCTGCACGGCCACGATCGTGCCGATGCCAAACCACGGACACTGGACGCGATCGCCGGCCGCGAATGGCGCCAGCGCCGCCTCGGCCGGCGGTGGCACGCGATCTGCCGGGCGTTCCTCGGCCACACGGGGCGGATGGCGCCGGATCTGCTCGAGCAACTGCGCCGCCACCGACGCACCCGCAGCGCCCGCGGCGGGCGGTGTCACCGGCACCGCGTCCGCGTGCAGCGCCGCCGGCAGCCGCCCCAGCCGCTCGGCGAGCCAGGTGCGATCGCGCTGGGCGGCGACCGCCAGCAACGGATCGCCGATGCAGGCATCAGCGACCTCCAGCGCCATCGGCAGCAGCGTGGCGATCCAGACGAACACCTCGCGCGCCAGGCCGTTCCCGCCGGGATGCGCATCGACCAGATACAGACGGCGGGTCGCCGCCTCAAACACGGGAACCAGATCGACGAACTGGCACAGGTGCGACGCGGCGACTGCGCCGACGACGCACCAGCCCGTCAGCTGTGCATCATCCTCGATCGCCTCGCCCAGCTCGATCCAGCACGCCGGCGCATTCCAGACGGTGACGCGCGGCACCGGCAACTGATGGGTCGCGATGTCGCCGTAGGGCATCGCCTCGCGGTAGGCATACACTGTCTCGTCGACCGTCACGCGCCCCCACGCGCTGCGGTCGTGCGGGTTCGCGCCGCGCTCATCGCGCACCGTGAGGCTGCAGCGCCGCAGCGGCAGCGTCCGCCGCCCGCCATGCTCGAGCCGCACCGTGCGTAGCTCGCCGGTCGGATCGCTGGCGATCACGTGCATGCCACCGGAGAGCGGCGGCAGCGCCGCGCCCACATGGCTCCAGCGCTCGTAGGCTGCCGCATCGATCTGGCCCAGATCCTGGCCGGATTCGGCGCGGACGCTCACCAGCCTGCCGTCGGCGGTCTGCAGGTCGAGGTCTTCGTGGGGATCGCCGAAGCCGGGCGCCGGGCGCCATGATGGCTCCAGCCCGGGCGCCTCGACCAGACAGCCGAGCGCCAGCAGCCGATCGGTGATCGCACCTGCGCCCCAGGCCTCGATCTCGTCGTTGCCCAGCGGCGTCTCGGCGGCGGCGCACAGCACATGGCGCGCCGTGATCGTGGTGTTGGGCGGCGGCGGGGGCACCAGCGTCCAGGGCAGCCGCAGCAGCGATTCCGTCTGGCTCGCCAGCGCGATCTCGTGCGGTTGTCCGCCGAGGACGATGACCATCATCCGGCAGCCATCATGCAGCCAGCGCCTGATCAGGCCATTGGCCGGCGGAGCGCCGAGGTAGATCAGCACATCGGCCGGCGTGAATACCTGGCCGATGTGCACGCCGTCGAGGTCGCCCAGCGAGGGGACGAGCGCCGCCCGCTCGATCGGGCTGCACAGGATGTGCGTGCGCAGGCCGCGCCGGTGCGTGGCGTCGGCGATCTCGCTGATGTCGCGCAGGCGCGCGCCCTCGGACTGCCATACCGCCAGCAGGCCGCCGTCGTGGCCGCCATCGTCGGCCGGCACGATGCGCCATGGCTGGCCCAGCAGCGGCTGCAGCGCGGCGGCGCAGCCGTCCAGCATGATGATCGAGCCGAGGATCAGCGGCATGCGCCCACGCCGGATCAGCGCGATGCGCTGCAGCCGGAACAGCAGATCGCTGAGATGGGCCGCGCGCACTCCGGTGCTGTGATCGAGATCGGCGATGCTGATGATCGACAGGCCGCGCCAGAAGCCACGCCAGCCACGCTCGTGATTGCGCAGCAGCCGGTCGTGCAGCCGGTCGGCGGTGGTGACCACACAGCGTGCGCGCGGATCGCCGTCGCGCTCGCCGATGATTCCGGTGGCCGGCAACTGATAGCGCGCCGGGACGGCGGCGGCCAGCGCATTGAGCCGCTCGACGAGCGGTGCGACGTTCTGCTCGTGTGGCAGCAGGATGAGCGCCGTGCTGTGCGGGTCGTCGCCGGCGATGACGCAGCTGAGCAGGGCGAAGCTGTCCCAGATCGCCGCCCCGCCGCCCTGGAAGACGACCGGATCGCCACGCCGCAGGGCGCCGAGGGCGTGTGCCTGGTGCGGCCTGAACGGTTCGCCAGCACAGGCATACCAGGCCTGGCTGAGGGCGTTGGCGATCGGCAGGTGCGCGATCGACGCCGCCGGCGATGGATCGAGTGCCCGCAGCATGGCGAGCGGGCTGACGTCGCCGCGCCGCCGCTGGTGGGCGAGCTGCTGGATCAGTTCGCTGTAGGTTGCGAGATCGGTCGTCGATCGAACCATAAGAGCCTCGTCGTCGCGCGTCGCCCGTCATTCTACCACGCGCCGGTCAATCTGGCACGGTGTCGATACGATGGATCATCGTAGAGCGCCGCGGTCAGGCGCTGGCGCGAAAGCGCTCGAAGCGGCGCGCCAGCCGCTCGCGATCGGGCCAGAGCTCCGGCGTGTGCGGCAGGAACAGCCGCCTGCCGTGGACGGCGCGCCACATCGTGGCGCTCGGGTGATCGTCGCCGTACAGCACGGCCGCTGCCGCATGGATGCGATGATCGGCATCGACGCCGAGCAGATCGGCCGCAAACGCCGCGCCGAACGAGCGGTCGAGCACCAGACCGGCGGTCAGCGGCACGCCGGTGTCGGCGGTGAGGTCGTCGGCCGGGTCGATCAGGACCGCATCGAGCAGCAGGGCGCGGCCGCTGCCCGACATGGCGCAGCGCTGCCCGTAGGCGTGCAGCGCGGCATCGCGGAAGCGCGCCCGCGCGATCTGCCGCGCGACCACGCGGGTCGCGTGGCGTCGTTCGGCGAAGCTGGCGGGCATCTGCCACCAGGGTTCGCCCGGCAGGCCAAAGCTCACGCGCGCCGTGAGCCGCGCGGCGCTCCAGTCGACGATGAACGCCGGCGCCACGGCGGTGTAGCGTGCCGGCGCGACGCCGATGAAGAAGATGATCGGCGTCGCGTGCTCGCAGGCCTCGCGGAGCCAGCGGTTGTCGGCGGCGTGCGGATCGCGCCCCATGAACGCGTAGTCGATGCCGTCGGCCCCCGCGCTGAGCTGGCCGTGGAGCCAGCGCTGGTCCTCGTACCAGATGCGCCCGCCGCTGCGCGGAACGACGGTGGTGATCGAGAGCAGTTGCTGCATCTGCCGCGGTTTGAAGATGCCGCGCTGCACCGAACACAGCGGCATACGCTCGCCGTCGCTGGTGATGCCCGCGAGCATGGCGCTGCGCGACCATGTGAGCGATGTGTCGATGAGCTGTTGTACCCGACGGTATGCTGCCAGTCGCAGCGTGTGGTCGGCGATCAGCATCGCAGCTCCCTTTCCGGATCACTCCCGAGGCTGCCGTGTGGCCGGCGGCGATGACTGCGCCGCCACTGCGCGCCAGTATAGCACCGCCGCGCGCCCCGGGCGCCCCCTCTCGGGTGTAGGGTGGTTGCGGATGGCGTCCTGATGCACTGTTTTCCTCCCCATCCCCCGGCCCCTGCTCCCATGCGGGAGACAGGGGAGGATCGCGTCCTGATGCCGTCTCAAGCCCCTCTCCCGCCTTGGGGGAGGGGTTGGGGTGAGGGAACAGGCGCTGCTGTCATCAACAGCCCGACACCTGCGAGCCTACTGCCCCTGCGCCCAGCCGGTAAACCGGCGGGCTGCCGGGTGCGAAGGCCGCCTGCGCGTCCTGCCGGAGCCCGCGCGGGCGGCCGTTGTCCTGCGAGCCGGGCCGTTGACGGCCCCGGTGTCGCGCACGCACAGAGACGCTGACGCGACGCCCCGCCGTGCATGCCGATGCCGACGACAGATCCGCCGGCCCGCCACGCTTGACACGCGTGAGCGCGCTGATACAATCGTCATTGACGCCGATGCCGCCGCCGCACCCCCGCCGTCGCCGATGACGGTGCTTCCACAAATGTGGACATGTCACTCAAGCAGGCATCACAGCGCGGGCCATGCGCCGGCGCGGCCACCGTACGTGGGAGAGTCCGCCATGCAGCTCGAGCAGCTCCAGCCCGGCGCCAGCGTGCACGGCCTTGTGCCCGATGCCGCCGTCACCGTCGTCAGCGTCCAGTGGCACGGCGCCGACGCACTCACGCTCACCTACCGCGATCCCGCCGGCCGCGTGGCCGAGGAGCTCGTCTACCGCGACGATGAGCCGCGCCTGAGCCTCGTCGAGGCGGGGCGGCCCTGGAGCTTCGACGGCGACGGCGCGATGTTCCGCCTGGTGGCCGAGGCGCAGCGCATCCGCCTCGCACATCTTTTCGATCCGATGCTCGCAGTGCACACCTCGCTGGTCGAGCCGCTGCCGCACCAGATCACCGCGGTGTACGAGGCGATGCTGCCGCGCCAGCCATTGCGCTTCCTGCTGGCGGATGATCCGGGCGCCGGCAAGACGATCATGGCCGGGCTGCTCATCAAGGAGATGATCGCGCGGGGTGATCTGCAGCGCTGCCTGATCGTCTGCCCGGGCAGCCTGGCCGAGCAGTGGCAGGACGAGCTCTCGAAGAAGTTCCAGCTGCGCTTCGAGATTCTCACCAACGACCAGTTCCAGGCCGCACCCGGCGGCAACTGGTTCCTCGAGCACGATCTCGTCATCGCCCGGCTCGACAAGCTCTCGCGCAACGAGGACGTGCGGCAGAAACTCGCCGCGCCCGACAACCGCTACGACCTGGTGGTCTGCGACGAGGCACACAAGCTCGCCGCCACCTTCTTCGGCGGCGAGGTCAGGTACACCCGGCGCTACCAGCTCGGGCAGCTCATCTCGGGGCTCACCCGCAACTTCCTGCTGATGACGGCCACGCCGCACAATGGCAAGGAAGAGGACTTCCAGCTCTTCCTCGCGCTGCTCGACGGCGACCGCTTCGAGGGCAGGTTCCGCGATGGCGTGCATCAGATCGACACCAGCGACCTGATGCGCCGCATGGTGAAGGAGCACCTGCTCACGTTCGACGGCACGCCGCTGTTCCCCGAGCGCATCGCCTACACGGTGCCCTACAAGCTGTCGCCGCTCGAGGCGCGGCTCTACCGGGAGGTCACCGACTATGTGCGGCAGGAGTTCAACCGCGCCGAGGCCTTGCAGAACGACAAGCGCGCGGGGACGGTTGGCTTCGCGCTGACCATCCTGCAGCGGCGTCTCGCGTCGTCGCCCGAAGCGATCTACCAGTCGCTGCGCCGCCGCCGCGAACGGCTTGAGAAGCGGCTGCGTGAGCTGGAGCTCCTGCAGCGCGGGGCCACGATGGTGGCCGGCCCGGTGCTCAGCGCCGACGATGTCGAGGACCTCGAAGACGCGCCCGAGAGCGAGGTCGAGGCTGCCGAAGAGGAAGTGCTCGATCAGGCGACGGCGGCCAGCACCATCGCCGAGCTGAAGATCGAGATCCAGACGCTGGGGCAGCTCGAGTCGCTCGCCGCCGACGTGCGCCGCAGCGGCACCGACACCAAGTGGCGCGAGCTCTCGCACCTGCTCGGCGAGATCTTCACGCCCGCCCGCATGGTGCCGCACCTCGCCGAGCCCACCGTGCCCTACGGCGCCGGCCCCATCCCCAAGCCCGTCCCTTCGCCACGCCAGAAGCTCGTGCTCTTCACCGAGCACCGCGACACGCTCAACTACCTCGAGCGCCAGATCGGCTCGCTGCTCGGTCGCCCGCAATCGGTGGTGCTGATTCACGGCAGCATGGGCCGCGAGGAGCGCCGCAAGGCGCAGGAGCGCTTCCGCCACGACCCCGACGTGCAGGTGCTGCTGGCCACCGACGCCGCCGGCGA
>JAGWYG010000229.1 GCA_018969485.1 Chloroflexota bacterium
GGCCGGGTTGCCGGTGACGCCGAAGCCGCCCAGCAGCATGTCGGACGGCCGCAGCAGCGCGCCCTTGCCGGCCAGCGTTTCGCCGACCGGGATGCCGAACGCCTCCGCCAGCTCCTGCAGCTCATCCCAGGCCTGGGCGTAGTGCACGCCGCCGCCGGCGACGATGGCTGGGCGCTGCGCCGATTTCAGCAGGGCGACGACTTCGTCGATGCGCTGCGGATCGGGCGCGCGGCGTTCGATGCGCCAGACGCGCCGGTCGAAGAAGTGCGCCGGGTAATCGTAGGCCTCGGCCTGGATGTCCTGCGGCAGGGAAAGCGTCACCGCGCCGGTGTCCGCGGCGTCGGTCAGCACGCGCATCGCTTCGGGCAGCGCGGTCAGGATCTGCTCGGGGCGGGTGATGCGGTCGAAGAAGCGGCTGAGCGGACGGAAGCAGTCGTTGACGCTGACGTCGGCCGCCACTGGGTGTTCCAGCTGCTGCAGCACGTTGCCCTGGCGGCGCGTGGCGTAGATGTCGGAGGCCAGCAGCAGGACTGGAATGCGGTTGATCGTCGCGGTGGCGGCGCCGGTGAGCATGTTGGTCGAGCCGGGGCCGATCGACGCCGTGCAGGCCAGCGCGGCGGTGCGGTGCTTCGCCTTGGCGAATCCGATGGCGGTGTGCACCATGGACTGTTCGTTGCGCGGCTGGAAGTACGGCAGGTCGCGGCCGTATTCGAACAGCGCCTGGCTGAGGCCGGCGACGTTGCCGTGGCCGAAGATGCCGAACATGGCCGGGATCAGGCGCTGTTCCACGCCATCGCGTTCGCTGAACTGCGACTGCAGATATTTGACCAGCGCCTGAGCCATGGTCAGGCGCACAGGGGGACGCCGGGGGGTGCTAGGGGGAGTGCTCATGGGGCGGTTGCGATATGGTTGTTCTATATAAAGGCGCGGATTACGCGCCGATGCCGTGAAAGACGACGGTCTTGAGTTCGGTCATTTCCTGGACGGCGTAGCGCGGTCCTTCCTTGCCGATGCCGCTGCCGCGCAGGCCGCCGTAGGGCATGAAGTCGGCGCGCCAGAGCGCCGTCCAGTTGACGTGCACGTTGCCGGACTGCACTTCCTGGACGAAGCGCATGGCGTGGCTGATGTTCTGGGTGAAGATGCCGGCGCCGAGGCCGTAGCGCGAGTCGTTGGCCAGGGCGATGGCTTCAGAAATATCGTTCACCGGGGTGACTGCCACGGCTGGGCCGAAGAGCTCCTCGCAGGAGATGCGCATCTCAGGGTGCACGTCGGCGACGATGGTGGGGGCGTAGAGCGCGCCGCTGCGCTGGCCGCCGGTCACCACGCGTGCGCCGCCGCGCACGGCCTCAGCGACCCAGTCGTCGACGCGCTGCGCTTCCTGTTCGGAGATCATCGGTCCGAGGCGGGTGTCGGCGGCGAGCGGGTCGCCGGTCTTGATGGCCTCGACGCGCGGCTTGAGCGCATCGAGGAAGTCGCCGTAGGCTTCGCGGGCGACGAGCACGCGCTGGGTGGAGATGCAGACCTGGCCGGCGTTGACGTAACCGCCGGCAGCGGTGGCGGCGGCGACGGCGTCCATATCGGCGTCGCGCAGGACGATGAGCGGGCAGTTCGAGCCGAGCTCGAGCGAGAGCCGCTTGACGCCGGCGAC
>JAGWYG010000230.1 GCA_018969485.1 Chloroflexota bacterium
CGCCTGAACTTGATGCCGTTCTTCAGCATCACCGGCAGTTCGCTGCGCAGGTGCTCCTGCAGCAGCGTCATGAGCGCGGCCACCTCGTCGGCGGGTCGGCTCCAGTTCTCGCTGCTGAAGCTGTACAGCGTGAGCGCCTCGATCTTGCGCTCGGCGCACGCCGTCACGATGCGGCGCACGGTCTTGCTGCCTTCGTGATGCCCCATCACGCGCGCCAGGCCGCGGCGCTGCGCCCAGCGGCCGTTGCCGTCCATGATGATGGCCACGTGCCGCGGCAGGGGCGCGATGGTGCGCGGGGCGATCGGGCTGGCCTGCGCTTCGCTCATGGTCAGGCGCCCGCCGTCGCCGCCTCGAGCGTCTGGCGGCGGTCGGGGCCCACGCCCACCATCTCGATGGGCAGGCCCAGGATCTGCTCGATGCGATCGAGGTAGCGGCGCGCGTTGGCGGGCAGCGCGGCGCGATCTTCGGCGTCGCGGATGGGCTCATGCCAGCCGGGCAGCGTCTCGTAGATGGCAGTGGCGCCTTCAAGTCGATGTGCGTCGGGAATGAAGCGGTCGCTGGTGCGCCCGTCGCGCAGTCGATAGCCGGTGCAGATCTTCAGTTCATCCACGCCGCTCAGCACGTCGAGCAGCGTGCAGGCGATGCCGGTGGCGCCGCAGATCATGGATGCGTAGCGCACGGCAACGAGGTCGAGCCATCCCACGCGACGCGGGCGCCCGGTGGTGGTGCCGAATTCGCGGCCGCGCGTGCGGATGCCGTCGCCCACCGCATCGAGCAGTTCCGTGGGGAACGGCCCGCCGCCCACGCGCGTGCTGTAGGCCTTCATGATGCCCAGCACGCGGCCGATGGTGCGCATGGGCAGGCCCGTGCCCGCCGGAATGCCGAGCGTGCTGCAGTTGCTGCTGGTGACGTACGGGTAGGTGCCGTGATCGATGTCGAGCAGGCTCGCGTTCGCGCCTTCGAACAGCAGTCGGCGGCCAGCCTTCACCGCGTCGTGCAGGCCGTAGACGGTGTCGGTCACATGCGCGCGCAGTCGTTCGCCGGCTTCGCTGAAGCGCGCGGCGAGTGCGTCCGGGTCGAGCGGCGGCGCCTGCACGCCAAGGGCCTTGAGTTCGCGCGTGCGCAGGCCGCAGATCACCCGCAGACGCTCGCGCAGATAGGCCGCATCGAGCAGGTCGCCCATGCGGATGGCGGTGCTGCGGTCGACCTTGTCACCGTACGCCGGGCCGATGCCGCGGCGCGTGGTGCCGATCGCCAGGCTGCCCGCGTCGTTGCTCGTGACGCCGGCCATGAAGTCTTCCAGCGCCGCGTCCTGTTCCTTGTGGTAGGGCATGACCACGTGGGCGCGGTCGCTCACCAGCAGGTTGTCGGCCACGCGCACGCCGCGCGCACGCAGTCCGTCGATCTCCTGCAGCAGCTTCTCGGGATCGACCACCACGCCGTTGCCGATCACGCAGCTCTTGTCGGGATGCAGGATGCCGCTCGGAACCAGATGCAGCGCGTAGCGCTCGGCGCCCACCTGCACGCTGTGGCCCGCATTCGCGCCGCCGTTGTAGCGCACGATCACGTCGTGGCGACTGGTGAGCAGATCCACGATCTTGCCCTTGCCTTCGTCGCCCCATTGCAGGCCGACCACCGCGGTTGCGT
>JAGWYG010000122.1 GCA_018969485.1 Chloroflexota bacterium
TTCGTGCCTTCGTGCCTTCGTGTGACACCCGCCCGTTCGTGCCTTCGTGTCTTCGTGTGAGACGTCTTTTCGTGCCTTCGTGTCCTCATGTGAGACGTGCCTTCGTGCCTTCGTATGATTCGTCCCCTGCCCTGCGCATCAGTGAGTGATGAAGAGAGGAGTGAGCGAGTGCAGATCGGTGTAACCTTCCCGCAGACCGAGATCGGCTCGGATCCGGCCGACATCCGCCGGTATGCCGAGACGGTGGAGGCGCTGGGCTACCAATCCATCCTGGCGTACGACCACGTGCTGGGGGCGTCGACGGCGACGCGGCCCGATTGGAGTGGACCATACACCAGCGAGACTGCCTTTCACGAGATCTTCGTCCTGTTCGGCTATCTCGCCGCGATCACGCGACACGTCGATCTGGTGACCGGCGTCGTCATCCTGCCGCAGCGTCAGACGGCGCTGGTAGCCAAGCAGGCGGCCGAGATCGACGTGCTGAGCGGCGGCCGGCTGCGCCTCGGCATCGGCGTAGGCTGGAACGCGGTAGAGTATGAGGCGCTCGACGCCAACTTCCGCGACCGCGGCGTGCGCAGCGAAGAGCAGATCGCGGTGATGCGCGCGCTGTGGTCTGAGCCGGTGGTGGATCTGCGCGGCCGCTGGCACACCATCGACCATGCCGGGATCAACCCGCTGCCGCCGCGGCGCAGCATCCCGGTCTGGATCGGCGGCTATGCCGAGGAGACGCTCCGGCGCATCGGCCGGATCGGTGACGGCTGGATCATCTTCCGCACGCCCGACGCGACGCTGGCGCAGCAGTGCGACCGGCTGCGCGGCTATGCCGCCGCCGCCGGCCGCGATCCGGCCAGCATCGGCATCGAGGGCCAGATCAGCCTGGCGCGCGTGCCCGCAGCGCAGTGGGCCGAGCAGCGCGAGCGCTGGCAGCAGGTCGGCGCCGCGACACTCACTCTCAACACGATGGGCATGGGCCTGCGCGGTGCGGCACAGCACCTCGAGGCGCTGCGCCACGCCGCAGCAGTGCTGGGCGTCGGCCGATGAGCCCTCAGCGCCCGGTGCGCTCGAGATCGAGGCGGTATCCGACGCCGGCGATGGTGCGGATGGTCGCCGGCGGCTCCGCCGCGCCGGCCAGCTTCTGGCGCAGGTTCATCACGTGCCAGCGCACTGCGCCGGTCTGCTCGGCGCTGCCGGTCAATTGCTCGGCCAGCAGCGCAGCCGGGCAGACATCGCCGGGGTGCTCCATCAGCCGCCGCAGCACCAGCACCTCGGAGGCCGTGAGCGCGATGATGCGCCCGCCGGCATGCATCGTGCGCAGCGCCGGATCGAGGACCAGATCGCCGCAGCGGATCAGCGCGGCGCTGCGGTCGCGCCCGCTGCGGCGCAGCAGCGCCCGGATGCGCACCAGCAACTCCTCGGGGTCGAATGGCTTGCCGAGGAAGTCGTCGGCGCCGGCGTCGAGCGCGCGCACCCGGTTGCGGACGTTGTCGGCGATCGTCAGGAACAGCACCGGCAGGTCGGCGCAGCACGGCAGGCGCCGCAGGCGACGATGGACATCGTAGCCGCTGGTGCCGGGCAGATGGACGTCGAGCAGCACCAGATCGGGTGGCTGACGGCGCATGCGGGCGAGTGCCTCGGCACCATCGGCGGCCGTCTGGACGCCGTACCCCGCCTGCGTGAGTTGCTGCGCCAGCACCCACTGGATGTCGGGGTCGTCATCCACAATCATGACGTTTGGCATCGGTTTCCCCATCGTTCGTGCTCATGTTCACCAGAATTATAGCATAAATCGTGACGAAGAAGTGACGAATTCTGTGGAGTAGACCATGACGCCAGACTATATCCGTCCAGAAGACCACATTCGCGCGACATCGCGCCCCAGCGCGCTGCGGATCACCGACATGCGCACCGCCACCGTCGGCTGGGACGGCTGGCGATTTCCGATCGTGCGCATCGACACCAACCAGGGGCTCAGCGGCTACGGCGAGGTACGTGACGGCGGCTGCAAAGAGTATGCGCTGCTGCTCAAGTCGCGGCTGCTCGGCGAGAACCCGTGCGATGTCGCACGGCTGTACCGCAGGATCCGCCAGTTCGGCCACCACGGCCGGCAGGGTGGGGGCGTCTCGGGCGTCGAGATGGCTCTGCTGGATCTGGCGGGGAAGGCGTACGGCGCGCCGGCATATCAGCTGTGTGGCGGTCGGTTCCGCGACTCGATCCGCATGTACTGCGATACCCCGGCGGCGGAGACGGGCGAGGCACTGGGGCAGCGGCTGCTCGAGCGCCGGCGGCGCGGCTTCACGATGCTCAAGATGGATGTGGGCATCCAGCCGCTGATCGGCGTGCCCGGGATGCTGGCGTATCCCGCCGGCATGCTCGGCGTCGCCGACGGCACGCCGCGTGAACAGGCGCTGGACCCGGGCGGGATCATGCACCCGTTCTCGTTCGTGCGGCTCACCGAGCGGGGCATCGCCGCGATCTGCGAGCGCGTCGCCGCCGCACGGGCGGTGGTCGGCGATGATATCCCGATCGCGGCGGATCACTTCGGCCACATCGGGATCGACGACTGCATCCGGCTCGGGCGGGCGCTGGAGCCGTTCCACCTGGCCTGGCTCGAAGACCTGGTGCCGTGGCAGTACACCGACCAGTGGGAGCAACTGGCGCGTGCGCTCGAGACGCCGGTATGTACCGGCGAGGATATCTTCGGCTACGATGGCTTCGCGCCGCTGCTGCGGCGCCGCGCCGTCGACATCATCCATCCCGATCTGGCCACCAGCGGCGGCATCCTCGAGACGCAGCGCATCGGCGATGCGGCGCAGCGTCAGGGGATCGCGATGGCGCTGCATATGGCCGGCACGCCGATCAGCACCTTCGCGAGCGTGCACTGTGCCGCGGCGACCGAGAACTTCATCGCGCTGGAGCATCACTTCAGCGATGTGCCGTTCTGGGACGCGTTCGTCGACGATGGCGCGCCGATCATCCGCGATGGCTTCATCGCAGTGCCGGAGACGCCCGGCCTGGGCATCCGCGTCAACGAGGAGGCGCTGGCGGAGCATCTGGTGGACGACGATCCGCTGCTGTTCGCGCCGACGCCCGAGTGGGACGCGCCACGCAGCTGGGATCGGCTGTGGTCGTGATGCGGCGCCAGCATGTGCCGGCCCGTGGCGGGTGATCTGCCGTGTGGCGCTCAGCGGCGCAGCCCATCCTCGTGCAGGATGCGATCGAGCACCTCGGCCACCAGCACGGCGTCGCGCTCGTCGAACGCCAGCGGCGGGCGGATCTTGATGACATTGTGATGCGGCCCATCGGTGCCGGCCAGGATGCCATGGTCGCGCATGCGGTTGACGATCGCCGACGCCGCGGCGCCGTCGGGCGCGCGGCTCAGCGGATCGGCCACGATCTCGACGCCGAGGAACAGGCCGACACCGCGCACATCGCCGATGCACGCATGGCGCGCCTGCACCTGCCGCAGCAGCGCGGTCAGCCGCGCGCCGAGCCGTGCCGCCCGCTGTGGCAGGCCCTCGTCGCGCAGCACATCGAGCACCGCCAGCCCGGCGGCACACGCCACCGGGTTGCCGCCGAACGTGCTGAAATACTCCATGCCGTTGTCGAACGCCGCCGCGATCGCCGGCGTGGTCACCACCGCGCCGAGCGGGAAGGCATTGCCGATCGGCTTGCCCAGCACCACGATGTCGGGGACGACGTCCTGCAGCGCGAAGCCCCAGAAGGCCTCGCCCAGCCGACCGAAGCCGACCTGCACCTCGTCGGCGATGCAGATGCCGCCGGCGGCGCGCACGTGCTGGTAGGCGTGCGCCAGGTAGCCCTCGGGTGGCACGATCTGCCCGCCGACGCTCGGCAGGCTCTCGGCGATGAAGCCAGCCAGGCCGCGGCCGCGCCGCGCGATCGCCGCGATCGCCCCGGCGACATGTGCCGCGTACCGCTGGCCGATGTCCGGCTCGCCACGGCGATACGGCCCGCGGTAATCGTCGGGGATGGGCACGACCTGGACCCAGTCGGGCTGGCCGGTGCCGCCGGGCCCGGCGAACTTGTAGGGGCTGATGTCGATCAGGCCGGTGGTGTGCCCGTGATACGCGGCGTCGAGCACGATCATGTCGCGCTGGCCGGTGGCGGCGCGCGCCAGGCGCAGCGCGAGCTCGTTGGCCTCGCTGGCCGAATTGACGATGTAGCACACGCTCAGCGGCGCGGGCAGCAGCGCGCACAGGCGCGTGGCATACGTCAGGATGCCATCGTGCAGGTAGCGCGTGTTGGTGTTGAGCAGCGCGATCTGCTGCTGCACAGCGCGCACCACCCGCGGGTGGCTGTGGCCGACGTGGGGCACGTTGTTGTAGACGTCGAGGTAGGCGCGGCCGGTCTCATCGTACAGATACTGCATCCAGCCACGCAGCACCTTGAGCGGCCGGCGGTACGAGACGCTCAGGTTGTGCCCCAGCCGCGCGCGCCGGTGCGCCAGCGTCTCGGCCGGGCTCGGCGGCGGCGCGCTCAGCAGCGTCGGCGGCACGCCGAGCAGCGCCGACGGGTCCGGCGACAGACCCAGCCAGGTCGCGCGCTGGCTCGCGGCGCCCACGCCGGGATAGTCGCGGCCGAGGTCGAGCAGGTCCATGATGATCTGGGCGTGCAGATGCGGCGGCCAGTCGCCATTGACCGGCGGCGCGCCGATCACGCCGATCTGCTGCCCGGCGCGCACGGTCTGCCCGACGCTGGTCATCGCCAGCGACTCGCGGCCGAGGTGGCCGTACAGCGAGTGCCACTGGTCGCCCTCATCGGTGGTGTGCGCCAGGATCACCAGCGGGCCGTAATCCAGCGGCGCCGGGTTCTCGGCGACGCACACCACCGTGCCGTCGAGCGGGGCGACCACCGGCGTGCCGGCCGGCACCCACAGGTCGACGCCGAGATGGATGGTGCGGCGCTCGGCGGTGGGATGGCTGCCGGATTCGTAGCGCTCGCTGGTGTAGATCAGGCGGGCTTCGTCGTAGCCGCCCACGGCGTAGCGTGCGCCATGCTCGGCCAGGTGCGCCGCGAGCAGCGGGGCGAAGCGGTCGCAGCGCGCATTCGCCGGATCGGCGCCCAGCATCACGCTGCCCACGCTCAGGTCGAGCGGGACGCCTTCGGCGGCCAGCAGGGGCGTGCCGAACACCGGCGCGAAGCTCCCGGCGCGCTGCGCCAGCCAGGCGCGCAGGCGCGCCGCCGCCGGCACCGGCTCGCAGCCGCACGCCGCGCGGACGGCGGCATGGCCGAAGCGCGGATGGATGCCGTCGAGCTGCTGCAGCAGCTGCCACGCCGGCGCCTCGCTCACCGTGACGTACGGGTCATCGGGCAATTCGCGGGCGCGCAGCGCCGAGTTGACCACGCTGACCGCCAGGCGCATGCGCACCAGCGGCAGCAGGACGGCAAGCTCGTCGTCGTTCAGCGGCCGCTGCCGGTGATACCCGGCCACCAGCGCCGCGACCGCCTGCAGCGGATCGGCGGCGCCCATCGCGGCGTAGGCGGCGGCGATCGCCGGCTCGGCCACGGTGATGGTGTGCAGGATGTCGCCGAAGTCGATCAGGCCGGTGATGCGGCTCTCGCCGGCATGCTGCCGCGCGATCAGCACGTTGTGGTCGTTGGCATCGTTATGGATGATGCTGCGCGGCAGCGTCGCGAGGCGCGGCACCACCGCCGCACGGTAGTCGGCGATCGCGCGTTCGACCAGCGCCCGCCGCGCCGGATCGGCGATGATGCCGGCCTCGGGCGCGATCCACAGCGCCGCGGCCAGGTCCCACTTGAGGGTGCGCTGTGCCGCCGGGTGCGCGAACGATTGCAGCGCCACGTCGAGCGTACCGAGCCAGGCCCCCAGCTCGGCGAGCAGCGCCGGCGAGCGCGGCAGCGCGCCGGCCAGCGATTCGCCCGGCAGATACGCCAGCGCCCACGCGATGTGCGCCACACCACCGACGGTGACCACCACGCTGGACGCGCCCGTCCGGTCCGGCAGCACACGCGGCACCGCGAGCGCCGGCGCAGCCTGCGCCAGATGCCGCAGCACGTCCACCTGCAGCGCCACCAGCGCGGCGTCGGCGTCCGGATGCATCAGCTTCAGCACCGCGTGCGGCTCGCCGGCGACGCTGAGGCAGATGTTATGGTCATACTCACCCGGCAGACACTGCCCGGTGGCGACGATGCCGTACCATTGTGCCGCCACTGCCTCGCCGGCCGCCTGCCATGCCGTCGTCATGCCCTGCCTCGTGCTCGCCGCCGCGCACCACGCGCCGCGCCCCGCCAGCTATGATAGCATAGCGCATCGGCCCGTCGCGATCCCGGGAGGGTCACGGTGTCCCTGGCGCAGATCTCGCTCATCAGCCTCGCCGCCGCCATCCTCGCCGGCCAGCTCCTGCGCGTCAATGTCGGCGTCGTCGCCCTGGCGACGGCATGGCTCGTCGGCCACTATCTCGCCGGCATGCCGGTCGGCGCGGTGCTCGCCGGCGTTCCCATCGGCCTGGTGAACATGCTGCTCGGCGTCACGCTGCTGTTCGGCCTGGCCCAGCTCAACGGCACGCTCGACTGGCTGGCGCGGCGCGCAGTCGGCCTGGCGCGCGGCCGCGGCGGTCTGATCCCGCCGATCTTTTTCGGCCTGGCGCTGGTGCTGGCCGCGATCGGGCCCGGCAACATCGCCGCCGTCGTCCTGCTGGCGCCGATCGCGATGCGCATGGGCGCGCGCGTCGGCGCGGGCGCGCTGCTGATGACGCTGATGCTGGCCAACGGCGCCAACGCCGGCGCCTTCTCGCCGCTGGCGCCCACCGGCATCATCGCCAACGGCCTGATCGCCGACCTCGGCTACGCGCTGGACCCCTGGCGCGACGTGTTCCTGCCGAGCCTGCTGGTGCAGGCGGCGCTGGCGGCGCTCGGCTGGCTGATCGGTGGCGGCCCGGCGACGATGCGCCGCACGGCGTCGGCGATGCCGGCCGATGACCCGCCCGATGCGCCGCCGGGGCGCGCCCAGTGGGTCACGCTCGCGGCCATCGCGTGCCTGATCTGCGGCGTGCTGCTGTTCGATGCCGACATCGGGTTCCTCGCGATCAGCCTGAGCGTGGTGGTCGCGGCGATCGAACGCGTCGACACCGAGGATCTGCTGCACCGCCTGCCGTGGGATATCATCCTGATGGTGGCGGGCGTCAGCACGCTGGTGGCCATCCTCGACGCGACCGGCGGGCTGGACCTGCTGACGACGCTGCTGGCGCGCGGTGCGGACCGCGGCAGCATCACCGCGCTGCTGGCGTTCGTCGCCGGGCTGTTCTCGGTGGTGTCGAGCTCTTCGGGCGTGGTGATGCCGTCGTTCATTCCGCTGGTGCCGGGCCTGATCACCAAGCTCGGCGGCGGCGATCCGGTGGCGCTGGTGTCGGCGATCAACGTCGGCAGCCACGTGGTGGATGTCAGCCCGCTGTCGACGCTGGGCGCGGTGTGCATCGCGCATGCGGCCGGCGAGGATCGGGCGCGGCTGTTTCACCGCCTGCTGCTGTGGGGCCTGGCGATGGCGGTGGTGGGCGCGGCGGTGTGCGCCGCGCTGTTCGGCAGCTGGCCGGCGGCCTGAGCACGCCCGGCGGTCTGCCACAGGGGAGGGCGCATGCCTGCACTGGTGATCATCGATGTCCAGCGCGGCCTGTGCCGCGATGCGGCGGCGGCCGATCCGATCGATGCGGTGATCGGCCGGATCAACCTGCTGGTGGCGCGGGCGCGCGCCGCCGCCGTGCCGCTGATCGTGGTGCAGCACCACGAGCCCGACGGGCCGCTGCGCGCCGGCAGCGACGACTGGCAGCCCGATCCGCGGCTGACGCCGCTGCCCGACGCGCTGCTGGTGCCCAAGCACACGCCCGACTCCTTCCACGGGACGGCCCTGGGCGCCATCCTGACGCGCCTGGGCAGCGCCGAGCTGGTGCTGTGCGGCCTGCAGACCGAGTACTGCGTCGACACCACGGCGCGCCGCGCGCTGGCGCTCGGCTACGGCGTCACGCTGGTGGGCGACGCCCACGCCACCGCCGACAACGGCATCCTCACCGCGGCGCAGATCGTCGCACACCACACCCTGACGCTGTCGCGCATCGACAGCTTCGCCCGCCGGGTCACGGTCTGCGCTGCGGCGGCGTGGCGGCCGGCGCGCTGAGGCGCCGCGCCACCCGCGCGCGTCACGGGGAGCGCACGCCGGTGAGCTCCTCGGAGAGCGCCCACAGCCGGCGGGCCGTGGCGGTGTCGCGGGCGGCCGCCGAGCGATCGACGAGCTTCGGCGAGCCGCGCAGCTCGCCCCAGCCGCCCGGGCCGACGTAGGCATCGCCGGGGATGTCGGCCACGACGGCGTAGAGCGTCGGCCAGGCGCCCTGCTCGTCGGACTGGGCGATCACCCGGTTCAGCAGGCGCATCAGCGCATCCTGGACGCGATCCTGGGTCTTCGATTGCAGCGCCGTCGCCGCGTAGCCCGGGTGTACGGCGATGGCGCGCACGGCCGAGCCGGCTGCGCTGAGCCGCCGCTGCAGCTCGCTGGTGAACAGCAGGTTCGCCAGCTTGGACTGGCCGTACGCCGGCCACGGGCGGTACTCGCGCGCCCAGTTCAGGTCGTCGAGGCGGATCGTGCCGATGCGGTGCGCACTGGAGGCGACGGTGATCACCCGCTCGCGGATGCGGTCGAGCAGCAGGCCGGTCAGCGCGAAATGCCCCAGATGGTTGGTGCCGATCTGCAGCTCGAAGCCGTCGGGGGTGCGCTGCAGCGGCACGCCCATCACGCCGGCGTTGTTGATCAGCACGTCGATCGGGCCGTCGCAGCCGGCGGCGAACGCGCGGACGCTGGCCAGGTCGGCGAGATTGAGCTCGCGCAGGTCGGCTGGGACGTCGAGGACGCGGCGGGCTTTGGCGAGATCGCGCACGGCGGCGATGACGTGCGCGCCGCGGCGGGCGAGCTGCCGCGCGGCGGCCAGGCCGATGCCGCTGGAGGCGCCGGTGATGATGATGCGGCGGCCGGTCAGGTCGGGCAGGTGGTCTGCGGTCCAGTGCGACATGTGTGCTCCCTGTGGTGTGCGTGGCGTGGCGTGACGCCGGCTATCGTTCTGTACGCGACACGGCATGCGCGGGATGTCGCCCTGCCCCCCCGGGCTTGACAGCCGGCGCGCACCTCCCGTATGATCATGCTGGTCTGACCAGTGGCCGACCCTGGCAGCGACGATGCCGGCAGCACACCGAGGAGAAGCGCCGATGACCGCCCCGCACCGCCCGATCATCGACGACACCGACTGGTCGTCGATGAGCTTCGCGCAGCACGTCCGCCATCTCGAGGTCGAAGGCTATGTCGTCATGCCCGACCTGCTCGACGCGGCGCAGGTCACGGCGATCAAGGCGGAGCTTGCCCGGCTGCCCACCATCGGCATGGACTACAGCGAGAACCAGCGGACGTGCAAGGACGTGCACTGGACGGATTCGCCGAACTGTATCGCGCTGATCGCCCATCCGCCGCTGATCGCGTTCCTCGAGCGGCTGTTCGGCGACCGGCTGATCTGCACGTCGTGCGTCTATGCGCTGTCGCGGCCGGGGCATCCGGGGATCGCGATCCACACCGACTCGCAGCCATACGGATCGGCGATCTTCGGCATGCAGGCCAGCGCGCCACGTCTGGTGCGGGTGCTGTACTACCTCGATGACCTGACGCCGGAGCGCGCGCCGCTGAAGGTGATCCCGCGCTCGCATCTGTCGCTGCACCGCGATGCCAACCCGTACCTGCGCTATGCCGCGCACCCCGAGGAGGTGATGGTCACCTGTCGCGCCGGGTCGGCGGCGATCATCAACCAGGCGGTGTTTCATGCCAACTACCCCAACCGCAGCCAGGAAGACCGCAATATGCTGGCGATCGCGTACCGGCCGGCGTGGGCCGGCCCGATCGCCGAGGTGGCCGAGTGGCCGGCGGAGCGCGTGGCCGGGCTGCCCGAGCCGGTGCGCGCGCTGTTCGGCAGCCTGAACACGCGTGAGTTCAACTTCGATGTCGCGAACCGCCCGGCCACGATGCCCCGTGTGGCGCCGGGCATCAATCCGAGCCGCTGGACGGACGGCGGGTAGGCGGCACGAGGGCGCGGGCTGGACGCACGCCGCGCGCACGGCGACGCGCCTGTACGGCCGGGCAGGCCGCACGCGGGTGTGGCGGCCGGTGGGGCTGCTCCATCAGCGCCGGGCGGCGGCGTTCATCAACCGGGCGGCGTTTCGTGCCAACGATCCCAACCGCATGCTGGCGATCGCGTACCGGCCGGCGTGGCCCGGCCCGATCGCCGAGGTGGCCGAGTGGCCGGCGGAGCGCGTGGCCGGGCTGCCCGAGCCGGTGCGCGCGCTGTTCGGCAGCCTGAACACGCGTGAGTTCACCTTCGA
>JAGWYG010000123.1 GCA_018969485.1 Chloroflexota bacterium
AGACGGGAGACGGGAGACGGGAGACGGGAGACGGGCTCACACGAAGCCACGAAGACACGAAGGGGCGGAGCAAGGTCCCATCCCATGTTTCGCTCTTCGCTCTTCAGATCACCGCAGATTCGCCCGAATCTGCGCCGCCAGCGCCTGTGCCAGGTCGCACGCCGCCGGCCCGACGCAGCCATCGCCCACTGGTGCGCCGTCGAGCCGCACGACCGAGGCGACCATCGTCAGCGTGCCCACCAGCATCACCTCATCGGCTCGCCGCAGTTCCGCCACCGTCACCGGGCGAGCCTCGATGCCCGACCGACCCGACAGGGTCAGCGCCCGGGTCACGCCGGGCAGGATCGACACGCTGTCGAGTGCGGGCGTCACCAGGTGCCCGTCGAGCGATATGACCACATTGGTCGAGGTTCCCTCACCCACCAGTCCGTCGCGGACGAAGATCACGTCGTCTTCGCGGTGTTCGTCGGCCATCAGCGCCGCCATCACGTTCGCACCGAGCGAGATCGACTTGATGTGGCCGCGCTGCCAGCGGAAATCCTCCGCCGTCATCGCGGACTTCCCGGCTGGTTCGAGCGATTGCTCAAGTGTCGGCGCCGGGACGCAGAAGGCAAACACCGTCGGCGCCAGCGGCCCGTCCGGGACGCGTGCGCGCCGGGCCTGGCCGGGGCCTGGCGTGCCGCGGGTCACCTGCAGGTAGATGAACGCGTCGTCCAACTGGTTGGCGTCCAGGAGCGCCGGCACGATCTGCCGAAGCTGCGTGGCATCCCAGGCCAGCCTGATCTCGTGTAGCCCGCCGGCCAGACGCGCCACGTGGTGGTCGAGCGCGCGAATGCGTCCACCGAACGCGCGTAACCCCTCGTAGATGCCATCGCCGAAGATAAATCCGCGGTCGAACGTGCTGACGGTCGCCTGTTCGGCAGGCACCAGCGAACCATTGAGATAAACCAGCATCGTGCCTCCTGCAGAGCCGCCACCGCCAGCGCGCCCGACCGCCCGTCACGGCTGCCAGGCAGTGCACGTGCACCGGCGAGAGCCACGCCGGGATCGACCGGCGCCCGCGCCACCGCGCGCCGACCCCTAGCGTGAAGTGGTGCGATCGCGCTCGATCAGCACCTGCAAGCCCTCGATGGCCACCCGGATCACCCGATGAATATCGAGCAGGCCGCGCAGTTGATCGTGTGCCTCCGCCGTCAGGCCCGGCGCCGCCAGATCCTCGCCGGCGATCAGCATGACGCCGCCGCCGCGCGTGCGGTAGATGCTCGAGAGCACGAAGATCGTCGATGCCTCCATCTCGGAGCAGATCGCACCGCCGGCGACCCACGCCTTCCAGCGCTGCAGCAGCCGCGCGTCCACCGGCATGCGCCGCGGCTCGACCTCGCCGTAGAACGAATCCTTCGACTGGGTGATACCGACGTGGAACGGAATGCCCGCCCGCCGCGCGCCCTCGCGCAACGCCAGGACGACGTCCGGGTCGGCGATGGCAGGAAACTCGACCGGCATGTAGTGCAGCGTCGTGCCTTCGTCGCGGATCGCAGCGGTGAGCACTGCCACGTCGCCGGTGTGGCACTCGGGCTGCATGCCGCCCGATGTGCCGACGCGGATGAACGTGTCGGCGCCACAGGCGATCAACTCCTCGACCGCGATCGCCGTCGAGGGGCAGCCGATCCCGGTCGAGGTCACGGATACCGGCTCGCCCAGCAGAGTGCCGGTGTAGGTGCGGAATTCGCGATTGTGTGCCACCAGGCGGGCGTCATCGAAGTAGGCCGCGATCACTTCGCAGCGGCCGGGATCGCCGGGGAGCAAGACATACCGGCCGACGTCACCATAGCGCAGGTGGATGTGATGCTGGCGGCCATCGGGGTCTTTCATACGGTCCTCCGTGACATACGGTCGGCATCGATCAGGATGCGCAGCGCCTCGACGGCGGTCGCGATGACGCCATGCAGGTCATGCACGACGGTCCGCACCGGCTCATCGCGTTCCTGGTTGGCCGCGATCAGCATCACGCCACCGGTCCGCACGCGATAGATGCTCCCGAGGACGAAGATCGCCGCCGCTTCCATCTCGGAGCAGATCGCCCCGCCCATGCGCCAGGCCTTCCAGCGTTCGATCAGATGATCAGCGACCGGCATCCGTTGCGGCTGGTGCTGCCCATAGAACGAGTCCTTCGAGTGGGCGATGCCGCAATGGGCGACGCAGCCGGTCCGCGCGGCCGCAGCACGCAGCGCCGCGACGACCGCGGGATCGGCCACGGCGGGGAACTCGGCGGGCATGTAGTGGGCGGTCGTCCCTTCGTCGCGAATGGCGCCGGTGATGATCGCCAGATCGCCCGGGACGAGGTCGGGCTGCATGCCGCCCGACGTGCCGACGCGGATGAACGTGTCGGCGCCGCAGGCGATCAGCTCCTCGACGGCGATCGCCGTCGAGGGACAGCCGATCCCGGTCGAGGTCACCGAGACCGGTTCGCCGAGCAGGGTGCCGGTGTAGGTGCGATATTCGCGGTTGTGGGCCACCAGCCGCGCGTCATCGAACGACGCCGCGATCAACTCGCAGCGGCCGGGATCGCCGGGCAGCAGCACGTATCGCCCGACGTCGCCCCGGCGGAGTTGTACATGATGGAGTACCTCGTTGGCCATACCCACCTCGCTGGTGTCGCGACAGCGGCGTCGCCGACATACGCCGCCATGCTATCACAGAATGCCGACCGGATGGCGGTGCGGCGGGCGGCCAGATCACCAGCAAGGGGCGCGGGCGCATCGTGATCGCCGGCGAGGATGGTGCGGCGCCCCGGGCGGACGCCGGGACCGAACGGGCGCAGACTGCCGTCCCCACGGTGGAGCGGTTGCACTACGTCGCGGGCTGATCCCGCTGGCCGGCCGGGTGCGCACCACGCCCGGCCGGCACTGTGCGCCGCTACTCCGGCGGGACGTCGCACCAGATGTGCGGGCACCGCCGCCGGGGCGCACCGCCGGGCTGCCGTGCCGGCGGGATCAGCGCCGACGCATTCAGCCCTCGAGCGGGATCACCAGATCCTTGGGGAATGACGTCAGGTTCTCGAACTGGCCATCCGCGGTGACGTACCATGTGTCTTCGATGCGGACGCCGAAGCCGCGGCTCGGATAGTACAGCCCCGGCTCGATCGTCACCACCGTCCCCGGCGCCAGCACCTCGCCGCGGTCATTCAGCGTCGACATCCGCGGATCTTCGTGCACCTCGAGGCCCAGACCGTGGCCGAGCGAGTGGACGTAGCCTTCCTCGAGCGGATAGGTCGTCGCGACCGTCGCGTGGCCACGCTCCTCGAAGTAGCGGCACACCAACTCCTGGTACACGCGCGTCGGCGCACCGACCTCAAGCTCGCCGATCACCAGCCCGTACGCCCCCATCACCTCGTCGTAGGCGCGCTGCAGCATTGGTGGCGCGTGGCCGATGGCGAAGGTGCGCGTCATGTCGTGGTAATAGCCGCCGACCTCGCGGGGGAAGATGTCGAACACGATTGCGGTGCCGGGGCGCAATGCCTCGGCATCACGGCCCAGCGCGTGTGGCAGCCCGGCGTCGCTGCCCTGGGCGAAGATGGTGTGGCCGGCCTCGAGCTGCCGCGCCGCCAGTTCGCGCCCGATCAGCCCACGGATGCGCCCGATGGTGATCGGCTCGCCGGTGGCATCGACGACCACCCCATCGCGCTCGCGTCCGGCGCGGATGCACGCCACCACGCTCGCGACCACCTCGGCAGTCTTCCGGCCGACGCGCCGCATCGCGGCGATCTCGTCATCGTCTTTGGTGGCCCGCGCGACATCGAGGATGCTCCCCTCGAGTTCGGCGACGACCGTCAGTTCGGGCATGCGCGCCGCCAGCGCCTGCCACAGCGCCAGATGCGGGCCGGCCTTCACCGAGCCGTAGCAGGCCACGCGCCCGACGATGCCGAGCTCGGTGAACATCTGTCGGCGATACTCGACCTGCGCCGCGAGCGGATCGGGCAGCGCCGCGCGAATCGCGCGCATGTCCCAGCGATCGCGCGGAATCAGCACCAGGCCGGTCTCGGCGGCGGCCTGGCGTTCCATCACGCCGTGCAGCAGCATCGCCGGCGCGCCGCGGCGCTTGAGCACGAGCCCGGGCAGATGGCGCGCGCCGACAAAATACGCATAGTCGGGATTGGCCGACTCCAGCCCATCGGGGCCTTCGACGACGAACGCGTCGATGTCGCGCTCCGCCATCAGGCGATCGAGGTCCTGTTTCATCGAGAGCTCCATCAGCACGGCGGTGGCGAGCGGTGGCCCGCGACCGCCGGCATCACGATTCGACCAGTCCGCGCAGCACGGCCAGATTGGCGATGTCCTCTGCCAGATCGTCCCCTTTCGGCGTCTCGAGGATCGCCGGCAGGCCGGCCAGCCGCGGGTCGTTCACCAGCGCACGGAACGCCGCGAGGCCGAGCGTGCCGGCGCCGATGTGGGCATGGCGGTCGATGCGGCTGCCCAGCTCGCGCTGCGCGTCGTTCACGTGAATGGCCTTGATCGCGGCGTATCCGATCGCTGCGTCGAATTCGGCGAATGTCGCGGCATAGGCCTCGGGCGTACGCAGATCGTAGCCTGCGGCAAACAGATGGCAGGTGTCGATGCAGATGCCCACGCGCTCGGGGGCTGCCACCACGCGCAGCAGTTCGGCGAGTTGCCCGAACTGCCAGCCCAGCGACGTGCCCTGTCCGGCGGTGGTCTCGAGCAGGATCATCACGCCGGCGCCGTGGCCGGCCTCGAGCAGGCGGCTGATGGCGTCGGCGACGCGCGCCAGCCCGGCCGCCTCGCCCGAGCCGACGTGCGCGCCGGGGTGCGTCACCAGGTACGGAATGCCGAGCGCCGAGCACCGATCGAGCTCATCGGCAAACGCCGCGCATGATTTCTGCCATAGCACGTCGTCGGGCGACGCCAGATTGATCAGGTACGAGTCGTGGACCACCAGCGGCCCCAGGCCGCTCTGCCCGGTCGCCGCACGAAACCGCGCGGCCTCGGCGTCGCCCAGCGGCTTCGCGCGCCACTGCTGCTGGTTCTTCGTGAAGAGTTGTACGGTATCGCAGCCGGCGCGCAATCCATCGCTGATGGCACGTTCGAGGCCGCCGGTGATCGACATGTGTGCGCCGAATCGCATGCTCCCCCCGTATCGTCGTCGGCGCATTATACGACAACCGCCGGCACATGCCGATCGCTCAGGTGGCGGTGTCTGCCGAGCGCACGACGCGAAAGCCGACGAGGATGCTGCGCAGATCCTCGTGGCTGGTGCTCGCATCCATGCAGCGCAGGTCGCCGGCGTCGGAGCGGAATGAGCCGCCCCGTACGGTGTACAGTGGCGCCATGATCCACTCGCAGACGTTGCCGGCCAGATCCAGCGCGCCGCAGCGCGCCGCACCGGCGGGATAGCGCCCGACTGGCGTCGTGTCGCCGGCCTGCCGGCCGAAGTTGGCCCGCAAGGCGTCGGGGGCACGGTTGCCCCAGGGATACGTGCGGCTGGTGTTGCCGCGCGATGCGCTCGTCCACTCGGCACTGGTGGGCAGACGGCCAGCGACCCACGCGGCGTATGCCAGCGCGTCGGCGCGGCTGACGTTGACCACCGGATGGTCGACGTACCCGGGGGCGTCCAGCCGGTCGCCTAGCGCGCCGATCGGTCGGGTGCAGGCACCGGCGTCGATCGCTGCACGGTACATCGCGTTGGTCACCAGCGTGCGCATCATCCAGAAACCGGCGGCGTATCGGCTCGTTTCGACCCAGACATATTCAGCATTGATACGATCGCGCATGATCGATACCTCCTCTCGTGATGGCAACTCCATTGTCAGGAGTGATTGGCACTTGCCATGATGAATGCCAGGGATGCATCCAGCGCAGCCCAGCGGCATGCTTTGGATGAAGCATCGGACATCGGCGTCAATCGGAATCACCGAGTCGTTCGCTCGTATCATAGCAGCATTCGTATCATGATGCATGTGTGACCCGGACAGGGCTCGGATGATGATTCATGTTCTTACGCCATCACACATTGGCCTGATATCGGTGATGTGACGTGGTGCCGGAGCATCAACTGCGGCCGTCGGATCACGATGTATCGGTCTTCGCGTGCTGGCGTGGCGCATCGCAGCAGACGACGCCGTCGAAGATTGCAGGTGAATCAGCCGATGTCCTGGCGGGGCAGATGGTCAGGGTTGCCTGTCTGGCCTGCATGTGCAGCAACGTAATCAGATGCCGGGTGATCGATCGACGGCGCTGATCAACGCGCGTCGACCAGCATGCAGCGGCGGACGGTCATCAGAGGCGCTGCGACCGGCCGGCGTCGTGGCGTGGTCGCCGCGCGGGAGCCGTGGGCACCGCTGGCGCTTCGTGCTGCCGAACGGGCCGGCGCTGCGATTGACAGCATGGGGCGGGCTTGCTAGGATGGGCCTGTCCGACGGACTGTCGGCCAGCGCCAGCGGCGGGAGGAGCGTGATGGACCCGGCCTTGTTTCGTTTCAACCCCGATCTCGCCGAGGCGACGACCATCCCGGCGCAGTGGTACACGGACCCGGCGATGCTGACGATTGAGCGCGAACGCATCTTTGGCCGCACCTGGCAGTTTGCCGGGCGCCTCAGCCAACTCGCGCGTCCGGGCGATTTCTTCACCTGTCACGTGATCGATGAGCCGGTTGTGGTGACGCGCGCCAGCGATGGCAGCGTGCATGCGTTCTACAACGTCTGCCGCCACCGCGCCGGTGCGGTGGCCCGGGGGAGTGGCAATCGACGTGCCCTGCAATGCAGCTATCATGGCTGGACCTATGGCCTCGATGGCAGATTGCTCACGACCCCCGAGTTCGATGGCGTGCGCTGCTTCGATCGCGCCGACTATGGTCTGGTGCCTGTGCGGGTGGCTACCTGGGGGCCGTTCATCTTCGTCAATCTCGATCCCGCCGCGCCACCACTCGCGCAGGTGCTCGGCGCGATCCCGGCCGAGACGGCCCATCTGCCACTGGAACGCATGGGCTTCTACAAACGTGTCGACTACGAGATTGCCTGTAATTGGAAAGTCTACGTCGATAATTATCTCGAGGGCTACCATATCCCGTTGGCGCATCCCGGGCTGTACCAGACGATCGATTACCGACAGTATCGTGTCGAGACGTTCGATCAGTATTCAATGCAACACGCACCCATCCGCGAGCAGCCGGGTTCGTTGTATCAGCGCGATCCTGATGACAGTGCGGCGGCGCAGGCGCTGTACTACTGGATATTTCCCAATATGATGCTGAACATCTATCCCGATAATCTGCAGACGAACGTCATCGTACCACTGGGGCCCGATCGCACCCTGACAATCTTCGAGTGGTACGTCCTTGATGTCGGCCAACCCGAAGTGGCGCAAGACATGCATGCATCATTCAAATTCAGCGATGTGATCCAGCACGAGGACATCGAGCTCTGCGAAGCAGTACACGCCCGGCTCCGGTCGCGCTCGTATGACACCGGGCGGTACTCGGTCACGCGAGAGAACGGCGTGCATCACTTCCACGGCCTGTTGTGCGACTATCTCCAGCGGAGTGCGACATGACAACACGCTACGACGCCATCGTCATCGGCGGCGGACACAACGGCCTGGTAGCAGCCTGTTATCTCGCCCGTGCCGGGCGGAGCGTGATCGTTCTCGAGCGATCGCACATCATCGGCGGCGCGGCAGTCACCGAAGAGATCCATCCGGGGTATCGGGTGTCGGTCGCGTCATACTCGATGAGCCTGATGCGTCCGGAGATCATCGAGACGCTTGAGTTGGTGCGGCATGGGTTCGCCGTCTACCCCAAGAAGCCATCGTATTTCATGCCATTCCCTGATGGTGAGCACCTGCTGCTCGACGCCAGCGATCCGGCGCGCACGCATCGTGAGATCGCCCGGATCGCGCCACGGGATGTCGCCGGCTATGTCGCCTGGGATGCGTTCTGGGACCGTTGCTGCGACATCATCGAGCCGACGCTGCTGCACCCGCCGATCAGCCACGCCGAGTTGGCCCAGCGGTTCATCGATGCCGGCTGCGCCGACGATTACCGGCGGCTGATGTTGCTCTCGATGCGCGATCTGCTCGGCGAGTTCTTCGAATCGGAGCGGATCAAGGCGATCATGGCGCCCCAGAGCATCATCAGCACGCTGGCCAGCCCGGCGACGCCCGGGACGCCGTATGTCAATCTGGTGCACGCCATCGGCCGCGCGATCCACGGGCGCCGCGGCGTCTGGGGCTATGTCCGCGGCGGCATGGGCATGGTCACCCAGAGCCTGGCCGGCGCAGCCCACGAGCTGGGCGTCACCATCCGCACCAATGCGGCCGTCGCGCAGGTGCTGGTCGACGACGGTCAGGCCACCGGCGTCATCCTCGCCGACGGCACGACGATCCGGGGCCGCACGGTGCTCTCGAACGCCGATCCGAAGCGAACCTTCCTCGGCCTGTGCCCGGAGAGCGCGCTGCCGGCGGCCTTCCGTGAGCGCATCGCGCGTAACTACCGGACCGACGGCACCGTCTTCAAGCTGAACCTGGCGCTCAGCGAACTGCCGCGGTATCTGGCGGCGCCGCCGGGCGTCGCCCCGGAGCAGATCGCCAGCGCCACCGTCGACATCGCACCGTCGCTCGACTACCTCGAGCGCGCCTGGAATGATTTCCGATCCGGCGTGCCGAGCCGGCAGCCGTTCGTCGAGATCTTCTCCCAGTCGCCGACCGATCCTTCGCTGGCGCCGCCGGGCGGCCATGTGATGTCGTGCTTCTGCCAGTACTTCCCGTATGCCGTCGCCGGCCGCTCGTGGGATGATGGCCTGCGGGAGGAAGTGGCGGACCATATCGTGGCGACCGTGTCGGAGTATGCGCCGAATCTTGCCGGCGCGATCGTGGCCCGCCAGATGCTGGCGCCGGTCGACCTCGAGCGCCGTTTTGGCCTGACTGGTGGCAATATCTTCCATGGCGAGATCACGCCCGACCAGAGCTTTGATCTGCGGCCGGTCAGCGGGGCTGCCGATTATCGTACGCCGCTGCCGGGGCTGTATCTGTGCGGCAGCGGTGCGCATCCCGGCGGCGGTGTGACCGGCATCCCGGGGCACAATTGTGCGATGGCGGTGCTCGCCGACGACGCCCGATGAGGGGGACTGAGTGATCGGGCGCATGCTGATCGTCATCGGCATCGGTATCGTCGTGCTGGCCGGCCTGCTGGCGCTGGCCGTGACGAGCACTGTCGGCATCGCCGCAGGCTATCAGCCGAGCGTGCAGGAGTACAATCACGCGAATGTGCTGATCGGGTTGACGCTGTCGCGCTGGCTGGCCGGCGCCGGTGCGATGCTCGCCCTCGGTGGTGCCATCGTCGCACTGCGGCGGCGGCGCCGCCGCTGAGGCGGCATCACCACGCTGCGGCGGGGTGCCGCTGCCCGCGGGCGTGCCACGCGTCCGCGCGCACCTCGCATGCCGCCACATCCGCTGCCCCCGGCCGGCGAGCCATCACCCGCGCGGCTGCGATCGTCGCGCCGCCGATGTTTCTGCCGTCGCTCAGGACGCGATCGCCGCCACCTGGGCCAGGCCGCGCGGCTGCTCGGCCACGACCGGGCCGCGCTGCGATCGGTTGCACCACTCGAGAATGCCCTGCAGCCCGGCGGCCGTCAGTGGTGCGCGCCGCGTCCAGCGGTGACCGCGACCGCGATAGGCGATCAGTTCGCGCTCGAAGACCAGCACGGTGCAGACGCGCTCGACGCGCTGAAGCTGCCGGTACAGCCGCAGCAGGGCGGTATTGCCGCTCGCGGCCGGGAGGAAGACGATCTCGGGCATGGTCAGCGAGATGCGCTGATACACCTGTGACGCATCGTCGTAGGCGAACACGGTCAGTGGCGTGTGGATGTGACGCAAGGCCGTGACTAGCGAAGCCTGCGGCTGCCCGACACTGATTGCCTGAAGTTGCGTCTGCATGGCCTCTCCTCCCATCGCATGGTCTGCGTCTGCCGTGCCACAGCAAGCACCTGTGGCGTTGCTCTCACCGTATCAGCCCAGCCCCGCTGCGACCAGCGCTTGCTTTACACGAGCATGACAGCTCGATGACAGGAAGATTACGACATACAATAGTCGGTAGATGCGTAGTACGTGGCCGTATCATACCACTGATTGGTGCCGTCGTGCGAGGGCCGAAGGGGCGGGGGCGGGCTCGTACGACGGCACGAAGACACGAAGGGACGGGGGACGGGCTCACACGAAGACACGAAGGGACGGGGGACGGGCTCACACGAAGACACGAAGGGACGGGGGACGGGC
>JAGWYG010000231.1 GCA_018969485.1 Chloroflexota bacterium
GACGGAGTCGCCGCCGCTGTGGATGGCGGCGGTCCGCTTCACCGTCGCCGGCGGCGGGCTGTTCCTGCTACTGGCGCTGCGCAAAACGCCGCTGCCGACGCCGCGGCAATGGCGCAACGCCGCCCTGACCGGCGTTGTCATGATGGGCATCGCCAGCGGCAGCACTATGTTCGCGCAGCTCTGGAACTCCTCGGGCATGGCCTCCGTGCTCGCCTCCACGTCGACAGTGTGGTTTGCCCTGCTCGGCGTCGCCACCGGCATGCGCCCCTCCCGGCTGGAATGGCTCGGCGTGCTGCTCGGCGTCGTCGGCGTCGGCGTGCTGTTCGCCGACCAGTCGCTCACCACCCACCCGGCCGGCCTGCTGCTCGGCAGCTTCGGCGCGCTGGCGTGGTCGGCCGGCTCCGTCTGGTCGCAGCGGCTCGACCTGCCGTCCAGCTGGATGCGCACCGCCACGCAGATGCTCTCCGGCGGCGTCTTTCTGCTGGTGATCAGCACCCTCAGCGGCGAGAAGCCGCTGTTCACGCCATCACCCATCGTCGCCGCCGCATGGGTAACCACCATGATCGGCGGACTGATCGGGTTCGGCTCCTACACCTGGCTGCTGATGCGCAAACGGGAGAGCCTGGCCATCAGCTACGCCTACGTCAACCCGGTCGTCGCCGTCACCCTCGGCCTGTTCGTCGGCGGCGAACGGCTGTCCGTGCAGGAATTCATCGGCATCGGCATCATCCTCAGCGCCGTCGTCGCCACCACGCTGGCGGGACGGAAGTGAGGCAAACCCCTCCCCTTACGTAGAGGGGAGGGACAACTTCCCGAAACGCCCCGCCGCATCTACACTCCCACGCATGAAAATCACATCCGTGAAGACCGCGGCCACCGTCGGCCATGGGATGCATCTGTGGGTGCGCGTGACGACCGACGCCGGCATCACCGGCACGGGTGAATGCGTGCACGGCGGCACGCAGGCCATCGCCATCCTGCAGTACCTCGAACAGAAACTCATCGGGCGCGATCCGTTCGCCATCGACGCCATCTTCGAGGACATGCGCCGCAGCCACGTCTTCGACGGCGGCACCGGCGGCGCGCTGATCACCGCGCTGACCGGCCTCGAAATCGCCCTCTGGGACCTCAAGGGCAAAGCGCTCAAGACGCCGGTCTACGAACTGCTCGGCGGAAAATTCCGCAACAAGATCTGGATGTACTGCGACTGTGAGGTCGACCCGGGCATGGATTTCGATGAAATCCGCCAGGTCGTCGACGGCGTGCTGGAGAAGGGCTTCACCGCGCTGAAAATCGACGTCGACATCGGCGCCTACTCCGACAAGAAGCAGCCGCTCGACATGTCCGAGCGCGTGCTGCAGCTGAGCGACGGCGCGTTCGTCAAGGACCGCTTCAACTACACCGCCATGCAGCGCGAACACGAACGCATGATCCAGCTGGTCGACATGGTCACGCGCGCGGCCGGCAAGGACGCCGCCGTCGCCGTCGACGTGCACACCCGCCTCGACGTGCCGAGCGCCATTCGCCTCGTGCAGGACCTGGCGCCGTACCACCTGATGTGGATCGAGGAGCCGGTGCCACCGGAGAACATCGACGCCATGCGCGAGGTGAAGTCGCACTCG
>JAGWYG010000232.1 GCA_018969485.1 Chloroflexota bacterium
GTGCCCAACCGCAGCGACCGGCTGCGCATGTCGATGGATGTGCGTTTCCAGCGCGTCGACCAGCCGTTCAACTTCGACAACGCGCAATCCGACGGCCAGCCCTTCGCCTGGGAAGAGATCTATGGCGGCTGGCGTTCGGACGCCCTGCAATATTACTGGCGGCGTCTGCCGCTGAGCGCCAAGCCCTTCGACCGGCAATGGTTCGACAAGCGCGACGCGCTGGGTTTCGAACTGGGCGAGGCCGGGGATCCCCGCGCGCGATCGGTGCTGCAGCGCATCGTCGCGCGCGATCCCGACGCGGACAAGCGCGCGCGCGCCCAGACCCTTCTGGACGCCCTGCCGGTGGATTGAGCGCGCCCGCGTCATGATCCCGCTGCATCCCCGGCAATACCGGATCGTCGCCGGCGCGGCGCTGGTCGGGGCCGTCATCGGCATCGCCTACGCGCTGGTCCGCTTCTCCTTCGCCTGGGACACGATGGCGCGCGCCTCGATCATCGGTGGCGCGATCTCCGGCCTGCTGGTCTATGGCGAGCTGGTCGAGCGGGCACATCCTTTCCTGGCGGCGCTGCGACGCCTGCCCTTCGCGCTCTACCTGCTGGTGCGCACGCTGCTGCGTCTGGCGGCGATCGTGACGATCATGCTGGCGGTCAGGATCCTGATCCCGATCGACGATGCGCCGTTCGGCGAGGGTCTGGCTTTCGACGCCGTCTTCGCGCTGGTCGTCGCGGCGTTGATCAGCCTGGTCTTCGAGATCGACCGGCTGCTCGGTCAGGGCACGCTCTGGCGCCTGCTGATCGGCCGCTACCATACGCCGCGCATCGAGGCGCGCGCCTTCCTGGTGCTCGACCTGGAAGGGTCGACGGCGATCGCCGCGAGGATCGGCCCGGAGCGGTTCCTGGCCCTGCTGGACCACCTCACCGCGGTGATGTCGCCGGCCTATGTGGCGCATCGCGGCGAGGTCTACCGTTATGTCGGCGATGCCACCATCGTCAGCTGGCCGCTGGACGTCGCGATCGAGGATGCGCGCATCCTGCGCTGTCTCGCCGATGCGGTCGGACGTCTGGTCGCGGCGCGCGAGGCGTGCGAGCGCCGTTTCGGCGTCGCGCCGTCCGGGCGCGCGGCGCTGCATGCCGGTCCGGTCGCGGTCGGCGAGATCGGCGACGTGAAGCGCGAGATCACCTTCCTGGGCGACACGCTGAACACGGTCTCCAAGATGGAGAAATTCGCCGCCGATCGCAGCCTGCGCGGCGTCATCTCGGGCGACCTGCTCGAGCGCCTGACCCTGCCGCCGGATTTCGGGGTCAAGGATGCCGGGACGCTGGAACTGCCCGGGCGCGCGCAGGCGCTGCCGATGTTCGCGCTGGATTTCCGCCCGGTCGCCCCGCGGCGGCTGTTCAGACGATCTGGTTGAAGAGCGCCTGCTCGCCGCGCCACAGGCGTTCGATGTTCTCCATCATCATGTCCAGGACGTTGTCCTCGTAGCTGTGCGTCTCGCCGGCGGTGTGCGGCGTGATCAGGACGTTGGGCATGTCCCAGAGCGGGCTGTCCTGCGGCAGCGGTTCTTCCGCCACCACGTCCAGCGCGGCGCCGGCGATCCGGCCCTCGCGCAGCGC
>JAGWYG010000233.1 GCA_018969485.1 Chloroflexota bacterium
CAAGTCGTTGTGGCTGCTGGGGTTCCTGGCGAGCCTGAGCAGCGGAGGCGGCTCGGGCGGGAATTTCAACACCGGCGGCGGATCCGACGGCGGGTCCGGCTCAAATCAACTGCCGAGCTGGCTGGATGCGTCGCAGATCGGGCGCTGGTTCGAGCAGAACAGCGCCACGGTCGCTGCGTTGATCTGCGTGCTGCTGTGCGTGTTCCTCGTGATCTGGCTGGTGACGCTGGTGCTGGGTGAAATCGGCCAGGGCGGATTGATCGCCAACGTCGACGGCATCGAGCGCGGCGGCAGCCCGACGTTCGGCGACGGCTGGCGCGCCGGCGTCGCGCGGGTGCGCACGCTGGTCGGCATGCGGCTGCTGCTGGCGATCCCGGGCATCCTGCTCGGTGCGATCTTCGTGGCAATTCTGGTGATCACCACCGTCGGCACGGCCGGAACCGCGTTGAGTGGGCAAAGCGGCGAGGACATGTTCGCAGCGATTCTCGGCGCCGGCGCGATCGGCTTCCTGTGCATCGTCTTCCCGCTGCTGTGCATCTTCGCGATCTACAGCCTGCTGGTCGGCGTGCTGGAAACGTTCGGCCGGCGCGCCGTGGTGCTGGAGAATCTCGGCGCCATCGACGGCCTGAAGCGCGGCTGGGCGGTGTTCCGCGGCAAAATTGGCGACAGCATCGTGCTGGCGATTCTGATGGCGGTGGTGAGCTTCGTGGTCGGCATCGTGGTCGCCGTGCCGCTGGTCGTCTTCGGCGTCGGAACGGCGATCGGCGCGGCTGCGTTCTCCGACAGCGCGCCGTGGGCGTTGATCGCCGTCGGCATCCTGCTGTTCATCGTGCTGGCCGTGGTGATCGGCTCGTTCTTCACCGCCGTGAACTCGGCCGTGTGGACGCTGGCGTATCGGGAATTCACGACACCGCCGCCGGCTCCCCCGACGCCGCCCGCGATTGATCTGCTGGCTGCTGCGCCGCCACCGCCAGCTTGACGACCTCGCCGCGATCCATGCGGCGCAGGCCGTCCTCGACCTGTTCGAGCGGAATTGCGCCGTCGATGAGCGCGCCGGCGTCGAGCGCGCCAGACGCGAGCATGTGCAGCGCCATTTCAACGTAGCGCGGCGTGTGGTGAAAGATGCCCTGCACCGCCACCTGGCCATAGTGCAGCTTCGTGGCGTCGAGCGGCACCTGCGCGCCGCCGGGGAGGCCGCTGAACATGACGGCGGTGCCGCCCGGGCGCGTCATGGCCAGCGCCTGCTGCCACGTCTCCACGGCGCCGGCAGCCTCGAGCGTCACGTCGGCGCCGCGGCCGGCGGTGTGCGCGCGCACGAACGCGAGCGCGTCGCCGTCGAGCGCGCTGAACACGTGATCGGCGCCCATCGCGCGCGCGCGTTCGAGGCGCCCGCGCGAACGGCCGACGACGAGCACCTGCGCCGCGCCCATCGCCCGCGCGATGCGAATCTGCATCAGGCTCTGCGCGCCGGCGCCGAGGATGACCACGGTGTCGCCGAAGCGCACCCGGCCGACGTCGACGCCGTGAATAGCGCACGCCAGCGGCTCGATGATGCCGGCGTGCGCGAGCGGCACCCCGGCCGGCACGGCGTACATGTTCTGC
>JAGWYG010000234.1 GCA_018969485.1 Chloroflexota bacterium
CAGTGCCGCCGTCAGGCCGAGCACGATGCCGGCTGCTGCGTCCCATCCCGAGGTGTGGCCGATGGCGGCGACCTCGGCGATCGCCTCGGCCGGCACATCGCCAGCGAGGATCGAATCGCGAAGCACATGCAGCGCGAGGCTTCCCATGCCATCCGCCGCTGCCGAGAGATGCATCGCGCTGATCGGCACGGTGAGCGCGTCGAGCTCCGGCTCCAGGAATGCCCACAGCGCATCGCGCAGCCCTTCTTGGCCGGTTGCCGAGAGCGCCAGCATGATCCCGCCGAGGAGGTCGTCGCCCGACGGCGTGAGGCCGGGGCCGAGCCCCGTGAGCAGGATCGCAGCCCGGATCGCGTCGCGTGACCATGTGCCCGTTGCGAGGACGCTCGGCAGCTCCCGGCGCAGCGCATCGATGGGCCCCGATGCGGCGCGTTCGACGCTGGTGGATGCGGGCGCGCCGGAGATGACGAGCCTCGCCAGACCATCGGCTGGCGGCTTCGCAGCCTGCATCGCCGCGAGGCCGGCGCGCAGGGTTTCCGGCGTGAACTCCGGGACCGGCGGCGGCAGCCAGATCGCCGCTGCCGAAACATCGAGCCGCATCCGCTCCAGTGTCAGCACGCGACCACTCGCGCTGCCCTCCGTGCCCGTGGCGATGCCGGCATCGCTCCAGCCACCCGCCGGAAGTCGCGCGACCTCGACGTTGATCGGTCCCTCGCCGATCGCTGCTCCGATGCAGACGATGCCGCGCGGCGCCGCGACGTAGATCGAGCGCTCGAAGACCGCGATCACGCGCACCTCGCCGTCATCGCCGAGGACCTCGTGCGCGATCGCCCCGCAGCGCTGAGCAGTGACAAGCGCCGGCGTCGTCACGATGGCCCGCCGCTGCGGCTGGCAAGGGCCGCGCGCAGCGCGCCGATCGCCTTTGCCCAGTTGAAATAGCGCGGAACGGCATCGCAATAGTCGCGGTACGGCTCGCCGTAGATGCCTTCGAGCCAGGGTTCCTCGACGTAGACCATCAGCGCGTAGACCATCACCATCGCGGCGCACAGCACGTAGGCTGCGGCGCTGTCGGCGGCGATGGCGAGCGCCGCATAGACCACGATCAGCATGGCGTTCTGCGGATTGCGGCTCCATTGATAGATGCCGCCGGTGACGAGGCCTTCGGAGGCGCCATAGCTGTTGTCGCGGCCCAGCACCTGGAACGCGTAGATGAAGATCGCGAGCGACGCGATGAGGACGGCGAGCGCGATCAGCCGGATGACCAGCGGCAGACCCAGCGCCCGGCCGCCAAAATCCAGGATGGCGACGAGAAAGCACAACGCATTGAGCCCGCGAAACAGCGGCCAGAACACGTAGCTCTGCCAGGAGCCCTCGCCCGGCGTCGGCCAGATGCGGAAGCTCCCCCCGACCCACGTGGCCAGGAGCAGCGCGATCAGGATCGCGCCGGCGACAGTGCCGATCATGAACAAGGCGAGCGTCATCAGCGGTCGAGCCTGTGTTTCTCGATGCTCTTGTCGCCATGTTTCAGCGGCAGCGCAAGGCGGTCCTAACGCCCCGGAAACTTCCAGGATCATCACGATTCGGTTTCCCGGACGG
>JAGWYG010000235.1 GCA_018969485.1 Chloroflexota bacterium
TGTTCCCGCGCGCGCGCCTGCTGCACGAACTCACCACGCTGCTGGCGCATGCGAACGGACGCAACGTGATTCTGACCGGGCCGAGCGGCGTCGGCCGGCGCAGCCTGGTGCAGGGGCTGGCATTCACCGTCGTCGAGGGGCGCGGCCCGCGCGGCATCGACAAGATCATCGAAGTGAGTGAGGCGGCGTGGCTGGACAACCCGGCGCTGGCCATGCAGGTCGGCTTGCGGCAGGCGGAGGGTGGGGCGTTGTTCCTGCCCAACGTGCAGCGCTTCTTTGGGCGGCAGGAAACGCAGGCGATGGCGCAGGCGTCGCGCGATCTGCAGAAAGCGTTGGTCGAGGGCACGGCCGTGGTGATCGGGACGACGAGCGAGGCGGCGCTGGGCGAACGCATCCGGCCGGCGACGGCGGTGATGGAGCGTGTGCGCACGCTGGCGGTGCCGCCGGCGACGGCAGACGAATGCGTCGGCATCCTGCGTGTACTCGATGCGCAGCTCGAACGCGACTACGGGCTGGTCATTCGTGACGAGGCGCTGACGACGGCGCAGCAGCTGGCGGCGCGCTATATCGGCGGCGAACCATTGCCGGCGGCGGCGGTGCACGTGCTGCATCGCGCGTGCGCGTCGTTGAGCGCGGTCGGCGCAGCTGGTTCGTCTGCGCCGCGCGTGATCGATCCTGAGGCGGTGATGCAGGCGGTCAGCGCGTTGACCGGCGTGCCGGTCAGCAAGCTTGGGGCGGACGAGCGTGCGCGTTATGCGCAGATCGACGAGGCGCTGCGCGGGCGCGTGCTCGGGCAGGACGATGCGGTGCGGGCGCTGGCGCGCGCGGTGAAGTCGGCGCGCGTCGGGCTGAAGGATCCGAAGCGGCCGATCGGCTCATTTCTTTTTCTCGGGCCGAGCGGCGTGGGCAAGACCGAGCTGGCCAAGGCGCTGGCGGAATTTCTTTTCGGCAACGAAGAGGCGCTGGTGGCGATCGATATGTCGGAGTACCAGAAAGACGACACGATCAATCGGCTGATCGGCGCGCCGCCCGGCTATGTCGGTTACGAAGGCGGCGGGCAGCTGACCGAGCGCATCCTGAAATCGCCGTACGCGGTGGTGGTGTTCGACGAAGTCGAGAAGGCGCATCCGCGCATCCTGGACATCCTGCTGCAGGTGATGGAAGAAGGACGGCTGACGGACGGGCAGGGGCGCGTGGCGAACTTCGCCGAGACGGTGCTGATCCTGACGAGCAACCTCGGCGCGCAGTTTCTGAACGACGGAGCGCTCGAGCCGTCGCAGAGCGCTGATCTGGCGATGGTCGACGTGCGCGGCTTTTTTCGGCCGGAATTCCTGAACCGCCTCGACGAGATCGTGATGTTCCGGCCGCTGTCGCCCGACGTGCTGCGGCGTGTGCTGGACCTGATGATCGGCAAGGAAGCGAAGCTGGCGCTGGCGCGCGGCATCACGCTGGAAGTGACGCCGGCTGCGCGCGCGTGGCTGCTGGCGCAGAACACCGAACCGCACATGGGCGCGCGTCCGCTGCGCCGCATTCTGCAGCGCAACGTGCGCGAGAAGCTGGCGGATTTCCTGCTGGCGCAGGAGACGCCGCCG
>JAGWYG010000236.1 GCA_018969485.1 Chloroflexota bacterium
TTCGTCCAGATGTCCGGGTTGCGCGTGGCGTACGTGATGGCGATCTCGGTGGCGAACTGGTTGTTCTCGCAGATGAAGATCGCCGGCAGCTGGTAGATCGCCGCCAGGTTCAGGCCTTCGTGAAACGCGCCGTTGTTCGAGGCGCCGTCGCCGAAGAACGCCACGCCGACGTTCGGCTTGCCGAGCAGCTTGAACGTGTAGCCCGCGCCCGCCGCCTGCAGAATGCACGGGCCGACGATGCCGCTCGTCCCCATCATGCCCACCTCGGGCGAAAACAGGTGCATGCTGCCGCCGCGCCCGCGCGAACAGCCGGTGGCGCGGCCGAACAGCTCGGCGATCAGCTCACGCGGCGGCACGCCTTTCGCCAGCGCATGTCCGTGCCCGCGATGTGTGCTGAACAGCGCGTCTTCGTGCGTCAGATGCGCACACACGCCGGCGGCGATGGCTTCCTCGCCGACGTACGTGTGACACGCTCCGTGGATCAATCCGGCCTGATGCGAGCGCGCCAGCGCTTCTTCAGTCTGCCGAATGATCTGCATCGTTCGATACAGGGTAATCGCTTGTTCTTTTGTAAGCATGTTTTCGTTCTTCCCGCCCCTCGTAAATCGACGACGGACGATCGTATTGTGCGGCACTTGTGTCTCGCGCGGTCACACCGTCTCACCGGCCAGTTCCCGGATAGCCGACCACGTCGTCTCCGGCAGGTCGACGCCTTCGACCGTGCGCCGCGCGCGCGTGCGCCATTCCGGCTCGCCGGGCACCAGCACGCGCTCGAAGCCGGGGGCTGTCGGCGCGTGCGACAGCGTCTGGTGCAGCTGCTCGACGTGCGCGGCGAATGCGTCGCCGTCGCCGAAGCACGCCGGATCGAAGACGAGCATCAGCGTGCCGTTGCCGCCGCCGTACTGCGGCGACGACGTCGGCCCGGTGCCGGACAGCGCGCCAGCCAGCAGATCGATCATCACCGCGAGGCCGTAACCCTTGTGGCCGCTCATCGACAGCATCACGCCGCCCTCGTAAAACGCACCCGGATCCTGCGACGGCACGCCGTGCTTGTCGAGGATCAGGCCCGGCCCGATCGACTCACCCTTGTCGCGCGCCACGCGCAGCTTGCCTTCCGCCGTCCCCGAGGTCGCCATGTCGATCAGCACCGGATCGCCGCCTGCGCGCGGCACAGCGCAGGCAATCGGATTGGTGCCGAGCAGGCGCGTGCGTCCACCGTGCGGCGCCACGGTCGGGCCGCTGTTACAGAACGCCAGCCCGATCAGCCCCTGCCGCGCAGCCATCTCCACGTACTCGCCGAGTCGTCCGACGTGGTTGCAGTTCGTCACGGTGACGGCCGCCATGCCCTGCTGCCGCGCCATGCCGATGCACAGCTCGGTCGCCGCCAGCGCCGCAGGCTGCCCCCAGCCCCAGTGCCCGTCCACGCGCGCCGCGGCGCGATGCAGCGTTGCGGCTTCATGCCTCTCCGCAGGCCGGATCTGCCCGCGCTTCACCATGTCCGCGTACTGCGTCAGCCGCATCACGCCATGTGAATCATGTCCCACCAGATTCGCCTCGATCAGCGAATGCGCCACGATCTCCGCCAGATCCGG
>JAGWYG010000124.1 GCA_018969485.1 Chloroflexota bacterium
CCGTCCCCCGCCCCTTCGTGCCTTCGTGTCTTCGTGTCTTCGTGTGAGATCGCGGCCCCCGCCCCTTCGTGTCTTCGTGTCTTCGTGTGAGCCCGTCCCCCGCCTTCGTGTCTTCGTGTCTTCGTGTGAGCCCGTCGCCCCCGCCCCTTCGTGTCTTCGTGTCTTCGTGTCTTCGTGTGACGGTGCCACACCGCGTCACACCACCGGCTCGCGCAGTGGCGCGAGCAACCGCAGGCCGTTCAGCACGACGATGATCGTACTGCCCTCGTGGCCGATCACACCGAGCGGCAGTGGCACGCCGACCGACAGCGTCGCCAAGACCAGCAGCACGACAACGGTCAGCGCGAACGCGATGTTCTGCCACACGACCTGCTGGCTGCGCCGGCTCAGGCTGACCGCCGCAGCGAGCGCCCCGAGATCGTCGGACATCAGCACCAGATCCGCGCTCTCGAGGGCGGCGTCGGTTCCCGCGCCACCCATTGCCACCCCGACCGTCGCCGCGGCGAGCGCCGGCGCATCGTTGACGCCATCGCCGACCATCGCGACCGGGCCGTAGCGCTGGCCGAGCGTCTCGATCAGGCGCAGCTTGTCGGCCGGCAGCAGCCCGGCATGCACCTCGTCGATGCCGAGCCGCCTGGCCATCGGCTCGGCGATGTGCGCCGCGTCGCCGGTGAGCATCACCACCCGCTGGATGCCGGCGCGCCGCAGGGCTGCGATGCGCGCTGCCGCATCGGGGCGCTCCTGATCCATCACCGAGACGATCCCCAGCCACACACCGCCGCGCCACACCGCCATGCTGGTCTGCCGGCCGGACGCGGCAAGCTGCTCGAACGCCGCGCTGATCTCGGGCGGCACCGTGATGCCACGCTCGGCCATCAGCCGCGGCGTACCCACGAGGGTCTCGACACCATCCCACGCCGCACGAATGCCACGACCGGTGATCGCCTCGAACTGCTCGGGCTCATCGACGACGATGCCGCGCTCGGCGGCGTAGGTGGTCACCGCCCGCGCCAGCGGATGCTCGCTCATCAGCTCGGCGCGCAGCAGCACCGACAGCAGCGTGTCGGCATCAGTGCCCGGCTGCGGCATGATGTCGGTCACGCGCGGATGGCCGTAGGTCAGCGTGCCGGTCTTGTCGAACGCGACGACCCGCACCTGTGCCAGTTGCTCGAGGTAGGCGCCGCCCTTGAACAACACGCCGCGCCGTGCCGCGGCAGCGATGGCGCTGAGCACCGCCGAGGGCACGCCGATCACCAGGGCGCACGGCGAGGCGACGGTGAGCAGCACCATCGCCCGGTAGAAGTTGTCATCGAACGACTGCCCGGTCAGCGTCGGGCCGACGATGATGAACACCCCGACCGCCACGATGACGCCGATCGCGTAGCGCTGCTCGAAGCGGTCGAGCACGCTCTGGGTGCGCGCCTTGCGCTCCTGCGCATCGGCGACCATCGCGATCACGCGCGCCAGCGTGCTCTCGGACGCCAGCCGGCTGATGCGGACGTCGAGGACGCCGGTCTGGTTCAGCGTGCCGGCGAGCACGGTCGCGCCGACGCCACGATGCACCGGCAGCGCCTCGCCGGTGATGGTCGATTCATCGATGTTGCCCCGGCCGCGGATGATGTCGCCATCGAGCGCGATCCGCTCGCCGGGCCGCACCACCATGACATCGCCGATGGTGGCGTCATCGAGGGCGATGTCGCACAGGCTGCCGCCGCGCCGGACGGTCACGCGGTCCGGCCGCAGGGCCATCAGCGCGCTGATCGCGCGGGTGGTGCGCCCCATCGCGTAGTTCTGCAGCGCATTGCTCAGCGAGAACAGGAACAGCAGGATGGCGCCCTCTTCCCAGGCCCCGACGTAGGCCGCCCCCACCGCCGCCAGCGCCATCAGCAGATCGACTGCGATCTCGCGGCGCCGCAGGGCGCCGATGATCGAACGCACCGCGTAGAAGCCGCCGAAGATGTATGTGACGACGTGTATCCCCAGCACGTAGCTGTGATCGACACCCCTGAGCTCCAGGATCCAGGCGAGGACGATCCCGATCAGGGTGAGGCCGACGAACCCCCGCTCGACGGTGCCGTGGTCGATGGCGAAGCGCGGCGGCGCCGGCAGGGTGGTTGTTGTGGTAGTCATGAGTGGCTGTGCCTCTGTATCATGTCGGCGTGCAATACGTGCCGGTCGGCTGCATCGAGCCGGTCGAGCAGGTCGTCGCCCAGCCGGGCAAAGATCCGCTGCGCGAACAGCTCCATCCAGATGAATTGCCGGGCGATCAGCACCATGTTCGGGTTGGTCGTCACCGTGGCATTGGCGACGACATGGCCGCTGGCGATGAGAAATTCGCGCTCGTCGGCGACGACGATCAGCGTCTCGCGCATGCCGTGCAGCTCGGTCTCGTGGGGTGGGTGCCGCACGACTTGCCCGGGTGGCGCTTCGGCGGCACCGGTGAGCATGATGCCGATGGCGACGCCACGCGCGTGCGCGGCATCGAGCGCCGGCCGCAACGCGTCGACGTCGGCATCGCTCAGTACGAGCATCAACTCGTGCGCCGCCGTGCCGATCATCTCTTCGGCATGCCGTAGCGCTTCGCGCCGCCCGGTGAAGTTCCACAGCCGGCCGGCATCCTGGCGCTGGTAGATCGGCGCCAGCCCGATCCGGAGTCCGGCGATCCGCCCGGCCACCTCCTGCGCGTAGCGGTCGAGTAGCTGCTCGGGCGCGACTGGCCGGTACAACGTGGCTTTCTCGTCGCGCGCCCGCAAGACTGCCCCGCGCCCCTCCAGCCGCCCGAGCGCTTCGTAGACCTGCGAGCGCGGCATTCCCGATGCCTTGCCGATCTGGTAGCCGGTCGCCGGGTGCTCGCTCAGTAACAGAACGTAGACCCGCGCTTCGGATTCGCCGAACCCGAGTGCCTGCAGTTCGTCGATCAGGTTGCTGTGTGCCGCCAGCCGCTCGGTCATCAACTGCTCCGGTAGTCGTTGTTGTTGATACTACGAGTATGATTGTAGACGACTATCGCATGAATGTCAACGACCGGGGCGGCGGCGGGTGCAGCATGCGGGCCGGCAGCCGATCGCGCGCCATGCCGCGCCACGCGGCGCCCCACAACCCCCGGCACGTGGTATACTATGTCCGTCGGCAACGTATGGCGCTGCGCTGTGATCCCCCGGTCGCCAGGGGCGACCTGCCTGATCCCCCCACATGCCCCGATACGTTGCTGTGCGGCATGTGCCGCCAGACAACTCGCGCACCGACCGGCGTGGTCGGCGGCGTCGTCTCGCCATTAAGGAAGAATCAGTGAGTTTCACCACCCTTGGCCTCAGCCCCATGCTGTTGACGCACATCGCGCGTCAGGGGTACACCACCCCAACCCCCATCCAGGCCGCCGCCATTCCGCCGATCCTCGCCGGCAATGATGTCATCGGCCTCGCCCAGACGGGCACCGGCAAGACGGCAGCATTCGTCCTGCCGATTCTGCAGCGGCTGCAGCGCAGCCCGGCCGGCGGCATCCGCGCCCTGATCATCACACCCACCCGCGAACTGGCCGAGCAGATCCTCGGGACGGTGCGCACTCTGGGCGCGGGCAGCCGCATCCGCAGCGCCAGCGTCTACGGGGGCGTCGGCTTCGAAGCCCAGGAGCGCGCCCTGCGCGGCGGCGCCGATCTGATCGTCGCCTGCCCCGGGCGCCTGCTCGACCACATGTCGCGTGGCTACGTGCACTGCGGCACGATCACCACGCTGGTCCTCGATGAGGCCGACCGGTTGCTCGACATGGGCTTCGCGCCGGCGATCCGCCGCATCGTGACGCAACTGCCGGCAGCGCGGCAGACGCTGCTGTTCTCGGCGACGATGGGCCCCGACGTGGCCGACCTGGTGCGGGCGGCCACGCGCGATCCGCAGACGATCCGGCTCTCGAGCGATCGTCCCGCGGAGACGATCGCGCACGCCATCGTGCCGGTGGCCGAAGAGCAGAAGATGATGGCGCTGCTGGAGCTACTGCGGCGCGAGCGGGCAGGTGCGGTGCTGGTGTTCACCCGGACGAAGCATCGTGCCGATCGCGTGGCCCAGCGGCTCGAGCGCGAAGGCGCGCGGGTGGCCCGTCTGCACAGCAACCGCTCGCAACGGCAGCGGCAGATGGCGCTGGACGGCTTCCGCGATGGTACGTTCGACGTCCTGGTGGCGACGGACATCGCCGCCCGCGGCATCGACGTCAGCACGGTGTCGCAGGTGATCAACTTCGATATGCCCGACACGTCGGACGCGTACATTCATCGCATCGGCCGCACCGGCCGCGCCGAACGCAGCGGCGATGCGCTGACGCTGGCGACGCCGGCCGACCGGGCGATGGTGCGCGTGATCGAACGGGCGCTCGGTGCGCCGCTGCCGCGCCATCCGCTGCCGGGCTTGCCGATGGTCGACGATGTGCCACCGGTTGCGGCGCCCGCCCCGCAGGGCCGCCCGGCGCCGACGCGCGACCATCGCGCCGATCCGTACGGCCGCCCGCCGGCGCATCAGTCGCCGCGCCCCAGTGCTCCGCCGCATGCGGCTCCCCGGCCGCGGACGCCCGACCGCGCGGCGCAGCCGGGCGATGAGGCGCGCCCGGCGCATCAGCCTTCGCTGCATCGCCGGCGCTACCCGCGCTAGCGTCTGGTCGCCGTGCGCTGGCGTGCCCGAGGCCCGGCTGCGGCATGCGCCGCGCCGGCGAGCGGCGCAGCGCACGCTGGTCTGCGATGATGTGCCCGGTTCTCATCTGCCGCTGCGCCCACGCGGGTGTGGCGGCAGATGCGGTGTGAAGGTGCGGGATGCAGCAGATGCGCGCGGCACTCCGGCGGCTCGGGCCGGTGGTGACGTTCTACCTCCTCAGCGTCGGCCTGGTCGGCTTCGTCCTCGACGGTGGCGTCTTTTCGGTCTTGCTCAACCTGTATCTGGTGCGCCTCGGCTTTGGCCCCGAGTTGATCGGCGTGGTCAATTCGGCCGGGATGCTGGCGCTGGCGCTGGCGAGTTTGCCCGCCGGCGCGCTCGGCGCACGCGTGGGCAGCCAGCGTATGCTGCGCGATGGCATGCTGCTGGCGCTGCTCGGTACGGTCACGCTGCCGCTCGCCGATGCGCTGCCGGCGACAGCCCGGCTCCCCTGGCTGCTGGTGTGCAATGTGGTGCTGTATGTTGGCCTGGCTGCATTTTATGTCAATACAGCACCCTACATCATGGGGGCGATCGACGCAGGGCAGCGCAGTGGCGTGATCTCGTTGCAGACCGCGCTGATGACGCTGGCAGCATTTGCCGGCAGCCTGCTGGGCGGGCTGATGCCGCCGGCATTCGCCGCATGGCTGGGCGTCGATCTGCGGCTGGCGCCGGCGCCCTACCGCTATGCCCTGATCATCGGCGCGGCGATGCTGGTGCCGGCCCTGCTGGCGTTGCGCGCCTCGGCGCGGCGGCGCAGCAGCGCACCGGAGCGTGCGGCCGCGGCCGACGGCGGCGGCAGTGCGGCGCGCGCCCCGCTGGCGCTGCTCCTGATGATGGCCGCCGTGCGCATGCTGCAAGTCGCCGGCGTCGCGTCGGTCGCATCGTATCTGAATGTCTACCTCGATACCGCGCTGCTGTTGCCGACGGCGCAGATCGGGGCGATCATCGCCGCCGGCCGCCTGCTGGCCGTCCCGGCAGCGCTGTCGACGGCCCCGCTGACGCGGCGCTACGGCGCCCGCGACGTCGCGATCTGGGCCTCGGTCGGTTCGGCGCTGGCCATCCTGCCCATCATCATCATTCCCACCTGGTGGGCGGCGGCGCTCAGCTTCGTGGCGGTAACGGGCCTCTCGTGGATCCGGTACGCCGGCACGCTGGTCTACTTCCTCGACCTGGTACCGCCCGGCCAGCGTGCGCTGGTGTCGGGCGTGATGGAGACGTCGTCCGGCTTCTGCTTCACGGCGGTGACATTCGGCGGCGGCTACCTGATCGCGTCACTGGGATTTCCGGCGCTGTTCGCGGTGGGCAGTGCGGTCACCGCGCTGAGCGCAGCGCTGTTCTGGGTCCTGTTCCGGACGCATGCGCCGCTCGGTGGCGCGGCACCGCACTGACGGGCGCCGCCCGCCGTTCAGTCGAGGCGCGCCTGCCTCAGCCGGTGCACCAGATCCGCCACATAGCGCGTCGAGATGTCGCCGCTGCGGAACGGCTCATCGCGCAGGATCTCGAGATGGAACGGGATCGTCGTCTTGATGCCGGTGATCACCGTCTCGCGCAGCGCCCGGCGCATGCGATCGAGCGCCTCGTGGCGATCACCACCCCAGGCGATCACCTTGGCGAGCAGCGAGTCGTAGTTGCCGGGCGGCGTGTATTCGCTGTAGACGTGCGAATCGACGCGGATGCCCGGACCGCCCGGCGGCAGGTAGTGATGAATCTCGCCCGAGGAGGGCATGAAATCGCTCTCCGGGTCCTCGGCATTCACCCGGCACTCGATGGCGTGCCCGCGCAGCACGATGTCGTGCTGCTGGAGCGTCAGCGGCTCGCCGGCCGCGATGCGCAGTTGCCATTTCACCAGATCCACGCCCGTCACCAGTTCGGTGACCGGATGTTCGACCTGGATGCGCGTGTTCATCTCGATGAAGTAGAAGCCGCCATCGCGATCGACGAGGAACTCCATCGTACCGGCATTGACGTAGCCGATGGCGTGCACGCCGGCCAGCGCCGCAGCGCCCATCTGCTGGCGCAGCGCATCGGTCATGATCGGCGATGGCGATTCCTCGATGATCTTCTGGTGGCGCCGCTGCGCCGAGCAATCGCGCTCGCCGAGATGGATGGCATGGCCGTACTGGTCGGCGAGCACCTGGATCTCGACGTGGCGCACGTCGCGCAGGTAGCGCTCCATCAGCAGTTCGCCGTTGCCGAAGGCCGCCTCGGCCTCGGCACGGGCGGTGGCGAACGAGCGCAGCAGATCAGCTTCGTGCTCGCAGACGCGCATGCCACGGCCACCGCCGCCGGCGCTCGGCTTGAGCAGGATCGGGTAGCCGATCGCGCGGGCCACCTCGACCGCCTGCTCGATGCCACTGAGCTCACCATCAGAGCCGGGCACCGTCGGCACGCCGGCGGCGCGCATCGTCTCGCGGCCGACGGCCTTGTCGCCCATCAGGCGGATGGCCTCGGCGCCCGGGCCGATGAACACCAGGCGGCACGCGGCGCAGATTTCGGCGAAGTAGGCATTTTCGGAGAGGAAGCCGTAGCCGGGGTGGACGGCCTCGCAGCCGGTGATCAGGGCGGCGCTGATGAGCGCTGGCGGATGCAGGTAGGAGCGCGCCGAGACGGCCGGGCCGATGCACACGGCTTCGTCGGCCAGGCGCACTGCGAGCGAGAACCGGTCGGCCTCGCTGTAGGCGACGACTGCCTGGATGCCGAGCTCGTGGCATGCGCGCACGACCCGGACTGCGATCTCGCCGCGATTGGCGATCAGGATCTTCTTGAACATGGATACCTGTCTTCCGCCCTGCGATGTGACGACGCCCTGCAGGGCAGTATACCACGGGTGCCGCCTGCGGCGTCAGCGCCCCAGGCTGGCGGCAGCGTCATCGGCGTAGCCAGTGAGCTCGACGTAGCCATGGCCGCGCACGACGCGCCCGGCGATGGTGCCCTGCACGCGCACGGCGCCTTCCCAGTACACCACCGTCGTGGGCAGTTCCTGATCGGCGAGCAGCGGCGTGATCTCGAGCGCCACCGCGGCGGCGGGCGCCGCGAGGCGCCATCCCGCCGGGTAGTCGGCTGCCGTCCGGGGGCTGCGCCACGTGCGCGTCGTCGCGAGCACGACATCGGCCGCGCGCAGATCGGTGCGGGCGCCATCGCCGGCGACCAGCACGCCCTTGCTGGCCGGGTCGGCGGTGCCATCGCGACGGCGCAGTTGGTAGAACATCAGTTCGCTGCCATCGTCGAGCTGTAGCGCGAACCAGTCCCAGCCGACCTGGTCTGCGCCGAGGGCGCTGGTGCTCCACTCGCGGTCGAGCCAGGCGTCGCCGCTCACCGCGTAGCTCACGCCGTCGACGCGGATGGTGCCGCTGGTCGGCAGGCGCATCAGCGAGTAGTAGTACGAGGCATTGCCCGGTTCGGCGCTCTTCTGGCTCAGGCCATCGACCCCCTGCAGAATCGGTGGGTCGCCCGCGTCGAGCTGCAGGTTCACCGCGACGCCATCCTGGGCGGCGTCGATGCGCATCGGCAGCGCCCGCGCGTCGAGCGCCGCGAGCGACCAGTCTTCGAGCCAGATGCGCAGCGACGGGCTGGCGGTCGCGCCGGCGAGCCCGGCGCCGACCCGGCTGAAGCGTTCGAAGGCGTGAAAGCGGGACGCCGCGACGTCGGCGACGGCGAAGTGTCCCATCATGACGGCGTGGCTGCCCCACTCCGAGGCGCGCGGCGTGGCGTCGGGCGCCAGGGCGATGTGGAACAGGGTGAACTGGACGCCGAAGCGGCGCCCCTCGGCGGTGGCGAGGTTGGCCGTGACATACCACCACTCGACGGCATACCCCGGGTGTGGGCCGTGATCGGCCGGAAAGCTGAACGCGCGCGGCCCGTCGGCGCGCAGGAAGCCGGAGCGATCCGGCGCGCGCATCGCGTCAGCCACGCTCAGCCGTGCCGTGGGCAGCGCGGGTGGCGTGGCGCAGCCCACCAGCACGATAGCGATCAGCAGCCAGCAGCGGTACAGCATCATGGTCACTCCTCGCGCAGCGCCAGCGCTGGTGGCGTGCGGCTCATGCGCCAGGCCGGGTAGATGCCACCGAGAATCGCCGCCACCAGTGCCACCAGCACTGCCTGTGCCAGCAACCACGGGTCCACGCTGAGCCATAGCGTCCAGCCGAATGAGCGCCGGTTGATCACCTCGATGAGCAGCAACGCCATCGCCAGCCCGGTCGGGATCGCGATCAGGCCGGCAGTCAGCCCCATCACGCCGGTCTGGGTCAGCACCAGCCCCCAGAGTTGGCCGGGGGTCAGGCCGGTGGCGCGCATCACGCCCAACTCGCGGGCGCGCTCGAGCTGGAGCGCCATCAGCGCTGCCAGGATGCCGATGAACGCCACGATCGTCGCCAACAGCTGCAGCACCCGCGTGATCGCGAACGTCCGGTCGAAGATCTCGAGCGATGCGGCGCGCAGCACCACGTTCGAGCGGATGGTCAGCACGGCCGTGCCGGCTGCCGTGCGCAGCCGCTCGACCAACTCGGCGACTGGCGTCGCAGCATCGGCATAGACCCCCAGCGAGGTGATTGTGGGGTCGTCGAACAGCTGGCGGTAGCGCTCGTACGGCAGCATCACCACGCCACGATCGTTGCCGTAGTCGTAGAACACACCCACCACGGTGAACGCCTGTGGCCCGCGATCCGTGCGGATGGTCAGCGCGTCGCCGACCGCCAACTGCTGGTGGAACGCCAGCGGCTCGGAGATGACGACCCCGTCGGTGGCGAAGCGCGACCAGAGATTCGGGCCGATGTCGTCGATGAAGGCGAACGTGGCACGGTCTGCGGCGGTGACGTCGAGCGCGATGGTGAAGACCCGCCCGGCCGATGTGGCGAGGTCGCCGCTGCGATACCGGCGCACGCGCTCGATGCCCGGCGTGGCCAGCAGACGCTCGACCACCGCCGGCGGCACGGGCTGGTCGAGGCGGTTGGCGGCGATGCTGGGCGCAGCGACGTAGACGTCGGCCACCAGCGTCTGCTCGAGCCAGCGCGCGACGGTCTGGCGAAAACTGCCGACCATCAGACCGACGCCGATCGTGACCGCCACGGCGATCATCAGCGCGGCGATCGCCACCGAGGTGCGGCTGATCGCGGCGGCGACATCGCGCGCTGCCATGCGGCCGAGCAGGCCGGCGACGCGGCCGAGCACCGCCTGTGCCGGGCGCATCGCCAGCAGCACCAGCGCGGGCGTGAGCGCCGCGGCGCCGATGGTCACGGCGAACAGTGCGACAAAGCCGAGGATGAGGTCGCGCTGTGCGATCGGGACCAGCGCGGCACCGCCGAGGATCGCGCCGGCGCCGGCGGCAGCGATCCAGGGGATGAGCTGTCGCACCCGTGCCTCGTAGCT
>JAGWYG010000237.1 GCA_018969485.1 Chloroflexota bacterium
GCCAGCGCCCAGAAGTGCGGCGGCGTCCAGAGGAAGATGATGAGGAACAGCACCAACGCCTCGGGTGTCACGGTGCCGGTCACCGCCGACCAGCCGAGCACTGGCGGCATCGCCCCCGACGCGCCACCGATGACGATGTTCTGCGGCGTCGCCGGCTTGAGGAAGATGGTGTAGACGACCGCATAACCGACAAAGGTGGCCAAGGTGAGCCACATCGTCAGGTCGTTGACCCAGGTGTGCAGGACGGCGAGACCGAGGGCACCGGTGAGCGCAGCAAACAGCAGTGTCGCCGGCGTGGTGACGTCACCGCGCGCCGTGGGCCGGTGGCGGGTGCGCATCATGCGCGCGTCGATCTGCTGCTCGACCATGCAGTTGAAGGCCGCCGCAGCACCCGAGGCCAGACCGATGCCGACAGTGGCGGCCAGCAGCGTGACCGCCGATGTCTCGGGTGTCATCGCCAGCAGCATGCCGATCACCGCGGTGAACACGATCATGCCGGTGACCTTCGGCTTGCACAGGATGTAGAAGTTGCGGACGCTGACCTTGGCGACCTGCAGGTTGAGACCGTGGGTGAGGGTGGTCATGGCAACGACTCCGATCCGGCTTAGCCGATCCAGGAAAACTTGAGTAGACGTTCGAGGTCACGGCGCACGCCGCTAGGGTCGAACGCGTCGGGGTAGACCATCATCAGATTGCCTTGTGGATCGATGATGGCGAGCCGGGCGCCGCCCGGCCCCGCCTCGGGGAGCGCAGCGCGCAGCGCCGACAGCGGCCCGCGCCAGATGCGCGTCTGGCCGATCTGCTCGACCGCATCACGCAGCGAGCCAGACGGCACATCGGCGACCAGTACCGCACGCTGCACGCGGTCCGCCTCCCGCGCCTGCGTCGATTCGATCTGCTGCATCAGCCACAGGGTCTTGCGGCAGGCGTCGTCGCACTCGGCTGGCGCGAGCATCGCGAGTGTCCACTGCCCCGGCGCAGGGTCACCGCCGAGCAGACCCGACCACTGCGGCGCGCGCAACACCGGCGCCGGCTCGACCAGGACACCGTGCGGGTGGACGCGCTCCGGGCGCCAGCCGGTGGCAAACAGCGCCCAACCCACGACGAACGGCGTGACGAAAGCCGCGAACAGCCCGAGCAGGACGAGTCGCTGGCGTGTCACGGCGTACCCTCGCCGCGCGCGCGGCGCCAGCCGTGCCAGAGCCAGATGCCCACTGCCGCGAGCGCGAAGCCGTACCACTGCCAGGCGTAGCCGAGGTTGGTCTGGACCCGCTCGGCAGGCTGCGGCCACTCGACACGCAAGCCATCCGGCGCCTCGCGGTCGACGATCAACATCCAATCGGTGACGGGCGCGCCAAGGCGCTTGGCGACCGCAGCAACATCGATCCACGCGTGCACCGGGCCCTCGTTGCTGGCGCCGTCGAGCTGTAGACCGGCGCGCGGCACTGCCACCGCGAGGCCCTTGACCGTCGCACCGACCGACGGCGGCGGCGCCTTCGGCACGTCGCGATGGTCGGCCGCCGCAGGCAGCCAGCCGCGGTTGACCAGTACGACGCCGCCGCCTTCCAGACGGAACGGCGTGATGGCGGAA
>JAGWYG010000238.1 GCA_018969485.1 Chloroflexota bacterium
GCCATGGCAGGTCATCGAACATGGCGCGGTGGCGGTGCGCGATGGCCGCATCGTTGCCGTCGGCGCGGCGGCGGACCTGGCGCCGCGCGTCGTCGCGGTCCGTCACGTGCGGCTCCCGAACCACGTGCTGATGCCGGGTCTGGTCAACGCCCACGCCCACGCCGGCATGACGCTGCTGCGCGGTTATGCCGACGACCTGCCGCTGATGCGCTGGCTGCAGGCGCGCGTCTGGCCGGCCGAGGCGCGCTGGCTGGCGCCGGACTTCGTCCGCGACGGCACCCGCCTGGCCTGCGCCGAGATGCTCCGCGGCGGCGTGACCACCTTCTCCGACATGTACTTCTTCCCGGATGCAGGGATCGCGGCGGCGCAGCGCGCCGGCATCCGCATGGTCGCCGGTTTGGTGGTGCTGGAGTTCGCCACCGCCTGGGCGCGCGACGCCGCCGGTTACCTGCACGCCGGTCTGGCTGCGCGTGACCGCTGGGCCGGCGCCGCCAATCTGCACTTCACGCTGGCGCCGCACGCGCCGTACACGGTGTCCGACGCGACCTTCGGCCAGATTGCGACCTACGCTGCGCAACTTGACCTGCGCGTGCACATCCACATCCACGAGACGCAGGACGAGATCGCGCAAGGCATCGCGCAGACCGGCGAGCGCCCGCTGGCGCGGCTCAAGCGCCTCGGGTTGCTCGGCCCGGAGTTGATCGGCGTGCACGCGGTGCACCTGACCGATGCCGAGGTCGCGCTGCTCGCCGAGCACGGCGCCTCGCTGGTGCACTGCCCGGTCTCCAACCTCAAGCTCGGCAGTGGCGTCGCGCGGCTGGCCGACTGGCTCGGCGCGGGCATCCCGGTGGGTCTTGGCAGCGACAGTGTGGTCAGCAACAACCGCCACGACTTGTTTGCCGAGATGCGCTCGGCGGCGCTGCTGGCAAAAGGGATATCGGGTGATGCCGCGGCGGTGCCGGCGCAGCAGGCGCTGCATCTGGCGACGCTCGGCGGCGCGACCGCACTCGGTCTCGGTCAAGAGACCGGTTCGCTGGAGCCCGGCAAGGCCGCCGACCTGACCGCAGTCGACCTCTCCGGCGCCGACCAACAGCCGGTATACGACCCGGTCTCGCAACTGGTGTACTGTGCCGGCCGCGAGCAGGTGAGCGATGTGTGGGTCGCCGGGGAACGCCGTGTATCCGGTGGTTGTCTGCAGACGGACGACGAGCATGCGTTGCGTGCGCTGGCGGCCGATTGGCAGCTGCGCATCGCCGCCGCCGGACCGTCGCACGACAACCACAGGGACTGAAGCCGCGCATGAGCACCGTCAACGTCGACCCCGCCGAGATCGCCAAATTCAGCGCACTGGCCAGCCGCTGGTGGGACCCGAACAGCGAGTTCGGCCCGCTGCACGCCATCAACCCGCTGCGCTTGGGGTGGATCGAGCAGAACGCGACCCTGGCCGGCCACGAAGTCCTGGACGTTGGCTGCGGCGGCGGCATCCTCGCCGAAGCCATGGCCGAACGCGGTGCCAACGTGACCGGCATCGACTTGGCGGAGAAGTCGCTCAAGGTGGCCAAGCTCCACCTGCTCGAGTCGGGCC
>JAGWYG010000239.1 GCA_018969485.1 Chloroflexota bacterium
CAACGTCACGCGCACCCTCTTCATCAACGCCGGCGCAGCCGGTGACGTGCGACTCTTCGGCCTGACGCTCGCCAACGGCCGCGTCGTCGGCGGTGACGGCGGCGCAGTCTACGTGCAGACCGCCCGCTCGCTGATCCTCTCCGACACCCGCATCATCAACAGCGCAGCTGTGTCGACCACGCTGACCAACGGACAGGGCGGCGGACTCTACGTCGCCGGCGTCCTGCCGCTGACCCTCGTCAATTCGCAAATCACGACCAACACGGCCGGCACGAACTACGGCGGCCTCTTCACCAGCAGCGCGCTGACGATGACCGGCTCGACCATCGCAGCCAACTCAGCCGGCTCCCGCGACTACGGCGGCTTCCTGACAGGCGGGGCGTTGACCATGATCAGCTCGACCGTGGCCTCCAACGTCGCTGGGCAGGACATCGGCGGCTTCTCGGCGACCGGCCCGCTGACGATGATCGGCTCGCAGGTGCTCTCGAACACCGCCCGTGCCGGCCAGGCCGGCGGCGTATACATCGGCAAGATTGCGACGATCGCGAATTCCACCATCGCCTCGAACACCGCTCCCGTGGGCGGCGGCATCGTCGCCGCTGCTTCACTCGTCGTCTCCAACAGCACCATCGCCGCCAACGCGGCAACGATCCGCGCCGGCGGCATCTCGCTCACCACCGGTTCCTCAGCCCGCTTCATCCATGTCTCGGTCGTCTCCAACAGCGCGCCGAGCGCAGCCAGCATCTTCTTCAACAGCGCCGGCCCGCACTTCTTCACGAATACCATCGTCGGCGGCGCGGCGGCCGGCCAGTGCGCCGGAACGACCACGAGGCAGGACTTCTCCAGCATCTCCAACGACATGAACTGCGGCCTACGCACCGTGCCGTCCATCGGCGTCGGACTACTGGGCGCGTACGGCGGCAGCCAGCCCACTGCCCCGCTCGTCGCCGGCTCGCCCGCACTCGACGCCGCCGCCCCCGCTGCATGCCCACCGCGCGACCAGCGCGGCCTGACCCGCGCCGGCGTCTGCGACGTCGGCGCGTACGAATCGCGCGGCGGCTTCAGCATGGCGCTGCAGGGAGGCGCCGTGCAAACCACCACGGCCGGCGCTATTTTCCCGACGCCGCTCGTGGTGCGCTTCTTCAGCAACAACGGCGAACCCCTGGGCCCGGGCGGCGTGCTTGCCGTCGCCAGCCCAGCGGCCGGCGCGTCTCTGGCGCCAAGCACAACTTTTGGTCTGGTCGATGCCCAAGGATGGGTGACCCTGCCGCTCACGGCCGGCAGCGCCAGCGGCGCCTACCCCATTACCATCTCTGCCAACAGCATCGCATCGACCTTCCCCGGCAGGATGACCAACATCCACGGCTGTTCCAACACTGTGACGAACACGCTCGACGCCGGACGCGGCTCGCTGCGCGACGCCGTTGCGTGTGAAGCTGCTGGTTCCAACATCACCTTCGACCCGGCGACATTCAGCGTCCCGCGCATCATTACCCTCACCAGCCCGATCGTGATCTCCCGTTCGCTCGTCATCAGCGGAGCAGGCAGCAGCCGGCTGGCGATCAGCGGCAAC
>JAGWYG010000240.1 GCA_018969485.1 Chloroflexota bacterium
AGCTGTCGGGCGGCATGCGCCAGCGCGTGGCGATCGCGCGCGCCCTGGTCACCGAGCCGGACGTGTTGCTGCTCGACGAGCCGTTCGGCGCGCTGGACCAGATCCTGCGGCGGACGATGAACGTCGAGTTGCAACGCATCTGGATGCGCCGCGCGACCACGACGCTGCTGGTCACGCATGGCATCGACGAAGCGCTGTTCCTGGCCGACCGCGTCGTCGTGATGCATGGCCAGCCCGGCCGCATCGCCGCCATCGTCGACGTGCCATTCGCCCGGCCCCGCGCGCTGACGCTGTTCGCCGACCCGGCCTTTCGCACGCTCGAAGACGAGGTCGCCGGAATCCTCTACGGGAGCGCGGCGTGACGACGGCCGTGGGGCGAGACCGTCGCGGCACGCTGATCGGCCTCGTCCTGCTGATGCTGGTCTGGGAAGCGGCCGGTCGCGGCGGCTGGGTCGCCAGCGGCGCGCTGCCCGCCCCCAGCCAGATCGCGCTGCGCGCCTGGCTCGATCGCGCCGATTATCCTGCCCATATCCTGGGCACCCTGCGCACGGCATGCGCAGGGTTCGTCGCCGGAAGCCTGCTCGCCTTCGTCCTGGGCGTCGCCTATGCGCGCTGGCCACGCCTTCAGCGCACGATGTCCGGCGTCGACGTGACGATCTTCGCGATGCCGGCGATCGCGATCGTGCCGATCCTCATCATCGCCCTGCCCGGCGACACGCCGCGGATCGTGCTGGCGGCGCTGTCCGTCTACTACCCGGCCATGGTCGCCGTGGTGCTGGGGCTGCGCCAGGCCGACCCCAGACTTCTCGATCTGATCCAGGTGCATGGCGGCGGTCCCGTCGCCGCGCTGCGCTTCGTGCGGCTGCGCGGCGGGCTGCCCACGCTGCTGTCGGGACTGCGCGTGGCGGCGCCGGCCGCCGTGCTCGGTTCGCTGCTGGCCGAGTTCGGCAGCGGTTCGAGCGCCGGGCTCGGCACCTATCTGATCGGCTCGCTGGGCCGCGCCGATCCGGCACGGCTCTGGGGCATCGGCCTGGCCGCCACCGCGATGAGCGCGCTTGCCTATCTGGCGGTCGATCTCGTCGCCGCACGCTTCGCCGGCAACACGGTGCCCGCCTCGACACCGATCGGCGTCGCCGCGGCGCCGGAGGAAAAGGCGGCGCGTGCGACGACGCTTCTCGCCTTCGCCCTGCCCTTCCTGCTCTGGGAAGCCGGCACCTGGGCGCTGCGCCTGACCGAAGTCTCGGAGGTGGTCTATCGCGACCCGATGGGCGTCCTGGGCCATCTGCTCTGGGACGACGGCGCGGCACGCCATCGCGCCGCCCTGGCGGCGGCGCTGGCCGAGACGCTGCCCTTCGCGCTGGGCGGCGTGACGCTCGGACTCGCCTTCGCCTTCGCGCTCGCCATCGTGTCGCTGCTCTGGCCGCCACTGGGGGCCACGCTGCTGCCGCTGTCGCTGGTCACGCAGTCGATGCCGCTGGTCGCGCTGACCCCGCTGGTGGTGCTGATCTTCGGGCGGGACGCGGGCGGCACCCTGGCGATCACCGTGTCGGTCACCTTCTTTCCCG
>JAGWYG010000241.1 GCA_018969485.1 Chloroflexota bacterium
AGAGCCGCCCCAATCGGCCGCATCCGCTCTTTCGGGCGTTCATCGATGCGGCAGTCGCGCACGCTTCCGCATCGCCGCGTTCATGAAATGAGTAAATCGGTCCATCTGGCCCTGCCGTTCCGCTTCGGCACCGTCGGCACGCCGCTCAGCGCTCCGAAGAACGGCGGCAGCGCCGGCGGCGTGCGCCGCATCCGCGAGCTGAACTTGTCCGCGCTCGAGCTGGCCTGGGTGCGCGGCACCACGCACATCACACCGGAAGCATGCGCGCGCATCCGCGCCGCTGCCGAGGAATGCGACGTGGCGATCAGCGTGCACGCCACGTATTTCTTCAACCTGAATGCCGAAACCGAAGCCATGTGGCACGCCGGACGGGATCGACTGCTGCACGCCGCCCGCCTCGGCGCCGCCGCCGGCGCCACCGACGTGATCTTTCACCCCGGCTCGTACATGAAGCGCGCTTCCACCGAGGCATTCCGCATCGCCTCGGAGCGGCTCGGCGAAATCGTCGATGCGCTGCAGCGCGAACGCAATCCGGTCGTGCTGCGCCCGGAGACCATGGGCAAGCAGGCGCTGCTCGGCACACTCGACGAGACGATCGAATGGAGCCGGCGCTTCGAGAACGTGCTGCCCTGCGTCGACTTCGCCCACCTGCACGCCCGCCCCGGCGACGGCTCGTTCAATTCCTACGCCGAATTCGCCGCCGCCCTGCAGCGCATCCAGGACGGCCTCGGCGCCGCCGCGCTCAAGCGCATGCACATTCACCTCAGCGGCATCGCCTACACGGCGCGCGGCGAGAAGAATCACCTGAATTTCGACGAGGCGGATCTGCGCTACAAGGACCTGCTGCGCGCGCTGGCCGCCTTCGACTGCGCCGGCCGCATCCTCTCCGAAACTCCCAACATGGAGGAGGGCGCGGTCGTGCTGCAGAATGCGTATCGAGTGAAGTAACGCGGCGGTTCAGAGACTACCCGGAGAGTCAGAATCGCGCCATAGAATGCGCGCATGCGCATTTCCCTCGCTCATCAGCCGATTCAGTCGGTCGCAGCCGACGCGCTGATCGTCAATTTGTTCGAAGGTGTGAAGACGCCGGGCGGTGCGACCGGCGCCGTCGATCAGGCGATCGGCGGCGCGATCAGCCGTATGCTCGCACTCGGCGATTTCCGCGGCAAGCTGAATGAAGTCGCAGTCGTCTATCCCGCAGACGGCGTCTCTGCACCGCGCGTGCTCGTCGTCGGCCTCGGCCCATCCGCTGAATTCACCATCGACCGCGCACGGCACGCCTCCGGCGCCGCCGTGCGCCGCGCACGCGACCTGGGCGCCCGACGCGTCGCCACGATCACGCACGGCGCCGGCGTCGGCGGGCTGCAGCCGCAGGATGCGGCGCAGGCCGTGGCCGAGGGCGCGCTGCTGGGCGCGTATCAGTTTCGGGAACACAAAGCGCGCCCGGACGCAGGCCGCGACGTCGACGAGCTGATCGTCGCTGAATTCGACGCCGACCGCCTCGCAGCGGCCCGCGCCGGCATCGAGGCCGGCACGATCATGGCCGACGCGATCAACGGCGCGC
>JAGWYG010000125.1 GCA_018969485.1 Chloroflexota bacterium
CGCCGCTGGTGCGCCGGCTGGCACTGCCGAGCGGTGCTGGCGGGCTGCACGGCGGCGACGCGGACGCTGCGCCGGTGCGCCGCGTGGCCGCGCCCACCGGATCGCGTGGCGGTGAGGTCCCCGGCGCATTCCTGCCGCCGCTGGTGCGCCGGCTGGCACTGCCGAGCGGTGCTGGCGGGCTGCACGGCGGCGACGCGGACGCTGCGCCGGTGCGCCGCGTGGCCGCGCCCACCGGGTCGCGTGGCGGTGAGGCCTTCGGCGCATTCCTGCCACCGCTGGTGCGCCGCATGGTGCTGCCGCATGGTGCTGGCGCGCCCGGCGGCGACGCGGATGCTGCGCCGGTGCGCCGCATGACAGCGTCCGGTACGCCGCGTGGCGGTGAGGTTCCCGGCGCATTCCTGCCGCCGCTGGTGCGCCACATGGCGCTGCCCAGTGCGCCACAGGACGCCACGCCGCCGCCGCCACCCCTCGTCCAACCCGTCCGGGGCGCGTCGCACGGCACCCCGGACGGTCGCAGCCTGCCGCTGGTACATGCGGCGCGCGACATACCGGGGGCGCCAGCCATGCAGGACGCCGGCGGCGCGTTCGCCGGTGTGATCCAGCGAGTATGGGGCGAGGCCGCGCTCGACACACCTGCCGCACCACGCCAGTCCGATGCCGCCGCGCCGCCCGGGCCAGCGGCACCTGCGACGCCAGCAGCGCCCGCGCTCGACCTCGACGCGATCGCGCAGCAGGTGTATGCCCGGCTGCGAGAACGCCTGCGTGCCGACAGCGAACGGCGTGGGCGCTGATGATCAGGAGGAAGCTGTGACGACTGCCAGTGGTCAACTCGCCAAGGCGAAGATCACCAATCTCACGACGAGCGTTGCGCTCGAATGCATGTTCAATCCGAGCGAGTACACCTTCTCGCGCAGCAACGAATGGAAGGCCGAGGATGTTCCCGGGCAGGAGATTCCGAAGCTCACCTTCGCCGGCGGCAAGTCGGGGGTGCTGACGCTGAAGCTGATCTTCGACACCAACGAACAGCACGTCAGCAGCATCGCCGCCGGCAGCGACGTCCGCCAGGTCACGCGCAAGCTGTGGGGCATGATGAAGGTTGCCGAGACGACCAACAGCCAGGGCGTGAAGAGCAAGGCGCCGCCCAACGTGCAGTTCCAGTGGGGTCGGCTCTGGTCCGTCACCGCGGTGATCACCCAGATCGAGGAGACCTTCACCCTGTTCCGGCCAGACGGCACGCCGGTACGTTCGAGTATCTCGCTGTCGCTGCAGCAGCTGTTTCCCGATGATGTCTACCCACGGCAGAACCCGACGTCGGGCGGTGCACCCGGCGATCATACCCGCGTCGTCCTGCCCGGCGAGACGCTCGCCGGCATCGCCTACGAGGAGTACGGCGACACGATGGCATGGCGGCATATCGCCACCACCAACCGCATCACCGACCCGCGGCGGCTGCGCCCCGGGCAGGTCCTGCTGATCAGCGCCATCAATCCCGTGACCGCGTCATGACGCCATCATTGCGCATCGACATCGCCGGCCGCAGCCTCGCCGAGGCGACCCTCGAGCGGTTGCACAGCATGGTGATCGACGAGGATCTGCAGCTGCCGGCGGCATTCACGCTGCGGTTCTACGACGATGCCTGCACCCTGACCGATGGCGAGACGTTCGCCATCGGCGCGGCGGTCACCATCGCCTGCGGCATCGCCAACCAGCCCGGCCCGCCGCTGAAGCTGCTCGACGGCGAGATCACCGGCATCGAGCTGGAGCTATCCGAGCAGGCGCCGGTGCTGGCGATTCATGGCTATGATCTGATGCACCGGCTGCATCGTGGCATCCGCACGCGCGCCTTCGTCGAGCAGACGGATCGCGATGTGATCAGCAAGATCGCGAGCGAGGCCGGCCTGACGGTGCGGTTTGGCGGCGGGATTGGTGGCGTGACCCATGACCATCTGATGCAGGTTGGCCAGAGCGATTACGCATTCATCCGCCAGCTCGCGCGGCGTAACGGCTATAGTATCTTCTGGGACGACGGCGTCATCCGTTGCGAGCCACCGCGCATCGAGCCACGCCGTTCGGTCGTGAAACAATGGCCCGACGATCTCATCGCATTCCGCACCCGGCTGTCGGCCGCCGGCCAGGTCGACTCGGTCGAGGTTCGTGCCTGGGACATGCGCGCCAAGCGCGCGGTCGTCGGGCGTGCTGCGACGATGACGCGCTGGCATACCATCGGAGCAAAGCGCGTGGCCGGCGAGCTGGCGAGCAGCGCCTTCCGCCGGGCGGCACAAACCCTGGTGAGCGGGCGGCCGATGGCGACACAGCGCGAGGCCGAGGCGCATGCGCAGGCGGTGCTCGACGAGATCAACGGCGATTCGCTGCGGGCCGAGGGGGTCTGCCCAGGAGATCCGCGAATCCGCGCCGCATGCCAGCTGACAGTGCGCGGTGGCGCGCGACGCTTCGACGGCACCTACACCGTCACCACGGTGCGGCACAGCTACCGGGCGGGCGACTACCGCACGACCTTCGGCGTGAACGGGCGGCGCCCGGGGGACATGCTGGGGACGCTCGACGAGGATGGCCGCGCCGCACGGCCGGTGCAGGGGGTCGTACCGGCGATCGTGACCAGCAACGACGATCCCGAGGGTCTGGGGCGCGTGAAGCTCACGTTCCCCTGGCTCGACGAGGCGCTGGCGAGCGGCTGGGCGCGCGTCGCCGCGCCGGGGGCCGGCAAGGCACGCGGCCTGGTGCTGCTGCCCGAAGTCAATGACGAGGTGCTGGTGGCGTTCGAGCATGGCGACATCAATCGGCCGTATGTCGTCGGCGGGCTATGGAATGGCAGCGACAAACACGACATCGCCCAGCCGATCGCCGACGGCGCCGTCAACCGCCGGGTGCTGCGCACGCGCACCGGGCACACCCTGACGTTCGATGACGCGAGCGGCGCGGGGCATGCCGCGATCGAGATCAAGACCAGCGGCGGGCTGCGGCTGCTGCTGAGCGATGGCGACCGCACGATCGTGCTGAAATCGGCGCAGCATACGATCACCCTCGATGATGCAGGCGCCGCGGTGACGATCGAGAGCAGCGGCGACCTGCTGTTCAAGGCGCAGGGGAAGCTTGGGCTGGCGGGCGGCGGCAGCCGGCTCGAGCTCGGCCCGGGAGGCGTCAAGCTGGAGAGCGCCGCCAACCTCACGCTGCAGGGCACTGGCCAGGTCGCGCTCAGCGGCGCCACCACCGAGGTGAAGGCGTCGGCGATGCTCACCATCCAGGGCAGCCTGGTGCGGATCAACTGATATGTGCCGTGCGACTGCGCTCGCACCGGAAAGGAGACCACGATGACGCCGGGATCCGCGTACGACTTCATCGGTTCCGGGTGGCGCGTCCCGCTGGGCGTCGATGGTCGTGGTGGCATCGCACTGGCGCGCGGCAGCGACGAGATCGAGCAGGCGATCAGCATCATCCTGGCTACGCCGATCGGTGCGCGCGTGATGCGGCCGCGCTTTGGCAGCCGGATCCACGAGCTCGTGTACGCGCCGATGAATGCCGCGACGTCGACCGCCGCCGGGCATTACGTGCGTGAGGCGCTGGGATACTGGGAACCGCGCATCCACGTGGTCGATGTCGCCGCCGAGCCTGATCCGCGCATCGACGGCCTGCTGCTGATCTACATCGTCTACGAAGTCAAGGCGACCAACGACCGGCGCGCGCTGGTCTACCCGTTCTACACGATTCCGGGCGAAGCCTGAGCGCTGCACGATCGCTGGATCAGAGGGAGCTGGAACCATGCCATTGCCGACGCCCAATCTCGACGATCGCCGGTTTCAGGACATCGTCGACGAAGCCAAGCGCATGATCCCGCGCTACTGCCCCGAGTGGACCGATCATAACGTCAGCGATCCCGGCGTGACGCTGATCGAACTGTTCGCCTGGATGACCGAACTGTTGATCTTTCGGCTGAATCAGGTGCCCGACAAGAACCAGATCACGTTCATGGAGCTGATTGGCCTCCAGCTGAACCCGCCGGCGGCGGCGAGTACCGAGCTGACATTCTGGCTATCGGCCCCCGCCGTCGCACCGGTGAGCATTCCGGCGGGAACCCAGGCGGCGACGGCGGCGACGGCCTCGGAGCCGAGCGTCGAGTTTCGCACCGACGATGAGCTGGTGGTGACGCCGCCCGAGCTGCGCTGGTGCCTGACGTCGGGGGATGAGCGCACCTTCGAGGACCAGAGCCGGGCGCTGGCCGACGATGAGGAGTCGTTCCCGGCATTCGGCGCGCAGCCACGGCCGGGCGCCGCCTTCTACCTGGGCTTCGAGGCGCGGATCGGGCGCAACATCCTGGCGCTGCATCTCGACTGTGCCATCGAGGGTATCGGCGTCGATCCGGAGCATCCGCCGCTCGCCTGGGAAGCCTGGAATGGCGATCACTGGGGCGATATCGACATCGAGCGCGATGAGACCGGCGGATTCAACCGGGCGGGGCAGATCGTGCTGTATCTGCCACCACGACTGGTCCGCCGCGAGCTCAACGGCCTCGCGGCGTACTGGATCCGCTGCCGCCACACGCCACCCGAGCCGCATCAGCCGACGTACGCCGCCTCGCCGCGCATCCGGGCATTGACGGCCAGCAGCATTGGCGGCATGGTCAGCGCAACCCATGCCACCGTCGTGGTCGATGAGTGGCTCGGGCAGAGCGATGGCCGCCCCGGTCAGGTCTTCCGCCTCCAGCAGGCTCCGGTGCTGCCACGCCGCCCCGGCGAGACGCTGGCAGTGCGCGAGCGCGATGAGGACGCGTGGGAGCCATGGAGCGAGGTGGACGAGTTCAGCCGCTCGTCGCGGACTGACCTGCACTTCACCCTCGATAGCGCCAGCGGCGAGCTGTGCTGTGGCCCGGCGATCCGCGAACCGGACGGCGAGGAGCGCCAGTATGGCGCGATTCCGCCACGGCACGCCCAGTTGCGCTACACGCGCTACCGCTACGGTGGCGGCGTCAGCGGCAACGTGGGCGCTGGCACGATCACGCGCCTGCGGAGTGCGGTGCCGTATGTCGACCGGGTGGTCAATCGCCGCCGTGCCGAGGGTGGCGTCGATGCCGAGAGCCTCGAGCATGCCCGCCTGCGCGCGCCACAGATGCTGCGCTCGCGCGATCGCGCCGTCACCGCCGATGATTTCGCCTTCCTCGCCCGCGAGGCGTCGCCGCGCGTCGCCCGGGCATGGTGCGTCCCGCCACGCGCCGCCGATCGCGCGGCCGGCCCGCCGCCGGGCACGGTGACGGTCCAACTCATTCCATTTGTCAATGCGCCCGAGCACTACATTCCGTCGGATGATCTGCGCTTGCCGGCCGATGTGGTGCAGGATGTGCAGGCCTATCTCGACGACCGTCGGCTGCTGACGACGATCGTGCGCATCGAGGCGCCGGAGTACGTCCGGGTACGCGTCGAGGGCATCATCCGGGCGCGGCCGACCGCCGTGCCCGACGTGGTGCGGCGCCAGGCGCTCGAGCGGCTGTACCGCTACGTCAATCCGCTGGTCGGTGGCGAGGATGGCACCGGCTGGCCGTTCGGGCGGGATCTGCACATCGGCGAGATCTACACGGTGCTGCAGGGCACGCCGGGCATCGCCTACATCGAGTCGGTGACGCTGGCGGCCGAGGGCAGCGACCAGCCAGTGAATCGCATCAGCGTGCCGGCCGGCGGGATGATCGCCTCGGCGGAGCACCGGCTGCAGGTCGAGTGACGCACGCGCGCGGCGCGGGCAACGTGGTGGTGCCGCCAGGTTGCCAGTGCCGACAGGATGGCCGTATAGTGGGCGGGCAGACCCGCCGCAGCCGTTCGCCGATCGCAGGTCGGCACGCAGCTGGTCAGCCGAGTGAAGCGAGGCATCACGATGGACGCAGGAGTGTTGGCATACGCGCGGCGCGGCGGGGTCGTGCGGCGTCATGCGCTCACCCCGGGGGTGACGACCATCGGCAGCGCGCGCGACAATCAGCTGGTGCTCGATGACGATGCCGTCGCGTCACGGCATCTGCGCGTCAGCGTCGAGGATGGCCAGGCCTGGATCACCGATCTGGGCTCGGCGACGGGCACGATGCTGAACGCGCGGGCGCTCGCGCCGAACACGCGCTATGCGCTGCGCGATGGCGATGTCCTGCGCATCGGGCCGTTCTACCTGCGATACAGCCAGGCGGCGGCGGCCGGAACGCCGCCACCCGATCCTGCCATCGGCACGGGGCCACGCGTGCCGGCCACGCCGGCTACGCCCGCCCTGACGCCACCCGACATCGCGGGACGCGTGCCCGCCCGCATCGCCGCCCAGCTGCCGCCGGGACAAGCCGTCGCAGTCGCGCCGCTGCGTACGGTCGTGCGTCCGGCGTTGCCGGCCGACAGCATGAGCTCGTACCTGCAATACCTGCCGGCCCTCTACCAGAACAGCGTCTTTCTCGGCCGATTCCTGCTGATCTTCGAATCCATCCTGGACCCCATCGAACGTTCGATCGACCAGATGGACCGGCTGTTCGATCCGCGCATTGCGCCCGAGGCGCTGCTGCCATGGCTGGCGACGTGGGTTGATCTGGTGTTGAACGAGCAGTGGCCGCTGGCCAGCCGCCGCGCGCTGGTGCGCGCCGCCGCCGAGCTCTACCGCTGGCGCGGCACGCGTCGCGGCCTGGCGGAGTACCTGCGGATCTACGCCGGCGTCGAGCCAATCATCGAGGAGCCTGGCCCGGCGCAACGCGGCAGCGCCGCACTTCCGGCGCATGTCTTCCGCGTCATCCTCGAGCTGCCCGCCGACAGCCCGGTCGAGCGTCACGTCGTCGAGGCGATCATCGAGTCCGAGAAGCCGGCCCACACCGCGTATCTGCTCGAACTGCGCACCCGGGAGGCCTCATGAGCCTCGGTTTCATCGAGGTCGTCCAGGACGGGCGCCGCCAGGAAGTGCCGCTGCTCAAGGGTGTGCTGACCATCGGCCGCGCCGGCGACAACGATCTGGTGCTCACCGACCGCACGGTGTCGAACTATCACGCCCGCATGGTGTCGAGCCCGCGCGGCTGGCGCGTGTTCGATCTCGGCAGCGCCAATGGTACGTTCGTCGATGGCGAGCGGCTGTTCACGTTCGACTCGCGGACGATCAATGACGGCGGGAGCCTGCGGGTCGGCGCGGTGTCGATCGTGCTGCACCTGGGGGTGCCGGCGGGGCCGCCACCGCCGCCGGCCACGACGGCTGCTGCGGCCGGGGGTGCCTCGCCTGAAGCCGATGAGTTCGCCGAGATGGCGGCGCTGCTGGCCGATGCTGCGCCACCGCCGCCGGCCGATGCTGCGCCACCGCCGCCGACCGATGCTGCGCCACCGCCGCCGACCGATGCTGCGCCACCGCCGCGGCGTGGCGACGATCTGTTCGCCGATCTGCCGCGGCGCCGCACGCCGCGCGTCGGTGCCGGCCCGGGGCCCGCGCCTGCCGACGACACCCCCCGCCCGATGATGACGGCCGAGGCCACGCCGCTGCCCGAGGCCTGGCGTGAGGTCTGGATGCTGGCGATCGCCGGCGCCGGACCGGCGCGCCAGCTGCGCTGCCAGCGGAGCCAGCTCAGCATCGGCCGCGCCGACGACTGCGATATCCGGCTCGACGATCCGTCAGTCGCGCATCGCCACGGGCAGCTCGTCTATCACCGCGGTACCTGGCGCATCATCGACGCCGGCGCCACGCCGCCGCCGCTGGTCGATGGCGTGCAGCTCGCGCCACGCACGCCGCAGGCGCTCGCCGATGGCAGCACCATCACCCTGGCCGGCACCACCATCACGTTGCAGCGCCACGTCTGGCAGCTCAGCGTCCGGGAGGCTGCCGGGCGCCAGTATCGTGTCGAGGTTGCGCAGACGCCCTTCACCATCGGCCGTGCCGGCGACCAGTCGCTGACGCTGGTCGATCCGGCGCTGGTCAGCCGCCATGCGCAGCTGGTCCACGATGGTGATGGCTGGAGCATCATCGATTCCGGCAGCGCGACGGGGACGTATGTCGATCGTGAACGCCTGGTGGCGCAGTATCCCAAGGCGCTCGGCACCGTCCATGTGATCACGCTCGGCCGCTTCGAGCTGGCGCTGAGCCTCGGCCCGGCCAGCGCGCTGACGGCGTCGGCCGATGAGCCGGCGGCGCCGGCGGGTGGTGTCGGGAAACGCGGTGCCCTGATCGACACGCTGCTCTCGGAGATCGACGCACCCGTCGCTGCGCCGCCCCGCGATGCCGGCGCCACCCGCCGCCAGCGCGCCGCTCCGGCACGGCCGCTCGATCTCATCGATGATGACGCGGCGATGCGGCCACGCATCGCGGCGACGCCACGAGCAGCCTCGCCGCCAGCTCCGCCGGCGGTCGCCGCGCCGCCGCCGCCCCAGGCAACGCCGCCCGCCCGCCCGCGCGCCGCTCCGGCACGGCCGCTTGATCTCATCGATGATGGCGCGACGATGCGGCCACGCATCGCGGCGATGCCACGAGCAGCCTCGCCGCCGGCCGCCGCCGCTCCGCCGCCGCCAGCGCCGCCGCCCCAGACCACGCCGCCCGCCCGCCCGCGCGGCCTGTTCGAGGCGACACCGGCGCCGATCGATCAGGGGCCGCTGCGCCGATTCGCCGGCTGGTTTGGCGAATTGCCGCTCTATCGCCGGCTGGTCACCAATCCGCTCAGCCAGATGCTGCGCCGGATTCCTGACACCGGCGCCATCGGCCGCGCGAGCCGGGTTCTGCGCGACTGGTTCGGCATTCGCCTGGGGCTCGACGAGGCACTCGGCGATATGGCCGAACGCGTCACCACACCCTGGGCCGATGCAGCGGAGTCGCACCTGCCCCGGCGCGAACCCGCCGGCAGTCCGGCCGCGCCCGCCGGCAGTCCGGCCGCGCCCGCCGGCAGTCCGGCCGCGCCGGCGGCGATCATGCGCAACAGTCGCAGCGACCTGCCCGCCGCGGCCGAATCCGAGCACGTCGCGCTGGTCGTCGCCGCCAGCGCGCTGCTCGCCGATCCGGGGACGGCCGTCACATTCGGCATCGCCGTCACCAACCGCGCCAGCGTCGTCGACCGCATCGTGCCCGGTATCGCCGGGGTACCAGCCGGCTGGGTGACGGTATCGCCCGAGTCGCTGGCGCTGATGCCGGCGGCCCGCGGCGAGGCGCAGATCACCATTGCACCGCCGCGCGACTGCGCGAGCCTCGCCGGCATGTATCACCTGGCGGTGATCGCACGCTCCGACCAGCACCCCGTCGAGCAGGCAGTCGCGCAGGTGGTGCTCACCGTGCAGCCATTCACCCAGTTTCGCGTCGAGCTGCGCCCGCGGCAGACCGGCGGCGTGCGCGGCGCGGAGGTGTTCTGCGAGATCCGCAACGAGAGCAACCGGACGGTGCTGTTCGATGTCCAGGGCACCGATGACGAAGAGGCGCTGGCGTTCACCATCGATCCGGCGCGCCCGGCGGTGCCCGCCGGACGCATGCGCCGCGTCCGCGTGCGGGTCCGTGGCCGGCGCTGGTTCTGGTTCGGCACGGCGCCCCAGCGCTTCTTCATGGTCACCACGACATCCGACGAGCATTCGTCGCCGCCGCAGCAGAGCCCCGGCCGGTATCTCCAGCAGCCGGTGCTGTCGTGGCCACTGCTCATCGTCGGTGTGGTGCTGCTGCTGCTGCTGATCGGCCCCTGGCTGTGGGGTTGGTATCAGACGCTGACGCGCCCGCCGGACGTCGCGGCCACCCAGACGGCAGCGGCACCGACGCCCGCGCCGGTGGCCGAGCCATCGCCCGCGCCGGTGGCCGAGCCATCGCCCGTGCCGGTGGCCGAGCCGTCGCCCGCGCCGGTGGCCGAGCCGTCGCCCGCGCCGGTGGCCGAGCCATCGCCCG
>JAGWYG010000242.1 GCA_018969485.1 Chloroflexota bacterium
TGCCGGAACGGCCGGTCGGTCACACCCGCCATGGGTGCGACGAACAAGTTGTTTCGGAGAATGTGCTTGCCGATCTGCATGGGGTAGCTGAGCGCGCCAAGGACCGCGGCCCGGAAAGGCCACACGGGTAGAAGGGGATGGATTCTACGTTCGGGCGTCAGCCGGCGGAAGTGTCATTTGCGTGTCTTGATGGCAGGAGATGCTGCGTGGTTTTGCTTCTGCGCGGTGGCCGGACACCGCGCCGAGCTCTGTCACCGCCGGAATGTGCGTCAGGGCATCAGAGGTGCAAGCCAAACACGCTGCGCGCCAACAGGGCCCGACGTGCGCCCGGGACGATGTCGAGCGCAGCCAGACCGAGCCCGCGCAGGGTCCGCACCGCGCCGCTGCGCAGGCTGGCGATGCGCAGCAGACCATCGGTGTAAGCGACGCCACCCCACTGGTCGCCGCGACGACTGCGCGCGTAAGCCGCCAACATTGCCGGCGAGCCGATCTCGCCCTGCGCGGCGTCCGACAGTTGTGCGGCGAGCGCAGCGGCATCGCGCAAACCGAGGTTGAAGCCTTGTCCGGCGATCGGGTGCAGGGTCTGCGCAGCGTTGCCGATCACCACCAGTCGCGGTCCGGTGCGCGGCCGCGCCACCGCCAATGTGGTGCGCCGCTTGGCGCGCGCGTCGATCTGCAGCACGCGACCCAGACGTGGCCCCACAGCAGCACAGATGGCGTCGCCGAGCGCCGCGTCGTCGAGCGCCATCAGCGCCTCGACGCGCTGCGGCGGCAGGCTCCAGACCAGCGTGTGGCACAGCGTGCCATCGACCGCGCGCGGCAGGATCGCCATCGGTCCTTCGGGCGTGAAGCGCTCCCACGCCCAGCCAGCGGGCGCATGCTCAAAGCGCAGATCGACCAGCAGCGCCTCGTGTGGATACTCGCGAGCCCGCCGGCGAATGCCCGGCCAGTCGCCCTGCCCGTCGGCCACCACCACCAGCCGCGCGGCGATGTCAGCAGCGCCCTCGGCGGTCTCAACATGAACGGTCGCCGGTGCATCGGCAGCCACTGGCGCATCGACGCCGGTCACCCGCACGCCGGTGTGCAGTGCGGCCCCGACCACCTCGCGCAGGGCGACGGCGAGGTCGCTGTAGCGAACCGTGAAGCCGAGCGCCGGCAGGCCGGCCGTGGTGGCATCGAGCGTCGTGCTGCCCGGACGTCCCGCTTCGGAGACATGGACGTGCAGCATCGGCGTCGCCGTCAGCGACTCCCAGACGCCGAGGTCGGCGAGCGTCTGCCGACTCGACCAGGCGATGGCGAGCGCTCGCGGATCGGGTGTTACGGCGGTCGAGGCCTCGAGCACCGCGACATCGACGCCGGCGCGTGCGAGCAACGCCGCGCAGGCGCAGCCGACCGGCCCGCCGCCGACGATCGCAACATCCACCGACGGGATCATCAGCGATCGCCCATCAGCGCCTCGATGTCGGCGACCGACTTGGGCGCCGCCGCGGTGAGGTTCTCGTGGCCATCGGCGGTCACCAGCGCGTCGTCCTCGATGCGG
>JAGWYG010000243.1 GCA_018969485.1 Chloroflexota bacterium
GGGTGGCGGTGCGCGTCGGCGTCGCGGTCGGCACGATGCCATTGATGACGACTGGCGCCAGGCGATTGGTCGTCGTGCCATCACCCAGCTGTCCGTACAGATTCCAGCCCCAGCACAGCACCTGCCCGGCGGCGCGCAGCGCGCAGGTGTGCTTCCCTCCGGCGGCTACCTGTACCACATCGCCAGCCAATCCGCTGACGAACCCGCTGACGCCCCGATCGGTGGTGGAATTATTGCCGAGCTGGCCCTGATCGTTAGCGCCCCAGCAGGTCACGCCACGATCGCTGTGCCGCGCACATGTGTGCCAGCCGCCCGGTGACAGCTCGCTCACACCGCTGCTCTCGCCGGGCACGCTGAATGGCGTGGCGCGATCGCCCGTCGTGCCATCGCCGACCTGACCGCTGACGTTGTAGCCCCAGCAGCGCACGCCGCCGCCGACGATCGCACAGGTATGGTGCGCACTCGTGCGGACCTGCGTCACGCCGCTGCCCAGCCCACTGACCGCCACCCACGGCGAGCGGTTGGCCGTGCTGCCATCACCCACCTGCCCGGCGAAGTTGTTCCCGCCGCAGAACAGCGCACCGCCGGTGGTCCGGGCACAGCTATGTTCGGCTCCCGTCACCACCTCGGCGACGCCGCCGTCGCGACCCCACACGGCGACCGGCGTCGAGCGGTGGATGATGCTGTTGTCACCCAGCTGACCCGTGCTGTTGCGGCCCCAGCAGTACGCGCCACCGCTCGTCAGCACCGCGCACGTATGCTTATAACCCGCGCTCACCATGGCGACGAAGCCCGACACGCCGCTCACCTCGGTCGGCGCGCGCTTGTCGACGGTCGTGCCATCGCCGAGCTGGCCGTAATCGTTGTCGCCCCAGCACACCAGCTGTCCACCGGTGCGGAGCGCGCACGTATGCCCGCCACCTGCCGAGACCGCGGTCACGCCCGTCAGGCCAGTCACTGCCACCGGCGTCAGGCGATCGGTGGTCGTGCCATCGCCGATCTGGCCATCCCCGTTGGCGCCCCAGCAGCGCACGGTGCCATCGGCGAGCAGGGCACAGGTGTGTGCAAATCCTGCCGCCAGCTGTGTCACCTGCACGCTTGCCGGCGCGATCTCCTGCGCCGGCACGATCGCATGGCCAGGTGTGGCGGCCAGCGACGCCAGCAGGCCCAGCGCCAGCAGCAGCCAGGCCGTGTGCCAGCGCCGCCGGGTGACGTCATGTCGCGATGCACCGGACATCATCCTACCTCCTCATCATGTGTCGCCGGCACAGATTCACAGGACCGGCCGGGTAACCCTGGCCAGGGGCACCACCGAGCCGCGGCGACCGGCACATGGACACCAGCAGCGCCACGCCGTGCTCACGGCAGCGGCCGGACGTTACCCAGGGTGTTCACCGCCGTGAGCGTGCGGCTCGATCCGACGTAGTGGAACACCGTCCACCACTTGCCGGCACCGCTCGCCGGCGCGACGAACCGCCCGCGCAGCCCGCGCTGGTCGTACACCTCGACCACCGCCCCCGAGCCG
>JAGWYG010000244.1 GCA_018969485.1 Chloroflexota bacterium
GGCCAAGGCTGCGTACGGCGCGAAAGTCAAAGTCGACCTGGCGCTGTTCACCGGCTTCAACCTGCCGCTGGCGCTCAGCATGATCGCCATCGCCGGCGGCGTGGCCATCTTCGGGCTGCGCGCGCGCTGGCAGAACCGTGAAGCGTACGCGCGCGCGCCGCGCCTGGCCGTGGTGAAGCTCTACGGCGCTGTGCTCGCTGCGCTCGACGCCGCCGCCAGGCTGGCCGGGCGCCTGCAGAACGGCAGCATCCGCCGCTACCTCGTCGTGATGCTGACGGCGATCGGCGCGCTCGTGGCGCTCTACGGGCGCCTGCCGTTCGGCGCAGAAGCGTCCGTGTCGTTCACCGAGATGAACTGGCTGCGAGTGGCGGCGCTGCTCATCACCTGCGGCGCCAGCATCGCGGCGCTGCTGATGCAGCGCGACGTGCTGGCGATCCTGGCGCTCGGCGCCTCCGGCATCGCCATGGCGCTGCTCATCGCGCTCGAGCCGTCGCCGGACGTGGCCCTGGTGCAAATCGTCGTCGACGTGCTGACGACTGCGATGCTGCTCTTCGCGCTCAAGGCGCTGCCGCAGGACGGCGGCGTGGCGCAGCGGCCGTTCGGCGTGCCGCAGGACAAGTCGCAGTCGAAGCAGGACAAGAAAGCAGCGAAGCGCGCCGGCGTTCTGGCGCACATCGCGCCGCCCGAAATGCAGCTGCGCAACCTTCTGGTCGCCGTCGTCTCCGGGTTCGTCATGGCGGCGATCTGCTTCTACGCGCTGACGTCGCGCCCGCGCGCGAGCGTCGTCACGCCGTACTACGAAGCGAACAGCAAGCCACTGACCGGCGCAGCCGACATCGTCGGCGCGATCGTCGTGGACTTCCGCGGCTTCGACACGATGATCGAAATCACCGTGTTCAGCATGGCCGGGCTGACCGTGCTGACGCTGCTGCGCGACGCAGTGAAGAAGCACCCGCTGCCGCCGCCGCCGGCGGCGCCGGAGCCGGCGGCGCCGGAGCCGGCGACGCCGGCCGTGCCGATCCGCGGCATCGCGGGCGCGCGGCTGTCGTCGTTCGCGCGCATCCTCGGCGAGATCGTGCTGCCGGTAGCCATCGTGATCGGCATGGTGCACATGATCTACGGCCACGACCAGCCCGGCGACGGCTTCACCGCCGGCGTGATCATCGCGCTGGCCGTGGCCTTCCAGCATCTAATCTTCGGCGCGGAAGAAATGCGCACGCGCCTGCCATGGCTGAAGCCGCCGGTGCTCATCGGCGCCGGCCTGGCGACGGTGTTCCTCGGCTCGCTCGCGCCGGCGCTGCTCGGCCTGCCGACGCCGCTGGGCGCCGGCCAGAACGGCGCGGCGTTCTTCGCGCCGCTCGACTTCGGCGCGCTCATCGGACTACCGCTGCCGGACGGCTTCTTCGTCAGCACGTCGTGGCTGTTCGAACTCGCCATCTGTCTAGCGGTGCTCGGCAGTGGCGCCTTCATGATTCAGACGTTCAGCCAGCGTGATGCGCATTTCAAGGAGTGACGAAAGGAA
>JAGWYG010000245.1 GCA_018969485.1 Chloroflexota bacterium
CGGACGTCGACATGCTGCTGGCGCTGCTCGCCCAGCCGGCGCCGGGCGCGCAGCACACGCTGCTATCCATGCTGCTGAATCACGCCCGCCAGCCGAGCTGGCGGGTGCACGCGGTCAATCTGCCCTTCGAGTGCAAGGACGCGGCGAAGGCCAACGGCTATGCCTGGAACGAAGGCAAACACGACACCATCAAGGCCTGGTGGAAGGAAACGCGCGACGAAGCCGCCGAGCTTGCCTTCCTGCAGGAACTGGGCTGCCGGAAGCCGGTGGTGATTCGCGAGACTGCGCTGGAGCGCTACCGCAAGCTGCGCGCCTGAGCGCGCTCGCATCAGTCGGCGAAGGCCGCTTCGTTGCGGCCGTCGCGCGAGCGCAGCGTAAGCCGACGTCCAATCTGGTTGCTGGCCGTCAATTCCGCGTAGACATCAGCGTCGTGCACGCCGTTGGCGACGAAGCGCAAACCGTCTGGCGTATGCCCGTACAGCAGTGAACAGCCCGGTTCCTGCGCGCGGTTGTAGATGATGGTGTAGGTGTCGAGCACGCCCGCGCCGGCGGGCGCACTCACCATCGGCACCGGCGGCGCGCCGGCATCGGGCTGCGCGGTGTCGGTCAGATCCGCGTCGCGGAGATCGGCCGTGCCGGGCGTCGCGCTGTAGATCCCGGCGGCGTACTTGTGCATGAACCAGCCGAGTGCGGTGGCCATGCCGTTGCGATAGCGGCCGGCGGCGATCGCCTCGGCCATGGTGGCGATGCCGTGCAGGGCGTAGTTGCTGCCGGGGCCGCCGAAGAAGCCGAGCCCGCCGGTCAGCGTCAGCGGCCGCGGGTCCTGCGCATCGATGCCGATCTCGCGCTGGGCCACCTGCACCGCGCAGGGGAAGCAGCTGTAGAGGTCGAAGCATTCGAGCTCGGCGGCCGCCACGCCCGCCCTTGACTCGGCGCTGCGCACCGCCTGCGCCATCGCCGGGCTGCGCGTGTAGTCCGCCTTCTCGATGAAAAACCGCTGGCGATCGCGGGCGTAGGCGCCGCCGAGGAAATACACCGGCGCGCCTGCGCCATCGCGCAGCGCACCCGCCCGGCGCGCGGTGCTCATGATCACCGCCGCGCCCAGATCCGCCATCACCAGCGAGACCATGCGCTTGGTGTAGGGGAAGCAGATCGGGCGATTGTCCGGGCCGGGCGTCGTGATGGTGGCGGCATCGACGGGCGCCCGCGTCCACGCATTGGGATGGGTCGCGGCCACCGCGCTGAAGCCCGACCACAGCGCCCCGACGCGCGCCAGCCAGGCCTCGCGCGACAGGCCGGAACGCGCCCACAGCGCGTTTTCAAACAGCGGAAAACCGTGGATCGGCAGGCTGAGGCCGTGCGCTTGCTCGAGTTCGCTGCTGCCGACTGCGTCGTCCGAGGCGTAGTCCGCCGGGATCCCCTGCAGGAGCCCGGCGTCACCGCGCACCGCGTCGGCGCTGCGCGGGTAATAGGTCTCGGCGCCGCAGATCAGCACCGTTTCCGCCTCGCCCC
>JAGWYG010000246.1 GCA_018969485.1 Chloroflexota bacterium
CGCTACCACCCTCGGGAGAGACCAGCAGCACCTCGGGAAGTTCGTAGGGATGAGTCACGCGCAGCGCCTCATGCAGCGCATCGATGCGGTCGGTAGTGGTCTTGGCGGTGACGGCGACCTCGTCGGCGGTCTCGATCGCGCCCTGCCAGCGGTAGACCGAGCGACCGCTCGCGGCGATGTGCACACAGGCAGCGAGGCCGGCCTCGACCCACGCACGGGCGGCGGTCTCCGCCCGCTCGCGGTCGGGGAAGGTCGTCAGCAGCAGCATCACCGCCGCCTGCGGCTCGCCCCTCTGATGCAATGGGTCAGGGGCTGGTATTGGGAACCGCGGCATCGGTCGTCTCCAGAAAGGATGCGACCGTGGGATAGCGCAAGCGCAGGCGCAGTTCCCGCCGCACACGTCGGTTGTCGAGCTGCCGCGATTCGGCCATGAACGACCACAGCATCGGATCGACGCGCGCGCGCACAAGATCGCGCGGCAGGCGCGGCGGCCGCGGCAGGCCAAAGCGGTCAGCGACGGCATCAAAGTAATCGCCCATGCGCAGCGGTGCGTCGTCGCACACGTTAAAGGCGCGCCCGCCGCGCGCCCGGAACAGCGCCAGCACGCAGGCACGCGCCAGGTCGTCGGCGTGGATGTGGTTGCTGTAGCTGTCCTCGGTCGCCTCGATGGCCGGCGCCCCGGCACGGATGCGCGCCACCGGCAACCGGTCTGCCGCGTAGATGCCGGGCGCGCGGAGGATCGCCGTGGCAACGCCGGTATCGCGTCCCCAGCGCCGCAACAGCCGCTCCGCCGCGACGCGCCGCCGGGCGCGCGGCGAGGCCGTCCGCAGCAACGCCGTCTCGCTGACCAGCGAGCCGCCGTGATCGCCGTAGACACCGCTGGTGCTGATATAAACCAGACTGCGTGGTAATCTGGAGCCGGACAGCGCTGCGAGGGTCCGCCTCAGCCGAGGCTCCCCGTCCGTATCGGACGCCGGTGGCGCTGAATAGATGATGCGGTCGGTCCGGCCCGAAAGTCGCGCCAGCGTCGTGCGGTCGTCCAGGTCGCCGACGACGACACGGACGCCGGCCGAGCGCAAGCGGGCCGCCTGGGGTCCGGGGCGCACGAACGCAGTGACCTGCCACCCACGCGGCAACAACGCCAGCGTCCGGAAGGCGACATCGCCGCCGCCGACCAGCAGCAACCGTGTCGCACGGTGGGCCATGTATCTGGCGGGACTCGGTCCGGCGGCATCGTTCAAGGAATGAGGACTCACGTTTGACTGTAACGACGATCCGGCTGGAACCGAGCGGCCAACAGTTCGCCGCCGAACCCGGCCAGACAATCCTGGAAGCCGCACTCGCGGCCGGCATCAATCTGCCCTACGGCTGTCGCGACGGCGTTTGCGGCGCCTGCAAGGGCTCGATTCTGGCCGGCGCGGTGGACCACGGCAAGTCAAGGGCAGACACGCTGACCGAATCCGAGCGTGCCGGCGGCAAGGCGTTGTTCTGCTGTGCACTGCCCCA
>JAGWYG010000247.1 GCA_018969485.1 Chloroflexota bacterium
CATACAGCAGCTGCGTGCAGTGTGCTTCATCCAGCCCGGTGACGACTGTCGCCGGCTCCGCCGCCAGCCACGGCAGCAGCGCCGTGTCGATCAGAAACGCGCGCACTGCCGGGTCCATATTGCGCAAGACTTCCCGCTCCATGAACTCGGCCATGATTCGCGCCTGCTGCGCTGCGTCCGGCGGCGCCTCGCGCGCATGCCGCGTCAGCGACAGCATCTGCAAGCCGGCAATCCAGCCGTCCGCCCGCTGCTCGATTTCCGCCAGGCAATCCGCGCTCAGCCCGGCCAGTGCGCTCCCGCGCACGAACGCACCGAATTCCTCGTGATCCAGGCTCAGGTCCGCCGCCACGATGTCCAGCAGCGTCCCCTGCAGGCGCATGCGTGAGACGTTCAGCGGCGGCGTCTCGCGCGACAGCAGCATCAGATGCAGATTGGCCGGCGCCGCGTCGAGCAGCTGCTGCAGCATCGCCAGCGAATCCTCGGTCTGCAGCACGTGCACATCGTCCAGCACCAGCACGAACTCGTGCGGCGACGACGCCACCACGCCGCAGAGCAGCCGCGCCGCTCGCGCGAACGACAGACGGCCGGCGCTTTCGAGCGCCACACCCGCCGCCAGGTCGGGCAGCTTCGCCTGCAGCGATTCTTCGAGGTGCCGCAGCAGCACCGCCGGCGCGTCGTCCTCGGCGTCAAGCGACAACCATGCGACGAACGGCTCCGCCCCAATCTGCTGCAGCCACATCGCCGCCAGCGTCGTCTTGCCGAACCCCGCCGGCGCGCTGACGCGGATCAGCCGCAGCGTCCGCCAGTCGTCCAGCATGCGCCACAGACGCGGACGTTCGATCCATCGGACGCGGGACTGCGGCACGGCCTGTCGCATTTCGTACGCCCGAGTGTAGTGCAGATGCGAGAGCGGACGTCTGGTCGCTCCTGCATCACTAAACATTCACCAAAAAAAACACCATGCGATCACCAACAGACCTCGTAGGATCGCCCACACTACGCACATAAGGCCAGCTCCAGGTTCATGAATACCGCTACAAATCACTTTTTCAACTCAGGCAGAACAGAATTTTCACGAATGGCCGGCCAGTTCATGCTGGCGGCGGCCATGACGGCGACGGCGCTGGCGGTGGCGCCGCCGGCGAGATCATCGGCGAGCGGGGTTCCATGTGTGGTGGTCACGAACACGAATGACGCCGGCGCCGGCTCACTGCGCAACGCCATCAACTGCGCCTCTTCCGGCGCCACCGTCACGTTCGATGCGTCGTTCAACACCCCGAAGACCATCACCCTGACGAGCGGCGCGCTGGAAATCACCAAGACCCTGGTGATCAGCGGCCCGGGCGCCAGCCTGCTGACGATCAGCGCCGGCGACGCATCGCGGGTGCTTCTGGTCAGCAACAACGCCGATGTCTATGGAATGACGCTGCGCGACGGATACACCAGCGACAGCGGCGGCGCTATCTCTGTCAGCAGCGGCACGCTGACGCTGTCGAATACGCAGG